>DOTV01000107.1 GCA_003520925.1 Bacteroidales bacterium | reverse complement strand
TCATAACCCCGTATACCGAGCCTGGTTCGCATCTGACCTACAAAAACTCCGGTTTTGAAAAAAGCTGCAAAATGGCTTTTTGCAATTCTGTCATGAGTTTCCCTGTATTCCGGCGGGCCAAAAATGTTTGCAAAATATGAATGGACAAGACCTGTTGACGTAGTAGTACCTTTACTCATGACAGCTCCATTACGGAATACACTCAGGGCCAGTTCAGGAGTATTGAACTTTTCAATGACAGGATGGTCATCGTCAATTTCTTCATAATTATTTGCATACAGTATATAATCAATTTTATGTCCTTTAATTATCGTATTAAAGGTCGTCACCGGGAATACTATCCTTGCATTGACCTGGCTGGGATTCATTATTATCGACCTGTCAAGGTGTCCGTAGGCGTAACCGGGCTGAAGGTCGTCGAGCCTCAGGAAAGCACCAATTTCTGTTCCGTATCCAACAGGATTGCCATTGCTGTCAAGTTCTATCGACCCCATGTCGTCGGCAATAATTTTCAATTCGCGTATCTGTTTATCGCCGAGAACACGGAATGCTTCGAGAGTCTCTGATTTGCCGGCTCCGGTATCACCCATCATAAGAATTGTGGCCTCTTTGCTGCCATGGAGGAGGATCTTCACCATAGCACCATGAAAAGGCATGTTTCCTGCTTTCATCACAAGTGAGTTATGCAATGTAAGCATCATTTTTTTCAGGTAACCGAAATATCCGAACTCAGGCCTGTCAGGGATAGCCCCCACAAAAATTGAATTCTTCTCGTCATTATAAAAAACTGTAGGGTATTTGGCAAGGTTATCAAGCTTTTTGCCGTCAACACCATAAACAAAGACCGCATCAGGTTTCTTTTCAAGATCTGAATCTTCTGCCAGCTGGAACAGATTGCACAGCGACAAACCAAGTTCAAAAAATGTCAGATGGAAATATACCATAATAATATACTTCCCTACTTTTGCCGGGAAGCAGAGCCAGTCGTCTGAGTTAAGTTCTGCCAGATCCACAGGATTCTGCTTTATCCTTTTAAAATCACCCGTTCGCCTGTTCATTGTTTGTTGGATCACGAGCGGTGGGTAAATAAGTATCTGACGGACAACTGGTACCACATTAAGTCTTAAATACCTGTCATCGGTCCATGCGATTTCTTTCGGCAGTGAGATGACAGCAATTTCCGCTCCGGCAGGAACCTGTCTGTATACTGTGGGATGGCTCCCTGTAATGTTCTCCTGGATATGCCGGTATACTGTCCGGATAAGATGGGTGAGATGCTCAATAGTCTCATTGAATGTACGGTAAGGTCGTTTGTCAAGCCGGTCACCCTCTGAATCATTTATTATAAACCTGTCGAAATGACGCCAGTAATCATACAGATGCTCGACAAAACTGTTAAGCAACTGAATATCTCTTAGAAATCCAGCAGACTTATCAAAGATATGCGGAACAACATTTTTTTCATACTTGACAAGCAGTGACAATGTCTTTACCAGGTTATCAGTTGAAGGATTATCGGCAACCCCGTCTTCAAAAATATCGAGAAGCGGAGAATTTTTTGATCTTAACTGGTTAATGCAATGATCAAGTACTGCCCTGAATTTTTCGCTTGACAGCAATTCCTCGGCATTTTCACACATCCGCTCGCGGATATTCAATACTGCTTTGTTCCCAATTATCCGTAATGTACTTTTCTCCATAGAATTATTTAACTAAACTGGTCAAAAATATTACATTATTCAATTGGAATCATTGGTTAGCTTAATTATTTTACATCACATTTGGCACGATTTTTATGCATATTTTATATTTTTGTTTACATTGTGTTTGTTAATTTTACATTATGAAACCGGAAATTGATCTGTTCGCAATACTTCCAGAAGATAAGATCCCGGAAAAAGGTAAAATACTTATTTCGGAACCTTTTCTTCCGGATACTTTTTTTAACCGGACGGTAGTGTATCTTACCGACCACAATCCTAAAGGTTCTGTAGGTTTTATTCTTAACAAGAAGCTTGATTTAAGGATTTGCGATACAGTCTCAGGGTTCGAAGGATGGGAAGAGAATCTCAACATGGGAGGTCCGGTTGCACCCGATACTCTTCATTACATACATGACCTTGGCCACCTTATTCCGCAGAGTGTCAGGGTGGAAGGAAATATCTTCTGGGGTGGCGATATTGATGCTATTCGTAATCTGATAAGAACCGGATCAGTTAAGCCAGGTCAGATCAGGTTTTTCCTGGGCTATTCTGGCTGGTCTGCTGGTCAGCTTGAAAGGGAATTGAAGGAAAACTCCTGGGTGATATCAAAAGTGAATTCCGAAGTTATTATGAACACAACGGGAGGAGATAGCTGGAAGAGGCTTCTACGATCGTTCAAGAATAAATACAGGGTTTGGGCCGATTTTCCGGATTCGCCGGATATGAACTGATACATATACTTACCCCTTTATTTTCCCACTCTTTCCGGCAGTTGGCGGAAAGAGAGGGAATTTTTCTTGTACATTTTATAAACTCCCCCTCTTTACGAAGTAGAGAGGGGGTCGGGGGGTGAGTGCATGTTATTTCAAGGGAGGAGATCGGGGGGTGAGTACATGGGATCAGAAGGGGAATGTTTATAGATGTAATATTTTGTACACCAGCTCCTTAAGGAGATCACCATGGTCGGTGCTAACATCACCAAAACCTTTTGTTTTCATGTCATAAGTTCTCAGATAACTGATTATCTGGATTGTTTTATTGACATTGTACTTCACTGCAGCGACCTCATAATCCCTTACGAAATATGGATGGATCTTCAGAACCGAGGCAACATTGTTCTTTGATTTGTCAGTGAGATAATGATAGGTCAGGATCTTTGTGAAGAGACTGAAAAGCGAAGCGATAGTAAGGGTAACCGGATTGTCGTTTGGATTTTCGGAAAAGTACCGGATTATCATGTTGGCTTTCAGGATATTTTTTTCGCCAATCGCTTTTTGCAGTTCAAAATTATTATAGTCTTTGCTGATGCCTATGTTTTTTTCAATGAGCGATGTGCTTATTACAGGGCTGCCAGCCGGGAGTGTAATTAGCAGCTTGTCGAGTTCATTTACGATCTTGTGAAGATCGGTCCCGAGGAATTCGGTGAGCATTGCAGATGCATCGGGATTTATCTTAATCCCTTTTACCATCAGATATCTTTCGATCCACGGAGGAACCTGATAATCGCGCAATCGCATCGATTCAAAATAGACGGCCTGTGTATCAAGTGATTTAAAGAGCTTTGTTCTTTTATCCAACACCTTGTATCTGAAATTGAAAACAAGAATTGTCGATAAAAGAGGCTTTTCAAGATAGAGGGTCAGATCCTCGATCTTTTTCAGTGCCTGTGCCTCTTTTACAATTACAACCTGATGACTTGCCATCATCGGAAACCGTCGCGATGTCTCAATAACCGCATTTATTGAAGTATCCTCCCCATAGATGATAACCTGGTTAAAGGCTTTTTCCTCTTCCGGGAGTACCTTTTCTGCGATAAAATCGGTTATCAGATCAATATAATATGGTTCATCCCCGGCCAGAAAATATACCGGTTTGAAGATTCTTTTCCTCAGGTCGGAAATTATTTCCTCGAATGTGGCCGGCATTGTCAGAATCTTAGGTGTTTAACTGAAATCCCGTTATTTTTTATTTCCCTTAAAGCATCAATACCTATCTTAAGATGCATTTCAACAAATTTCTTCGTTACCAGGCGATCGCTGGCGTCTGTCTTTATCCCTGTTGAGATCATTGGCTGATCGGAGACCAGCAGCAGGGCTCCTGTAGGAATTTCATTTGCAAAACCGACTGTGAATATCGTAGCAGTTTCCATATCAATAGCCATTGCGCGTGTTTTTACAAGGTATTTTTTGAACCTGTCGTCATACTCCCATACCCTCCTGTTTGTCGTATAGACTGTTCCGGTCCAGTATGCCTTATTTTCGCGGGTAATTGATGCTGAAATTGCACTTTGCAGTCTGAATGCGGGCAGTGCGGGGACCTCAAGGGGAAGATAATCATTTGATGTACCGTCACTGCGAATTGCTGCAATAGGGAGTATAAGGTCGCCGAGCTTGTTCTTCTTTTTCAAACCACCGCATTTCCCCAGGAACAAAACAGCTGAAGGACTTACGGCGCTTAGAAGGTCCATCACGGTTGCTGCATTCGGGCTTCCCATTCCAAAGCTTATAATTGTTATTCCATCGGCGGTTGCACTTGGCATGTTCTTTTCTCTTCCTTCAACTTCGACTTTATTCCATTTCGCGAAGAGCTCGACATAATAAAGGTAATTTGTCAGAAGGAAATATTTGCCGAAAGTCTCAATCGATTTTCCGGTATATCGCGGAAGCCAGTTATTAACAATTTCTTCTTTGGTTTTCATTCAGTAATCCGAGTTTATATTTATCTCAATATATTTGCCTTCAAAAATACAAAAGTAAGTTGAAACAGCTGAACCTTCCGAAATATTCCTTCAGGATCACCGGAAAGGAGGGATCGGAGATGATTCTGGATACTTTAAGAAAAAAATATGTGAAGCTTACTCCTGAAGAATGGGTCAGACAGAATTTTGTACAGTACCTGATTCAGGAAGGGAGATACCCGCCGGGACTTATAGGAATTGAAATGAGGTTCAGTTTCAATAAAATGAAGAAACGGGTTGATATCCTGGTTCACGACAGGCAAGGTAATCCTGTAATGATAGTCGAATGTAAATCACCTGAAATAAATATTTCAGATTTTTATGAGGATAAAGTATATGACCAGATAGGCAGTTATAATCTGGGGTATAAAGTACCTTATGTAGTAGTTACCAATGGTCTGGTAAATTATGCGTTCAGGTTCAGTTCTGAGAAGAATCAATATGAGCACATGCTTGAAATACCTTTTTATGAGGATCTTATAGCTTTAAAATCATGATAAATGTGACATGTGCCATTATCAGAAATGAGGAGAATGAAATTCTGGTTGTTCAGAGAGGTAAAAAATCTGACCACCCTTTCAAGTGGGAATTTCCCGGAGGCAAGCTTAAAGAAAATGAGACTGAAGAAGAATGTATTATTAGAGAAATCAGGGAGGAGCTCTCGATGGATATTGTTATCTGCAAACGTCTGGCCGTCACTGATTATGATTATGGTATTAAAAAGATAAAGCTAATTCCCTTTGTTTGCGATACACTTGATGAATTACCTTTTCTTACAGAGCATATCTCTTATAAATGGCTCGATCCGCTTGACCTTAGAAAGATTGATCTGTTGGAAGCCGATGTCATTGTTTCAGATAATTTTCTCCTGGATAATTTGACTGCAATTGTTCATGAATTTAAAGTACCAGATCAGGTTATGAACGCATATAGTGAAGAAGATCTGAGATCGATGGTAGGCAATATGATGGGGAGAAAGGAAGCGGAATGGCTTGCAGATTCAGCCGGCGAAAACACTATAATTCTGAAAAAACTGCTTGAGTACTCTTTCTTGAAAGATAAAAAGCTTGCTTTCAGGGCATCATGGACTCTTTCGAAGGTACATGACAAATATCCGCATCTGATTGGATCTGATCTGGAGGTAATCATCGGATCGCTTGAATCACTTGATAATGAAAGCGTTCAGAGATCATTCCTCAGAATGATATCGATGAGCGACCTGAATACGCTTAACCAGAAACAGCAGGGAATTCTGGCCTTTCATTGTTTTAAAATGCTTCGCTCGGGCTTTTCGGCGATTGCAATAAAAGCTTATTCGATGGAAATAATATACAAACTTGCAATCATCTATCCTGAACTGGCAAATGAACTTTCATCAACAATAAACATGCTTCAGGGAGATGGATCGGCCGGTATTCTTGCGAGGGGTCATATAATCCTTAAAAAGCTTGCAGGTACTAATAAAGACCGTTAATCCAGTCTGACATTATCTTAAGCACTTCCGGAGAAAAAGTCTCTTCAATCTCCCCGTATTCAGCTGGCAACCCTGTCTGGCAATGCTGAAAAAGATGATTTAGTTCCGGAAGTTTTACTGTTTTAACTTTTTTGTTTCCTCCGGCTATCAATGCTTTTTCGATTGCAGGAAGGTTGATATCGGCAGCTACCTGCAGATCCTTTTCACCGTTCAGTGCCAGCACGGGGCACCTGACCTTTTTCCAGAAAACCTTCGGGTCCGTTGAAATGAAATACCGGAACCAGTTATATGAAACCGGATTCAGACTTGAATTAAGCTGTTTTATATCCTTTTCAATATCTTCAGGAGAAACCTTTTCCTTAATCAGTATCTTTTTATAAGCAGCTGTTATCCTGTAAGCTGCCTTATCATTGTCCGGCTCCTTTCTCAGGATTGCGAATAGTTTTTTATTGATTGAAATACCTTTCATGACCTGTTTTTCATCAGCACCTGAGACCATGCTGATATCGTGATTCTGTTTATGCAGAATCTGTTCACCTGTAACTCCGGGTCCGGCAAGCGAAATAATAAATGCAATGCGCTGATCTGATGAAGCAACTATCGGGGCAATCAATCCTCCTTCGCTGTGACCTGCAAGCCCGATTGATTCAGGATCGATCTCTTTTCTTGTTCTGAGATAAAGGAACGCTGCTCCGGCATCGTCAGCAAAATCACCCGATGTGGCATTCAGGGGAGAGCCTTTTGACTGGCCCACACCTCTGTCATCATATCGAAGCACAGCTATTCCGTTTCTCGACAGATGATCTGCTATGACCCAGAACGGTTTATGTCCCATCAGTTCTTCGTTCCTGTTCTGGGAGCCTGAACCGGTAATGAGAATGACAGCGGGAAAAGGGCCGTCTCCATCAGGCATTGTAAGAGTGCCTGCAAGCTCTATTCCTGCTTTTTCATTTGTGAATCTCACATCTTCTGATAAATAAGGAAAGGGAGGTTTTGGTTCCTGAGGCCTGTTGAGGGCGAAAGCTTTCCTGAGTTTAATGAGGTTAAGCGGTATTGACTGTCCTGCCTGTTTAAATGTGCCCTCTATCAATGAATCATTTTTAAAAGTGCCTGTATATTCCGCAAGTAGAAGAGGTGCCTTGATTGAAATATCCTTTCCATCAAGGGTGACAGGTCCGATCTTTATATTTTTAGCTCCCTGATCGGGACTATCAAGGGTGGCGGCAATAGAGTCGTTCTCAATCAATGATAAGTTAAAAACAATCCTGAGGGTTATCGAACTGACATCCAACTTTCCTAGCCATGAACCAACTGCAGAATTATTACTTATCTGATCCTGGGTCCGGGCAGTTTCTGCAATTATTATTAATAGAAGAAGAACTATTGTTAATTTTTTCATGGTTTTTAATTTGAAACTCAAAAATACTGATTTAATTTTCTTTTTCAGAGAACATCCGGAACTAACACAGAGTTAAGTTTTACTATAACTCTGTGGATCTCCATGGTTTCTATGCGTCAATGATGGCAACAATTACAAATTGGCGCCAGCATGGATTCCTTTTTGTACTTTTGCAGATCAAAATAAACACTTATGAAAATATTTGATACTTCAGGTCAGCAGTGCCCTGCACCTCTGATCGCTACTAAACGCGCTCTCAGGGAATCTGCGACCGGTGAGTCCGTAAAGGTAATCACTGACAATCAGAACTCTTTTAACAATATCTCAAGGTTCCTGAAAGATAATAATGCTGAATTCACTTCTGAAGAATCAAACGGAGTATGGACCCTGACAATTAGAAAGGTTACTTCTGCAAACGCAAATGCCGATCCTTCAGCGTATTGCACGAATGATGTCCCCCATTTTACACAAGGTGATTTCATAATTGCTTTTAGTTCCGACAAAATGGGAGATGGAGATGCTGAACTGGGTCATCTGCTGATGAGTAATTTCATAAAAGCAATTTTGGATCTTGATATTCTTCCGCGGAAAATGGTATTCTACAACAGGGGTGTGACCTTGGGCTCAGAAGATTCTCCTGTAGCCGGTAAACTTAGGGAGATAGAAAAGATGGGTGTCGGCCTCCTGTTGTGCGCCACCTGTGCAAAGCACTATTCAATTGAAGAGAAGATAAAAATCGGCACCATGAGCAATATGTTCGAAATAGTACAGGTTATGTCATCCACTGGAAATATAATAAGACCATGAAAGTTGATCTTCTTCAGATGGTTGAAGCAGGTGGATGTTCCTCAAAGATTTCACCGGGGCAGCTTGACGAGTTTCTGAAATACCTCCCCATTCCTGAACATCCTGATATCCTTATTGGTATAGATACTCATGATGATGCCGGCGTTTACAGGGTGAGTGATGAACTGGCGCTGGTATTTACCACCGACTTTTTTCCTCCGGTATGCAGCGATCCCTATGAATTTGGCCAGATAGCTGCTGCAAATTCGATCAGTGATGTCTATGCAATGGGAGGCACGCCGGTCATAGCTTTGAATATTATGATGTTCCCTGCCTCAAGGTTACCGCTTGAAGCCTGTGCTGAAATTCTAAAAGGGGGAGCCGAAACTGCTGCAAAAGCCGGCGTCATGATCATCGGTGGACATACAATTGACGATTTTCCTCCAAAGTATGGTCTGGCTGTTGTCGGCTATATTCATCCGCAAAAGATCATTTCTAATTCCGGAGCCAGACCAGGCGATATTCTGATACTTACAAAACCTGTCGGCACGGGCGTAATCCTTGCCGGTCAGAAGATGAAAATGTCATCTGATGAGGATACGGATCTGGCAAAAAAGGTTATGAAAACGCTTAACTCTTCCGGAGCGGAGGTGATGAAGAAATACAAAGTAAAAGGAGCAACTGATGTAACAGGGTACGGACTTGCAGGTCATGCTCTAAAGATGGCAAGAGCAAGTAATGTGACAATTGAACTCGATTTGGGAAAGGTTCCGTTGATCGGGGATACTTTAAATCTTGTTGAAGAAGGATGTATCCCGGGCGCATCATTCAGAAACCTTGAATTTGTTGAGAATGATTCTCATCTGACAAAGGATCTGACCTACAATCTGAAAATGATCGCTATGGATGCTCAGACATCAGGAGGATTATTAATGTGTGTCCCACCGGAGGAATCTGAAAATGTGCTTTCTGAGCTCCATAATGTGGGGCTTGTCCAATCGGCGGTGATTGGTAAGGTTACAGAAAAAAAGGAAAAATACCTTTATTTGAATAATTAAGAATTACTCTAAATTAAATTGCCTTCTTTCTCTCATCTTATCCTTCTCATTTATCGGATTCGCATCCATTACCCATACTCCGCGGCCATGAGTGGCTATAACAATCATATTATCCCTCGGGTGAATGATAAGATCATGGACATAAGAAAACGGAAGTTTTCCCAGCAGATCCCACTTTTTGCCGCTATCCTTAGAAACGAATACAGCACCATCTGTTCCTGCATATAAAATATTTTTATTCACCGGATCTTCCCTGATGGTATTTACCGGGCCCACAGGAATATTCCCTGAAATATCCTGCCAAGTATCGCCAAAATCATCTGATTTCCATATGTAAACCTGAAAATCATCATCTCTGCGTCCGGTCTGGGTCATATAAACAGTTCCTATATCAAATTTTGAAGCTGTAATCCGTGAGACAAATTTCACGGGAACCGCCCCGTTCCTGATTTCTGTCCAGTTTTTGCCGCCATCCTTTGTTCTCCAGATCCTGCCGTCATCCGTTCCCGCATAAAGAAGTCCGTAACGAAGCGGTGACTCATCGAAAACCGAAATCGTCTGATAGCTAATGTCTCCTGTTTTTGCTGGATCGTTAAAGGAGAGATCGGGACTTATGAAATCCCATGTGTTTCCCCTGTCATTCGATCTCATAAGGAATTGCATTCCGTGGTAAATTATATCGGGATTATGAGGCGAAACAAGTGTTGGAGCAACCCATTCGCCCCTTAGCTGAGGTTCCCCTGGAAGCATATTCGGAAGCAGATCCTTATAGCTTTGAGGATATTTGTCAAGCTCCGCCCGTCCAAGCTGGCCATAAAATCCGCTCGCATAAATAGTGTTGTTATTTTCAGTATTTATTGTGTGTGATGTACCTTCCCCGCCGATTGTCTCTTCAAATGGCTTTGCAGGAACTTTATCACGACCCGCTGAGAGATCAACAACACCTATGTAGCTTCCGTGATCCTGTATCGATCCAAAGACCCTGAAAGGAGTGCTGAAATCAAATCCCAGATTAAAGAACTGAATAAGTGGAAGTTCTTTAATAGGGAATTTCCATGTTTGTCCTTTGTCGTATGAAATTCCCAATCCGCCATCCTGTACATTAAGCAGGTAATTTGAATTTGCCGGATCGATCCATAAACCGTGATGGTCGACATGCGGACCGCGAAGGGATTTAAATGTCTTTCCCCCGTCGGTTGACTGGTTGAGCATCAGACCCATTGTGTACACAGTATTCTCGTCGTTTGGATCGACCCTGATCTGTCCGAATACCCAGCCATATGTGGCAGAATGTCTCTCCATAAAAGTCTTCTGCTCCGGGGTAAGTCCGCTCACCTGTTTCCACGTTTCGCCGGAATTATCGGATCTGTAAACTGTTGCACCCTTTATCACATCTTTCCTCTGGCGGCCGTATGAATCCGTTTCACCCTGTTTTGCAGGGTAGGCAACTTCATAGTTATCGACATAGGCATAAAGAATCCTGGGATTTGTGCGGGCAATATCGATACCGATCCTTCCAAGCCTGTTTGGTGAGGGAAGTCCGCTGATTATTTTTTTCCAGTTCTTTCCGGAATCAGTCGATTTCCATATTGCACTGTTTTTTGTTGACTCAGAAGTTCTCGGATCATTCCATTTCAGCCTGATTCGTTCCCAGGTTGTGCAATATAGAGTATTTGGATCCCTGGGGTCAAGGACCAGATCATAAGCACCTGTGTTTTCGTCAATATACAGAATCTTTGTCCATGTTTTTCCGCCATCGGTAGTTTTAAACAGTCCGCGTTCTTCATTTGGTGTCCACTCATGTCCGGTGGCAGCGACGTAAACAACATCTGAATTTTTCGGGTTGATGCGGATCCGGCCGGTCGTGAAAGTATTTTCAAGTCCCATTAATTTCCAGGATTTGCCTCCGTCGGTTGTTTTAAAAACCCCGCAGCCGGCATTTGAGCTTCTGAAAATATTAGCTTCACCGGTGCCGACCCAGACCACTTCGGGATTATCAGGATCAATTGCAATGTCCCCGATCGACGCGGCAGGCATTTGTTCGAATACCGGTTCGAATGTTGTACCTTCATTTGCAGACTTCCAGACGCCGCCTGTTGCAGAACCTACCCAGATCGTATAGTTGCTTCCATGGGGTGAGACAGCTTCAACATCAGTGCATCGCCCGCTGATATTTGTCGGGCCAATGAACTGCCATTTCATATCCCTGAAGGGAGATGTTTGTTCCATCTCTGACTGCTTTGCAAATAGGGCAACTTTTTCTTTTCCGCTTAGAACAGGTGCTTTCACCTGTCCATAAATAGCATTTGAAACCAGGAGAATTCCAATCAAAGGAATTAATAATTTTGCCGGAGTGTTTGATTGATGAGTCATTGGGGAGTTATTTTATTGTTTTTTATTACACAGAGATCACATGGGCACAAAGATCCACAGGGAATTAAAGCATTCTTTATCCTATTCTCCGTATTTCTATGTATTTCAATGTAATTCAATGTATTTCTATTTGCAAGTTTTATTTTACAGATTAAGATCATTTTAGTCAAAGACCGTTTCAAATAATTCATGTTTTTTTGCTTCAAAGCATAATTCTATCTGTTCCCTTGTGTTCCTCTCCAAGGAGAGCGGCGGAAGCGAGGTGACCGGGAAGAAACAAGCCTCATCAGTCTCGGTATTGTCCGAAAACCTGTTCCCGATTAATTCGCACTCTACAAAGATCTTATAAATAGTATGAGGATATGGGAAATCATAATGTTTGTCAGCCTGATGAATGATAACCACCCTTTTTGGTTTAACGCTGGCACCTGCCTCTTCGAGGCACTCCCTCACTGCCGATTCGCTGACAGAACTATTTACATCGGCCCAGCCCCCGGGGAGAGACCATGCTCCATCAATCTTCTCCCTGACCATCAATATTTTGTCGTCTTTAAATACTGAAGCCCTGACGTCAACCTTTGGTGTTTCATAACCTGTCCCGGAAGCAAAAAGATCTCTGATCTTTTCATGACTGATACCGGTGTATTCCTGCAAAATTTCAACCGAAAGGGTTCTTATCTGCTGGTATCTGTCCAGGTCGTACCTGTTCTCCCCGAATGTGAGTCCGGCCTGTGCTATTGACTGGAGCCGGGATGCCCATTCAAGCCATTTTTCTTTCATGAATAAATAAACTGATAAAAAAATAAATATAGCTAATAATGTTATAACTCAGGGAAGTAAATTGTAACAATAACTTAACATTAAAAGAAAACCTTATAAGGCGGGAGTTGCTATTTTTGAAATCGAAAAAAGTAGAGTTGATCTGATTTAAGTACTTGAAAATAAGTAATTAACAAATTGATAAAAGTTGGTCTTAATTAATCTATCACCTGGATTGGCATGACATTTTTATATGTTATTATAGCATTAGTTCTTGTTTTTGATTTCATAAACGGATTTCATGATTCAGCCAATTCAATTGCCACTGTTGTATCTACAAAAGTACTTTCCCCGATTGCTGCTGTCGGACTTGCAGCCTCATTCAATTTTATTGCCTTTCTTGTCTTTCCCCTTTCTGTAGCAAAAACAATCGGAAATAAAGTTATTGATGCTGATATAGTTACTTTGAATTTAATTGCTGCTGCTGTGACTGCTGCAATAGTCTGGAATCTGATAACGTGGTGGTGGGGACTTCCCTCAAGTTCATCCCACACACTTGTGGGCGGCTTGGTTGGAGCAGCAATAGCCGGAAGCGGGTTTGGGTCTGTTATTTTTTCCGGGGTTTTGAAAATAGGAGTTTTTATAATTATTGCCCCGGTTCTGGGAATGATTATGTCTTATATAATCTCGGTAATTGTGCTTCACATCGTGAAAAAACATTCTCCGTTTGGAATTGATAAGCATTTCCGCAGGTTGCAGTTACTGTCTGCCTCAGCTTTCAGTCTGGGGCATGGGGGCAATGATGCCCAAAAATCGATGGGGATAATCTGGGTAGCATTGTTTGCTGTCGGCAAGGTTCCAAAGGATTCAGATCCTGCATTATGGATTGTATTGTCATGTCACGCCGCCATTGCATTGGGAACTTTGTTCGGGGGCTGGAGAATTGTTAAAACCATGGGTCAGAAGATTACCAAGCTGAAGCCGTTTGAAGGATTCTGTGCCGAGACTTCCGGTGCGCTGACACTGTTCATGGCTACATCGCTCGGGATCCCTGTCAGTACAACCCACACGATAACCGGGGCAATAATTGGCGTTGGTGCTACTAAAAGAGCCTCAGCGGTAAAATGGGGCGTCACCACAAAAATATTCTGGGCCTGGATACTTACCATCCCAGTATCAGCCTGCATAGGAGCGGTAATGTATTTTGCTTTTCAGGCTATAGTCTGATTTCCGGTTTTCTTTTATATAGATAAGGAACTCATTGAATGTGAGATGTGGATTTTGTAACCAAAATGTAACAAAAACTTCACATAAAAGGGAATAATCCTAAATTAAAGAGATGTAAATTTCGGTTTAAGCTTAATTGAACATAGAATTTATTGAATTGTTATATCATTTTAGTTTTATTGAATTAAATACATGACAAGAGAGAGTTTAAGAAGTGTTTTTACACCGAAATACTATTCGCTGTTCCCATTTTTTGAAAGAAACGGGAAAAATCTAGTGGAAGCTGCCGAACTGCTTAAGCTTCTTATGGCGACAAACGATTCCGCAAAGCAGGAAGAGATAGCCATGAAAATCAACGTACTTGAGAAAAACAGTGATATTATATTAAAAGATACCTGTGCACGCCTCAACAGATTGTTTATTCTGCCATTTGACAGGGAAGATATAAGCAAGCTTGTTAACAAAACTGACGATGTACTGGAAAATATAAACAGTATTGCCCGAATGGTAAAGCTTTACAAGATTTCTGAAATACATCCGGTTTACAATGAAATGGCGGAGATTGTATTTCAGGCTTCAAAAGAAGCCAGCATCTGTCTGGATTATCTGAAGGACATCAACAGTTATAAAAATCTGTTAATGAAAAGCTGCGGAAATATCAAGGATCTGGTAAAAAAGGCTGATGAAGTATTTTATACAGGGATAATAAATCTTTTTATGAAGAAGGAAGAGGCCGTCATTATGACAAAAAAGAAGGATATACTGGATACTTATATGAGATGTATTCAGGAAATCAATGGTGTGGCAGAGATAATGAGGACCATCCAGATAAAGGTTGCATAAAATAACGACTTCCTTTTGCAGTTTGATAAGCTGCTATTTGGGAAGCGAAAAAAGGAATTCAGTTCCGCCGCCTGTCCTGTTTCGGACAGAGATCTCGCCTTTATGAAGCAGGATTGCATTTTTTACAATTGCCAGGCCCAGGCCTGTTCCCCCGCTTTTCCTCGACCGGCCTGAATCAACCCTGTAAAAACGCTCAAAAACCCTGTTGATATGTTCCTGGGGAATTCCGACACCATTATCGGAGAATGAAAAATGATAGAATTTTTTATCTGCATTGTATACAAGAATTCTGATAGTGGTTCCTTCACCCGCATAGTTAACAGCATTTTCCACCAGGTTCTGAAAAATAGAAAGTATTAGTGATTTGTTGCCTTTTACTGTCAGATCACTCTCAATATTAATTTCGACTTTCATTTTTCTGGCCTCAATTGCCGACATGAAATTATCCCGGACTTCCCTTATTAATTTTTTAATCCTGACCTTTTCCGGCTGGAATGATGATCCTGCTTCTTCAATCTTATTCAGCACAGAAATATCATTTATCAGTCCGGTAAGCCTGTCGGTTTGCGCAAGGGCTTTCTCAAGGAAATATTTCTGCTTTTTGGGTTCTATGGCAGTTTCATTTACCAGAGTCTCAATATATCCCTTTATTGAAGCAACAGGTGTTTTCAACTCATGCGCTATATTTGATGTCATCTGCTGTTTTATAAGCTTGTTCTTCCCTATTTTAGTGATATCGTTCAGTATTACCTCAAAGCTTTTGTCATGAAAAATCACACACTGGGTACTGAAGTAGCGGCCGTTTTTGGTAACCTGATACTCCATTTTTGGCGGATCGGAGGAATTGATATCGGCATTTGAATATTTGGATATGAACTCACTTATAGCCGAAAATTCCGGGATTTCCAGGTAATGTGAAGAAAATATTTTAAGGTCACCCGATATCAGATTCATAAGCTGAATAAAATGATCATTGCTGAAAATAATTTCCTTATCATTCGAAAAGAAGGCAACTCCTTCATTCAGCGCATTGAGGTGATTGAAGAGCTTTTCCTTCTCAATGGCAAGATCATTTTTTGTAGATAAAAGGTTATTATAAATTTCAAGTATTTCAGAACCGATAACCCCAAGCTCATTTTTAGGGAAATCGGATTTAAACGGTTTGTTATTTTTCAGACTTACAATAAAATCCTGTAATCGTGTAACCGATTCGCCGAACCTATTTGTAACCAGTAAAATAACACCACCAATAACAATAAAGCAACCCAGGATTATAAACAGGAAACTAAGATTTGCCTTCATGAAAGCAGTAATATTGACATCGTAAACAAGGGCTGCCCTGATAAAATACTTACTGTAAAACTTTGAATAATAATAGAATGACTGACCGGTTGTTTCTGATCGTCTGACCGCTGTCCCGAAATCCGAGGCAATAGACTCTTTAATCTCAGGTCTTGATTTATGATTTTCCATTGTTCCAAAATCGCGAACGAAACTATCATAAAGAACTTTTCCTGAAGTATCAATAATGGAAATCCGCAAGTTGGGGTGGGGAAGCAACAGGCTCAGTGAATCTATTTTCCGGTATTCACCAGATTTGTATATTGAATTGATATTTATATAATTATCAACAATACGGGTAATATTATATAGTTCATCGTTTAGTGTTGATACCCGGTATTGTTTTTCCCTCTGATAGAGGTATGCGATAATCAGGACGGCGACCATCGAGAAGATGGCGGAATAGAAGATTAGCAGATTGTTTCTGAATCTGTTTTTTGAATTTAACATTCGGTGGTTTGATCAGAATTCGAAAAAATAGCCATACCCTGTTTTGTTCTTAAGGTTCCTCCCGTAGATTCCCAGTTTGGTCCTTAATCTTGTAATATTGACATCCACAGTTCTCTCGGTTACTATCACATCATTTCCCCATACTGTGGTAAGTACCTCATCTCTTGAAAACACCTTTCCCTGGTTCTCGAGAAGCAGTTTGAGAATTTCAAATTCCTTCTTGGTAAGTTCAATTTTTTCATCATTGATTATTAATCTTTTCCGGATAGTGTCCATCTCTATTTCCCTGAATTTGATCGTAGACGGCGGTTTTATCTTTTCTGCTCTGGAACGTTTAAGCACTGCTTTTACCCGTGCTGTTAACTGGTTAACAGAGAATGGTTTGGGAATATAGTCGTCAGCACCCAGGCTGAATCCGGTAAGTACATCATTTTCTGTGTCTTTTGCAGTCAAAAAGATTATTGGGATATTGATATTCATTTCCTTCCGGAGCTTATCCGCAAGCTTAAATCCCGACATCGGCCCCATCATGACGTCAAGAAGAATAAGATCAAAGCTAAAAAGGGATCTCTTAAGTGCCTCTTCTGCCGAATGGGCAACCTCAGTCTGATAACCTGCATTACCCAGGTTATACTGAAGAATTTCACACAGATCCTCTTCATCATCAACTATAAGAATCTTTTTGTTTTTAGTATCCAT
>DOTV01000159.1:5280-5457 GCA_003520925.1 Bacteroidales bacterium | reverse complement strand
AAAAACACATTGAACAACAATAGGATTGGGTATGCTGAGATTGATGTGATAACCGGGTTATTTTACCAAATTCTTAAAAGCTAATCCAAAAATCAGGTAAGCAGTATTTCCTCCAATTGTGCCCTCGTTTTGTCCCCACAGAAATGGCCAGTCGTCGTAGTTTTCAAAGTGGTCGGG
>DOTV01000159.1:0-4999 GCA_003520925.1 Bacteroidales bacterium | reverse complement strand
GCAACATTGCCCGGAATAAATGAGAAATCAGCCCTGTTATTGCCATAAAAGACGGCTTTTGGACGAGCGGCGCCCACCGTTGCCACTAACGAATAATTGTGGTACGGATGGCAGCCAAACAGCCAGTTGGTGGTTTTAAAAGCATGGCCGGCATCGATAATGTCAGGGAAATGCTTACTGGCAAAGCAAATGGTGGTGCCAAAGCTTACGACGGCTCCGCTGCCTGCCCAGTTGCCAAGGCCGATCGGGACTCCGTAAGGATTATCTTTTTCAAGCCCTTCGATGTACTCTTTGTACTTAACAACATATGGCCGGACCTTTTCTTTGAAGGATTGATCCATGTGCGGTATGGCAAGTAATGCAGTCAAAATATTTCCACTAACGCTACGGTCAAGAGCAGGCCATAAAAGTTCCTGAAACTTATCGATATATTGTTTCTCCCCGGTTGAGATGTACAGTTGAAGATTGGTTCCAATATTTGGTGATCCGCCGAACCTGCCTGCGGGACTCTGGGGCTGGCTGGCCATTAACTCAGTTGCCTCTTTAAGGAGTCTTTTTGACTGTTTCAACGCTCTTGCAGAAAGATCGTCGTTATACCCCTTCAATGCCCTGCTTGTTGCGGCAAACATCGTTGCTGCAACGAGATCGAGTCCGGGATTTCGGCTTGTAAATGCCCACATATCATCCTTAACTCCGCTTGACCGGCCGTCACTGGCCACTTCGTAGGGGCCCAGATCCTGATTATAAGGAAGACCGTCTGTTATTGAGGCTGCGTCACCAAGGTGATGGTAATTATCGAGAACAGAGTTGGAGAGAGTTTGTGCCATGTGGCCGATAATCTCAGCCTGAGCAAGGAGTTGCATTGTCCCATGCTCGATAAACTGCAATACGTCTGGTGTCCCATCAGGCCGGTGTAGGTCAACATAACGTTGCTTCTGATCAATGTAAGTCTGATCGCGCAAGGGTCTGAAATATTCCCATGTCTGAACAAAGTTCTGTACCACGCCTATGTTAGACCCTGTCTCGATATCAAAATCTCCCGCGTCGAAAAATCCGCCCGTGTTTAACCCGGGGATCAATTCCAGCCCTTTATACTTTGTATCGGTTGTAGGTCCCTGCCAGTGCATATCGAAATGATCGGTGGGTGCAGGAGCCTGGAGATAACCTTCCTTAAAAGGCTCGCCATGCCACACCCTGTATGCCTCGTTTACGAACATATGATTCATATGTATCGGGATCCATATATCGCTTGTGGCGTCGGTGATCTTATCGTAAACGTTATTTTCTATTAAAAAGTTATTTGTTTTAAAGTCGCCATACTGAATATAGTATATACCGGGAGTGTTTACCGGAGAAAAATCGAATTTTACATAGTGATATTTAAAATAGTCACCCCAGGGCACTATTTTGCCGCTGAATACTTCATTAATATTGCCATCATCACTTATTTTATATATCGATGCGTTTGCAAGCGGTTTGTCTTTCTTGTCGAGTTCAATTATAGAAACCTTTTGTTGTGAAGGGAGATAACCCACCTGGGAGAAACCTATATTTGGCTCTCTTATCCAGCCATTAATTGCATTTGGTTCAACTGTCCAGGTTAAAACCTTGCCTGTTTTTCCTGCCGGAAGTAAACTGCGAACTACAAACCATCCGTTTTGTGCCAGCACACGGCCGTCGAAAAGCAAAATATCGGCATCGGGCGAGGTGATTTTTACCAGACGTCCGGGATCATCGGGTGCAAGAAGAAAGGTACGGCCGGTTTCGAGAGGAAGCGGATCAATAAATCTGCCGGTCCCCCTGTCATCGGAAGTTACATACCCCTTGAACTGCTTAGGCTTTTCACTTTCAGGCCTGGTGATGGTGTTACCAACCGCATAGCGTGGGAAGCGATTGTAACGCCCATCCATCAGATAGGTCTTTCCCCAATATTGCGAGGGCAGAAACTCAAGATTAAATCCGGCTTTCCCTTCAAGTGCCGCAGGAACAGGTTTATCCAGGTAAACAGATATCTCAACACCTTTTCCCCTGGCCGTGACAACGACTCGTGAATCAAAATCATAATCTTCATACCTCAGTATGGACTCAATGGATTTCGCCTCACGGTTTACTTTCCGGGTAGGAATTGCCGGAACAAGATCCCACTGCTCAGGTGTGCTGGAAAGTCGTACGGCCCCGCCCTGCGCTGTTCTGACGCCATGGTGAATCAATTCTATGCCGGCGGTCTTCTCATCATTAAAACCTCCGGTAAAAAGGTTATTATACACAAGGACATTGACGCCTTGCGTCTCGAAATACTCAAGATCGTTGAGTATCAATTCCTGGCTGGAAGCATGATTGAATGCCGCTAATAGTAGCACTACAAGTGTCAAAAATTTTAGTTTTTTCATATCTGTTGTCCCGGTGGTAAAAGTGTTCAGGTAACCAAAACGATCTTAAATGCCATAGCAAACAAAATTATCAAAAAGTATAACAATAATGAAGTCAGAATTCGGCTTTATGCAGGGCAAATTCCTGCATCAACAAAATGTTTTACCTTGGTTAACTGCTGAGTGAAAATAAATTTTACCAGAACTTCCACTGTAAGATATAATTCCTTTCTGACAGGCAATGGTGGAAGATCATTCCATGGAACGTTCCTGTCAGGGAACCAATAGTAATCATAAATAACAAAAGATACCCGATATAGAGACTATAGTAGTAATGAAACTTGAAGTGATGCTGAGAAGAAGCAAAAAAGCCCCCTGGATCTTATTTCCGGGGATTTAGTTTTCTGTGGATTAATATCACTTGCAATCCCACCACTCTTTGATAAAATTGGCAGTTACTATTCCCTTAGCATTCGTGGTTGTATGCCATGCATAGTGGTACAAGGCAACCAACTTGCCATCCATAGTGATTCTTGCTAAATTTTCGCCCTTTGAATAATCTCCTGAACTTGTCGCCGTTTGTGAAAGCTCATAGAACCTTCCCGATGGAACGGAAAGATCTGCATCTTCATAACCAGTTAAAGTTGCATCTCTTACTTTTTCAATCCAAAAGTAATGGGATGTTACCTTTTCTACATAGGTCACCTCACCATATAACCAGTCGCCTGTACATTCCAGGTAAATTTTAAGTGGCACAACCACATCGAATACCTTATCTTTTTGAGCCTTGACTGGATTTACATTAAATGCTGCAAATAAGAATAGAATGATAATAAATTTAAGTGTTTTCATAGCCGGTTGATTAAAATTTATAAAATAAAATTTTTAACTAAATTTCGGCTAAAACCGGAGCAGTCTCATATCAATTTTTCACAATTGATTATATCCTTTTTAAATTGCTTATGTTTTTCGGAAGAGGAATCTTATATCATTTCCATAGCTGCCTTTTTCGCTTCCTCTAAGTGTGATTTTATGCTGAAAAGTTTGAACGGCGCCTCATCGAGCGTTTTCTGAAGAACCTCCAAAGCTTCCTGGTACTTCCCCTGCTTATATAAACCCCAGCCCCTTGTATCTGAATAATTATAATAATCGTATATTGAGGGTGCCAGTTTCATAGCTTTATCCATGAGTTCAGCGACCTCATCAAGGTCCCGGTTTTTGTCGATCAGAAGATTTGCCAGATAATTCATTCTTGCCGGGTTTTCAGGTTCCAGCGAGAGTGCTTTCCGATAATACTCTTCACCCTTATCCCACTTTTCTGCCAGCCAGTACATATCGCCCAATCCTTCCAAAATATCTGCTTCAGAGTATGAGTTCTCCTTCCTGACAGATATGAACTCCTTAATATATTTATTTGCCGCAGCCGTATCCCCTTCGGTCAGTGCCAGTGAGCCACAGTCACGAATGATCCAGCTGAAATAGACTGACTTATGATCATCATTGACCTTCCAGGCTTCTTTATAAAGCTTTTTCTCCTTCCTGTACCGGCCTGTCAGATGATATACTTCCCCAAGAGCCGGATATACCCAATTATCTTTTAAAAACTCTTTACCTCTTTTACGTGATATCTCCAGGTACTTTTCGTGCTCAGGTACTGCTTTTTCAAATTGCTTAGACCTTACGTACATGGCACCAATCATGTAATGATAATTACCTTTGTCATCTATATCCTGGAGATGTCTCAGATATTTAATCCTGACCTCAGTCGGTTCAAATATCCCGGCGTACAAATATTTAGTATAGAGCTGGTCGATAACAGGCATATTATCTGCTTTATTGTAAAGCTTTATTAACCATGGCAATGCCTGCTCCATCAAACCAAGATGGCTGTATGATTGATAGACCCGTGACATGGCGTCAACATAATTTGAATCGATTGTCAGCGCCTTCAGGAACCAGTTTTTTGCTGTTTCCCAGTCGGCTTTGTAATAGGCTCTGTAACCGTATAGGTAAAATTTCAGGGCCTCCGGGGATTTGGCCGTGATGCGCTGGTAACTATTAAGTTCCGGATTCCCTGTTATCAGCTCCGATATCTGAAGATAGTCTGCTATTCTCCTCCTGAGGGAATCTGTAAAGTCAATGATCGTTTCATCTTTATAAGGAGCCTCTATTTCGAAGGATCTCAATACTACTCCCGTTTGTGTTCCGGTTATATGTGCATTTAACCGGATATCAGGTCCTGCCTTCTGGATACTGCCATAAATAAAAATTGCTGCATCGAGTTTTTTGGATACAACACCTGCAATTTTGGGTGAGATTGACGCGTAATCAGTGACCCCTTCTATCTTCAGGAGTGTCGTTATGGTCTCGACCTGTCTTACCTTCAGCTCCTCAATATTCGAAAGCCATGAAATAAGATTCTGCTGAATGCCATCCTGCCAGATGTCAAATACCGAATCGCGGGTCATATTCAGAAATGGCATAATTGCAACTGAAATTCTTCCTTCAGAAGACAGAAGTTTGTCTGGCTGGCCGGACTTATGAATTTTATTGTATACCAGAAAAGAGACCGCGCCCAGAATCAGGACAGAAGTAATAAGAACCAGAAATGAATATGTGTACTTTCTATT
>DOTV01000014.1 GCA_003520925.1 Bacteroidales bacterium | reverse complement strand
GATTCAGACAAAACTAATTTACGAGGTCCATTGAGCAAATTCTTAGGATCTCCTTTAAGGACAGGTATTGAGAAAAAATTAAAAAACGAAGAATCTGCTTCGATCAAATGTTCCTCAGTAAACACCTGACTATTATATTCAATCACAGTCGGGCCCCTGCCCGTCATTCTCAGAAAATCCTCAATCTCCGGAAACTCCTTTGCCATAGTCGGTCCTATAACTGCAGCTGATGATGTGGTTGTTACTTCCTGGCCTCCTATCTTCCCGTTTAGGATCATTCTGAAAATCCTGTCTCTCTTTGTATTAAACTTATCATAGCTTGACTCATTGATTACAAACAGGGCTATAAGCAGGCTGCAGGCTATGCCGATCGAGAGTCCAAGAATGTTAATTATTATATATGATCTTTGACGTTTGAAAGATCGTAAGCTGTACTTGATGAGATTGTTTAACATGGTTATAAAGCTTTTTGGTTATTCAATTTTAAGTGCGGAAGCCGGATTAATCATCGAGGCTTTAATTGCCTGGAAAATAACGGTTGCCAGAGCGATGATCAATGTACCGGTTGCGATAATTGCAAAAACAGAAATTTTAATTTCAATCCGGCTGGCAAACTGTTTAAGAAGATTTGCGACAATGATCCAACCTGCCGGCAGGGCTAAAATAAGAGATATGAATACCAGAAGCAGGAATTCTCTTACCATTGAATAAAGTATTGCAGGAGTTCCTGCCCCCATCACTTTTCTGATACCTATTTCATTTGTCCGTCTTTCCGCTGAATATGCAGACAATCCATAAAGTCCCAGGCAGGCTATTATTACAGCCAATATGGTGAAATACTTTAATAAACCTGTAAGACGAGTCTGAGATCTGAACAGGTTATCATAATCTTCATCGATAAAGAAATAGTCGAAGGGGTATTCCGGAATGGTCCTATTCCATATATTTTCAACAGTTTTCAGTGCCGCCGGAGTATTTCCCGGTGTAACTCTGATCAGGATATAGTTAAGTAAAGCTGGATCAGTCAGTGCAAAAGCAATAGGTTCAATAGGCTGGTCGGCGCCTTTAAAATGAAAATTCTTCATTACTCCGACTATCCGGCCATTCAAACCCATAAAGCTGAAGTTTTTACCCACTGCATCTTCAACTCCCATGATCTTAACAACTTCTTCGTTAACGAGAAAATTGCCAATTGTATCCTTTACCTTGTCGGATCCGTATTCTCTTGAGAAATTACGGCCTGAGAAAAGCTTCATCTTCATAGTTTCAAGGTAATCATAATCAACTGCATTGGTACCTATAAGAACCCGTTTTTCAGGATCCTTTCCTTCCCATTCGGCTCCGCCTGAATTGCTCCCGATTCTTACAGGATTGCTCCGTGCAGCAGTTACTCCTTCTATAAGAGGCTCTTTCCCTAATTCATCCTTAAGGGAATAGTATTTGGATTTCATTTGATCCGTCATCGGAATGCATAAAAGATTCTCCTTATCAAATCCAAGATCCTTGTTCTGAAGGTATTTCAACTGCAGATACATAAAAACTGATGCTACAGCAATCAGTATCGAAAGAGCAAACTGAATCACAACAAGTATCTGTCGTAGTCTTCCATTACCTTTTCCGGAAACTGATGCTCCCTTTAAAATTGTTACTGGCTTAAATGAAGCGAGGTATAGAGCCGGATAGAGCCCTGCAATAATTCCGGTAGCAGATCCGGCGATTAAAATACTAACTATGAATCTTATATGGAAGAGATCGGAAAGGGTGAAACTCTTCCCGGAAATATTATTAAACACAGGGAGCAAAAGTCCCATCAGAATCAAAGCTAAAACGAGGGCAAGCAAAACCAAAAAGAAAGACTCAAGCATAAACTGCATAATAAGGGTCTTCTGATCTGCTCCAGTTACTTTTTTAACAGCTATTTCCTTTGTGCGTCCGGAAGCCTTTGCTGTGGAGAGATTTATGAAATTAAAGCAGGCAATAAGAAGAACAAATAAAGCAATAAGAGTGAATATATAAATAACAATAACCGGACCCTTACTTATTTCAAAGCCGAACTGAGAGTGAAGATGGATGTCTAAAAGAGGAAAAAGCAGATATTTTGTGGTTGTTTCAGGAAGGTTTTCAAGAACAACATCGGTCAGTTTTTTATTTACGGCATTTATATCAATATCCTTTTCACATAACACAAAAGTAAGTATTGAATTATTTCCCCAGGAGGTACTTATTGCGTTGATCTCAGTTAAAAATGAATAAGGAATCACTGCTTCAAATGTGAACATCGAATTCTTTGGAAGATCTTTCATCACTCCGGTGACCGTAAACTGGTATTTATTTTCAAGATTAAGAGTTTTTCCAATTGGATTCGTGTCACCAAAATACTTGGCGGCAAGTTTTTCATTCAGAACTATTGAGTGCGGTGAATTTAGGGCTGTTTCGGAGTCACCAATAACCAGGGGCATTGTGAAAACTCTAAACAGCCCTGAGTCAGCTGCTATTATTGATGATTCAAAGAATACTTTATTATCCTGTCTGAAGAGAATTTTAGGCAGCCTGTTTATCCTGGTTTGTTCCCTGATCTCCGGAATTTTTTCTTTCCATACCGGTCCGCTGGGGTGAGGTGTTACAGTTACATGATACCGTTCACCGGAATAGAACTGATCCTCTTCCACCCTGAAAATATTTTCAGCATTCAGGTTATATTTTTCATAACTAAGCTCATCCTGAATCCAAAGAATAATAAGTAATGATGCTGTAAGTCCTATTGCGAGACCGGCAATATTTAAGAATGCGAAAACCTTATTATTTAATATATTACGTAAGGAAAGGCGGAAAACGTTATTAATCATAACCCGGGTGTTAAAGTCATCATAAGGACGAATTTTAATCTGATCTGTTGCATTCCGGGAAAAAATAAGTCTATTATCTCAAAGTTGAACCGGAAAAACGAAATTGACTTCCGGAAATTTGTTAATGTCAAGTTAATTTACGAAGAATTTTATGATAAAGGAATAATATAACCTACTTTTAGTCCTACCATAATCTAACTCTAAAATCATGTTAAAGAATTTGCTTAAAATTTCCGTCCGTCATATCCTTAAACATCCAGGATATAGTCTTTTAAATGTGCTCGGACTTACATTAGGTATTTCCAGCGCCCTTTTCCTGATAGTTTATGTATCTGACGAGCTAAGTTATGACCGCTATCATGACAAAGCAGAAAGGATTTACCGGGTATCTTCTAAAATCACAGAAACGGATGACCAGTTTACCTGGAATGTCGCCCAGATTCCTATGGGTCCGCAGGTAGTTCAGGACTACCCTGAGGTACAATCATTTGTACGTTTTATTAACATGCCCAGAGCTCTGTATAAATTTGAAGATAAAGAATATACCGAAGAGAACTTTTATTATGTCGATTCTACCCTGTTTGACATTTTTACCTATAAGGTGATCCGGGGTGAGGTGAAGTCAGCCACAAGGGATCCGAAGAAAATTGTTCTCACAGAAACCGTTGCTGCAAGGTATTTTGGCAGTGCTGATCCGATAGGAAAAACAATAACTGAAGGTGACAATACTTTCGAGGTGACAGGAGTAATTGAAGATGTTCCCTCTAACTCCCATTTCCGTTTTGATGCAGTTGCAGCAAGGAATAATCTTCCCAAACAACTGGGAACATGGGGTAATTTCGGGGTATTTACATATCTCCTTTTTCCACATGACCTGGACATTAAAGCTTTCGAAACCAAGATTCAGGGGATGTATGATGCTCATATGAAAACAATATTCGAACCTTTAAAAATCAAAATAGAATATATTCTGGAGCCAATCACTAAAATCCATCTTTATTCAACGAACCCCGGAGAACCCGAGCCTACAGGTAGTATTACCTATGTTATTATATTTGGAATTGTTGCTCTTTTTCTTGTTCTGATAGCGGCAATGAATTATATGAACCTGGCGACAGCCCGATCAGCAAGCCGTGCCAGGGAAGTAGGTCTACGAAAAGTAGTCGGGTCAAGAAAGGGGCCTCTTGTGGCTCAATTCCTTTCAGAGTCTGTCGTGTTAACCATTATATCGCTTATAATAAGTGTAATACTACTGACTATACTTCTTCCAAAGTTCAACCTCCTTGCCGGAAAGTCTTTTGATCTCTCCATTCTGATCAGCCCGGTGGTAATATTATCAGCAATTGGAGTTATAATTATAGTTGGTATCCTGGGGGGCTGTTATCCCGCTTTCTATCTATCAAGATTCAGCCCTGTGACAGTCCTGAAGGGTGAAATCACTCAGGGATCTGCAGGAAGTCTCTTCCGCAAGATACTGGTGGTAATTCAGTTTACTGTTTCGGTTGCAATGATTGTTTGTACACTTGTTGTTTTCCGCCAGCTGAACTATCTTAAGGGTATGGATCAGGGTTTTAACCAGGAAAATGTCCTTTCGCTTCAGCTCAACCAGGACATGGTCAGGAAATATCCTGTCCTTAAGCTTGCACTCACCGAAAATACAGACATAAAGTATGTTACATCAACAAATACCCAGATTGGGGAAGGCTCTGGTAAAGTTATTTTTAATATAGAAACAGACCAGGGAATGGCTCAGAGGGGAATAAATTTTGCAGTAGTGGACCATGATTTTGTTGACGCACTTGGTATAAAAATAGTCAACGGACGTGATTTTCAGCAGGATATGCCTTCAGATACACTAACCGGTGTAGTAGTGAACGAAACTCTGGCAAACAGACTGGGATGGAAAGATGCTATTGGGAAAAAAGTCCAGCTTGGAGATGGAGGCCAAATAAACGCAAGAGTCATCGGAGTGATGAAGGACTATCATCAGACGGGCATGTACAATGAGATTGAGTCACTCTTGCTTATCTACCGTGAAAGAAATAATATAATATATATAAAACTTAGCGGTAATAATACAGAACAAACCTTGAGTTTCATAGAGAATAAATGGAAAGAGATTTTTCCAGATCAGCCTTTTGCTTATACCTTTCTCTCGGAGAGATTTAACAGACAGTTTGAAGCTGATGAGAAGAGAGGCCGGATTTTTACAATGTTTACGATACTTGCTATCATAATCGCCTGCCTGGGGTTGTTCGGACTGGCATCCTATATGGTTGAACAAAGGACAAAAGAGATTGGGATCAGGAAAGTCTTTGGAGCTAATGAAAATGTAATTGTAAAATTAATATCCAGAGACTTCATTGTTCTGGTTACAATATCAATAATAATTTCATTACCAATTGCATATTATCTAATGAGCAACTGGCTTGAAAACTATGTTTATCGTACTAACATCAGTATATCACTTTTAATTTTTGCTGCATTACTGACAGTTTTAATAACATTTATTACAATCAGCTACAAATCTTATCAGGCGGCAACAATGAATCCGGCTAGTTCCTTGAAAACCGAGTAAGGATATACAATTGATGACTTTTATTGATAAAATAACCATCAAGTTTTAAAGAGACCTGACAAACAAATTCCGATCCGTTTTGCAACATATAAAGAATTACAAAGTCTTTTTAATATCTAATCTTATTCACTAAACACTAATTAAATGTTAAAAAACTTTTTCGTTAACGGACTGAGGATTTTCAGGAAAAACCCCGGCTACATTGCTTTGAATGTTAGCGGACTTGCAATTGGACTGGCCGGTTTTCTTTTTATTATATTGTATGTTATAAATGAACTCAGTTATGACAGATTTCATAAAAACTATGAAAATATTTACAGGCTTAAAGTGGTTGGCAGAATGGCAGGAGGAGAAATTGACCAGGCTGTTACTGCCGCTCCAATGGCCAGGGCAATGGTGGCTGATTATCCCGAAGTCCTTGAGGCAACGAGGTTTACAAGTATGGGAGAATGGCTTATCCGGTTTGGAGAAAACCGGTTCAATGAAGATGGAGTTCTGTTTGCTGATTCATCAATTTTCAAAGTATTTAGTTTCAGGCTTCTCAAAGGGGATCCCGCCAGTGCTCTTGAAAGACCAAAATCACTGATACTTACTGAGGAATATGCAAAGAAATATTTTGGTGATATGGATCCTATGGGACAGAAAATGATTGTAGAAGCAGACACTAACCTTTATACTGTGACGGGAGTTATCCAAAATATTCCGGATAACTCTCATATTAAATTTGACATCCTCGCTTCTCTCAGCTCATATCCCCAACAGGCAAATAATCAATTCTGGGTAAGTCACAATTGTTATACATATATATTGGTAAAAAATGGGACAGTTAAAGCCGATCTTGAAGAGAAGTTCCAGGGAATGGTTGTAAAATATGTAGGTCCGCAACTTAAACAAATTCTTGGTTTAACAATCGAAGACTTCAAAAAAGCAGGCAATGATTTCAAGTACGTAATGGAACCTCTTAAGGATATTCATATGAAAGGGGCATCCCAATACAGTCTTGAACCGGGAGGATCCTTGACAACCATTTATATTTTTAGTGTTATCGCTTTACTGATCCTCTTGACCGCAATAATTAATTATGTAAATCTTGCAACAGCAAAATCAGCCTCAAGAGCCAAAGAAGTGGGAGTAAAAAAGGTTGCCGGAGCAGGCAAAACAGGGCTTATGGCTCAATTCCTAGGGGAGTCATTGATCATTGCAGCATTTGCAGCCTTCATAGCAATTATTCTTGTTTTCGTACTTTTACCATCATTTAACCAGCTTACTGGTAAAGAAGTATCAGCCGGACAGTTACAGAGTCTCCAGGGCATAGCTTTATTGGCAGGGCTTGTAATTTTTACGGGAGTCGCATCCGGATTTTATCCTGGTTTTGTACTTGCGTCCTTCAATCCTGTAGAAGTCCTTAAGGGTACATTGAATCCGGGTTCAGTATCCAAAAAACTGAGAAGACTGCTGGTTATCTTTCAGTTTACTGTATCCATCGCAATAATAATAGGATCTATTATCGTTTACCGCCAGTTGAATTTCATGACCAATAAGGACCTGGGATTCAACAAGGATAATCTGATTATTATCCGCAGGGCAGATTCCTTTTTCAGGCAGCGTGAATCTTTCAGGGAACAACTTATAAATATGCCGGGAATTGAAAATGTAGGATTTTCAAGGGCAGTTCCCGGCGGGGTATATAACAATAATGGTTTTCTGAAAGATGAGGATCCTGAGAAAAATACTTATCTTATGAATCAGACACAAGTTAGTTATGACTTCCCTCAGACACTTGGGGTTCAGCTTGTTAAAGGTAGATTTTTTTCAAAGGAATTCGGCACTGATTCAACAGCAATTCTCATTAATGAAGCTGCAGCCAAGTCGCTGGGGATGACCGACCCTGTGGGAAAATACATCTTACAACCAGCCGGACCTCAACAATTTACCCGGCTCCAGATCATCGGGGTGATGAAAGACTTTAACATTGAATCGATGCATAAAAAAATCACACCTGTTTGCTTTACTGTCCTGGGTAATTTTGGTGGAGATCAGTTTGCTGCGGTAAGAATTTCAGATAAAGATATTCCTGGTACAATTAAGGCAATTGAACAAAAGTGGCAAACCTATACAACAACACAACCTTTTCAGTATGATTTTTTAACTGACTCCTGGAATAATCTCTATTCATCTGAAATGAAAACAGGAAAGATATTTCTTCTTTTCTCTATCCTGGCAGTCTTTATCGCCTGCCTTGGACTGCTGGGTCTTGTAACATTTATTACGAACAAGAGGACAAGGGAGATAGGTATAAGAAAGACTTATGGAGCCTCCATCAGGATTGTACTCAGACTATTGTCAAAGGAGGTGGTTTACCTGATTCTAATCTCATCGGTTATAGCATATCCTATTGCATTTTTTGGATCAAGATATTGGCTGGAAGGTTTTGCAGACAAGGTGAATATAAATCCTTTAATTTATTTGTCAGCCACATTAATAACACTAGCCGTTGGTTGGCTATCAATAAGTTATCAAACAATTAAAGCAGCAAATTATAATCCAGCAAATGCCCTGAGGATTGAATAAACTGCCACTATTTAGAGTTTTTCCTCAAATTGTTCATTTTCCCTATTACCCTGAAAAAGGTTGATAGGGATTTTTTGTTGTATTTTTGAAAAAAATAGTAATGAGAATCGATATTCTTTCAGTTTTACCTGAATTGCTTTACAGTCCCCTGAACTATTCGATTGTCAAAAGAGCAAGGGATAAAGGGCTTGTTGAAATAAATATTTTTAACCTTCACGATTTCGCCAGTGACAAATACAAAAGTGTTGATGATTACGCATTTGGCGGAGGCGCAGGCATGGTAATGATGATCGAACCCGTTTATAAGGCTATTGAACAGCTTAAAAGTGAAAGAGAATACGACGAAATAATTTATACTTCTCCTGATGGTGAAAAGCTAACCCAGAAAACCGCAAATACGCTCTCTCTCTGTGAAAATATTTTAATACTTGCCGGTCACTATAAAGGTATAGATCAGAGGATAAGGGACCATTTGATTACAAGGGAAATATCGATTGGAGATTATGTTCTGTCCGGAGGAGAAATCCCGGCTGCAGTGATTACTGATGCGATAGTAAGACTTATTCCGGGTGCCATGTCGGATGAGCAGTCAGCCCTCTCCGACTCTTTTCAGGATGACCTACTTGCTCCTCCGGTCTACACAAGACCTGCCGAATTTATGGGATGGAAAGTTCCGGATGTACTTCTTTCAGGTCATGCAGCCGAAATTGAGAAATGGAGACATGAACAGTCTGTCAGGAGAACAGAAGAATTAAGACCATATCTTTCAGATAATGAGTAAATTCAGCTTATTTCAGGGATGGCTTTCTTATATTTTCCTGCTTGCATTCATCTCGTCATGCAGCATTCCAGAGCACTACGATCTCCTGAAAAATGATTTTATAAATCCTCCCGATTCATCCCGACCCGGAGTTTACTGGTATTTTATGGATGGAAATATTGAACGAAAAGCCATTACTGCCGACCTGGAATCAATGAAAGAAGCAGGTATAGGTTATGTAGTATTCCTGGAAGTAAATGTCGGTGTTCCCCGCGGAAAAGTTGATTTCCTGAGCGATGAATGGCAGGAGCTCTTCACACATGCTGTAAGAGAGGCTGAGCGTCTTGGGATCAGGGTAATTATGGGATCGGGCCCAGGCTGGGCAGGGAGTGGAGGGCCCTGGGTTACCCCATCTCAATCGATGATGCATCTTGTTGCAAGCGATACCGCAGTAAAGGGTCCGGGCATTTTTAATGGCAAACTTGCGGTACCGGAACCAAAACGACCATTCTTCGGAGAGAACACTCTGACAAAGGATCTGAAATTAAAACGGGATAGCTGGTATGAGGATGTTCTTTTGCTTGCATTTCCAACTCCTGATGATCCTGAGATAATAAGCGGAATTGAAGAAAAAGCTCTTTACTATCGTGCGCCTTACACTTCTGAACCAGAAGTGCTTCCCTTTATACCGGAACCTTTAACAGCTAAAGGATCAGGAGGTTCAGTAATTGAACAAAAAAGCATTGTAAACATTACAGACAAGCTTCAGGAAGACGGAACTCTGAAATGGGAAATTCCCGCCGGGAAATGGACAATAATGAGATTTGGTAAACGAAATAACGGAGCGGTAACGCGTCCAGCTCCTTTACCCGGAATTGGATTTGAGGCTGATAAATTCGATACTGCCTCTTTTGATTCTCACTATGATGCGTATATAAATAAACTGGTTCGAAGGACATTGCCAGGAAAGCCGAAAAATGGCGGTGGATGGACAATGATCCATATCGACAGCTGGGAAATGGGAGCCCAGAACTGGAGCAACAGATTCAGGGAGGAGTTCATTAAGAGACGGGGCTACGACCCTGAATTATTTCTTCCTGTTTATACAGGTCTCATCGTGAATAGTCTGGAAATAAGTGAAAGGTTTTTGTGGGATATCCGCCTGACTTCCAGTGAACTAATTATTGAGAATCATGCAAAGAGATTCAAAGAGCTTGGGAAGAGAAACGGATTTCGTCTATCCATTGAGCCGTATGACATGAATCCTGCTTCAGACCTCGACCTAGGAAGCGTTGCTGATGTCCCGATGTGTGAATTCTGGAGTGAGGGTTTTGGGTTTAATTCAGCTTTCAGTTGTATCGAGGCCTCCTCAACTGCTCATGTAAAGGGATTACCAGTAATTGCTGCAGAGGCCTTTACAGCCAACAGCCATGAAGCATGGAAAAAATACCCTGAGGACATGAAAAACCAGGGAGACTGGGCCTTCTGCATCGGAATCAACAGACTGATCTATCACACCTTCGCGCATAAACCATATGGAGATGAGTATCGTCCGGGTGTAACTATGGGGCCATATGGTGTTCACTGGGATCGCGGTCAGACATGGTGGTCTATGGCCAAAGAATATCACAGGTATATTTCGAGATGCCAGTATATCCTGTCGCAGGGAAAACCCGTTTCAGATATTCTCTACCTTGCAGCTGAAGGAGCTCCTCATGTATTCCGTCCGCCATCTTCTGCACTTGTTGGAAGTCCGGTAATGCCAGATAAGAGAGGTTTTTCCTTCGACGGATGCTCTCCTCTGGCGCTATTAGAAAAAGCATCCGTTGTGGATGGATCAATAGTTTTTCCGGGAGGAGGCTCATACAGGATTCTTGTTCTGCCAGATGTGAGGACCATGACACCTGAACTTCTCAAAAAAATAAAATCACTTCTTGAGGCCGGTGCAATAGTGGTCGGCAACCCTCCTGTCAAATCACCCTCACTTTCAGGTTTCCCGGGATGTGATGAAAACACAGTTTCCATGGCACGTGAAATATGGGGAGACGGGAATATTCCGGAGCGATTGACTGAACGTCCTTTTGGAAGGGGAATTATCTGGTGGGGTAAAGAACTTATTAATGCAAACAGAGGCATATCAGGAAATCCTGATTCTCTTTCACTTTATCCCGAATATTTGCTGACTGAAAGATTGCTTGAGGACAAAGGGTTAAAGCCTGACTTTAAAGCCTCAGGTAATATAAGATACACTCACAGAACTACCCCTGACCGTGAAATTTATTTCATATCAAACAGGACCAGTACTGTAGTGATAGACACCTGCTATTTCCGTGACGGAAAGAAAACAGCTGAATTATGGGACGCTGTGACAGGCAAAATTAGATTATTGCCTGATGTTTTACCCAGGGATGGATTTACAGGAGTTCCGGTTAAGCTGGCACCTTTCCAAAGCTTCTTCATTGTTTTTTATAAAACAGAAAAAAACGGTCAAAACAGATCTGAAGAAGAAAAGAATTTCCCTGAAAAAAGTATATTGATGACACTTTCTGGTCCATGGAGTGTTTCTTTCGATACATTGTGGGGGGGACCAGAGAAAATCCGGTTTGAGAAGCTCACCAACTGGTCAGTCAGTCCGGAGGATGGCATTAAGTATTATTCAGGGAAGGCGGTTTATTCAAAAACATTCAGCATTCCATCATTTGAAGGGTCGATAAAGAAATCAGAAATCTGGCTTGATCTTGGTAAAGTAAAGAACATCGCCAGTGTGAAACTCAACAACAAAGATCTAGGTATCGTATGGACATCTCCCTGGGAGATAAATATATCCGATGCCGTAAGAGAGACTGACAATAATCTGGAGATAACGGTAATAAATCTTTGGATCAACAGGCTGATCGGAGATGAATCCGAGCCGTGGGATGGGGTCGAGAATGGGAAATGGCCGGAATGGCTTCTTAATGGAACACCCAGGCCCAGCAGGCGTTATACCTTCACAACCCATCGGTATTACAGGAAAGGAGATCCTCTGGTTGAATCAGGATTGATCGGTCCGGTAAGAATTGAAATTTTGAAATAACGAAAAGCTTTCGTAAAATTGTAACTTAATTCAGAAAATACATAACTAATTAAATATCAACGATATGAACGCACAAGATTATATAAATCGTGAAGAGAGGTACGGGGCACATAATTATCATCCCCTGCCAGTTGTGCTTGAAAGGGGCGAAGGTCCCTTCGTATGGGATGTAGAAGGAAAGAGGTATTTTGATTTTCTTTCAGCCTACTCAGCAGTTAACCAGGGTCATTGTCATCCAAAAATTGTAAAAGCATTGACCGATCAGGCTCAGAAGCTTACCCTTACTTCAAGGGCTTTTTATAATTCTGTCCTGGGAGAGTATGAAGAATATGTTACAAAATATTTCGGTTATGATAAGGTACTTCCAATGAATTCAGGCGCTGAAGGTGATGAAACTGCGCTCAAGCTCTGCCGGAAATGGGGCTACAAAAGGAAAGGCATCAAGGAAAACAATGCAAAAATAATCTGTTGCGAGGGTAACTTTCATGGGAGAACCATTACAATAATCTCTATGTCGACCGATCCTGATGCCAGAAATGATTACGGACCGTTCACACCTGGTTTTATAATAATACCTTATAATGATCTCAACGCGCTGGAGAAAGCGTTGAAAGATCCTGATGTTGCTGGTTTCCTAGTTGAACCGATTCAGGGCGAGGCAGGTGTTTTTGTACCCGATGAAGGCTATCTGAAAAAATCATATGACCTCTGCAGGAAACATAATGTCCTTTTTATTGCTGATGAAGTCCAGACGGGGATTGCACGTACCGGAAAGCTTCTGGCATGTGACCATGAGGGTGTCCGTCCCGATATTCTTATACTTGGCAAGGCGCTTTCGGGAGGAGTTATGCCAATCTCTGCTGTTCTGGCGGATGATGAAATAATGCTCACCATACGACCCGGGGAACATGGTTCTACTTTTGGTGGAAATCCCCTGGCTGCAAAGGTTGCAATCGCTGCACTTGAAGTAATAAAGGACGAAAAGCTGGCAGAAAATTCTGACCGTCTTGGTAAGATTTTCAGGGATGAAATGAAGAGCATCAAATCAGACATGATCGAGCTTGTAAGAGGAAAGGGATTGCTGAATGCTGTTGTTGTCAGACCAAAAAACGGAAAGACAGCATGGGACGTCTGTCTGGCAATGAAGGACGCCGGACTGATAGCCAAACCAACACATGAACACATTATACGATTTGCACCACCTCTTGTTATCAACGAGGCACAGCTGAGGGAGGCTGTCGGACTCATTAAAAAGGCTTTTAAACTTTTTGAATAAAAGGTTGTTACTGAGGTGTAACGATTAAATATCCAATCATGATTTTACTTAACAGGTTAATTCCCGTAGCTTTTTTTTATCTGTTAGCTGCCTACTCCTGTAATGACTCTGTTACCAGGGAAATAGGGGCTGGTGAACTTCAGGATCATATAAAGTTTCTTTCATCTGATTCACTTAAAGGCAGACAGACAGGAACAAGGGGCGATAGCCTGGCAGCATATTATATTAAATTCCAGCTTTCCCGGGCAGGGCTTAATCCCCTTTCCGGCGACGGATTCCAGAGATATAAGGTAGCGGACAAAGTAATCGCAGGTGAGAAAAATTTTCTTTCGACGGATAATCAGAGTTTCAGTTTACCGACAGGTATCACGCCGTTATCATTCAGCGGAAGCTCTGAGCTGGAAGCCGAAACAGTTTTTGCCGGATACGGATTTGTAATAAACAACGACAGCATTCAATGGAACGATTATGCAAATAATGATATAAAAGGCAAATGGGTCCTGTTACTTCGGGGTGACCCTGAACCAAATAAATCTGTCAGTGGCTTCATTCCTTTCAACAGCGACAGGGATAAGGCCCTTATGGCAAAGGACATGGGAGCTGCAGGTGTCCTTATGGTATCCGGACCAATAAACGATAAGGAAGATAGCTTTGAGCCATTGTCATCCGAAGCGTTCTCAGTTGAAATACCTGTATTAAGGATTAAGAGGAATATTGCCGACCTTATCCTTTCAAAGACCAAAACCACTGTTGCTGATCTCGAGAACAGAATCAATATGACAAAAAAACCTGGTGGTTTTTCTACCGGGGCAAAGGTCCGTGGAGGTTCCGATGTCATTGTTAAACAGTCAGCTACAAGGAATGTAATAATGATGCTTCCGGGAGAGGATGAGCTGCTTAAGAACGAGTATCTTATTATTGGCGGACACTTCGATCACCTAGGAATGGGTGGTTCATCAAGCAGGGCCGGCGATACTGTAGCAGTTCACCACGGGGCTGACGACAACGCCTCCGGAGTTGGAGAAATGATAGAGCTTGCTGAAAAGCTGGCTCTGACCAAAGGCAGCCATAAAAGAAGCATCATTTTTGCTGCATTCTCAGGTGAGGAACTGGGATTACTCGGTTCAAAGTATTTCACCGATAATCCATTGATCGATCTCTCAAAGGTAAATGCTATGATAAACCTCGACATGGTTGGAAGACTGCGTGATTCGAGCGCCCTGCAGATTGGAGGTGCAGGAACTGCTGAAGGACTAAAAGATATTATTACATCACTCGGCGACACGAATAATTTAAAACTCACAATCACTGAAGAGGGATCGGGACCATCGGACCATTCCTCGTTTTACGGCAAGAATATCCCTGTGCTTTTCTTTTCAACGGGAGCTCATCTCGATTATCATACCCCTTCCGACACCTGGGATAAAATAAACTATCCCGGGATGGTAAAAGTATCCGATCTTGTTTTTGCCTTAGCTGAGAAGCTTGCGAATGATACTGCCAGATTAAAATTCACTGAGGCCGGTCCGAAAGTTGAAATAAACAGGGCGATGAGGAGAAGGGGTGTAACACTTGGAATCATGCCTGATTTTGCAGGTAATATCAAGAACGGTTTGCGCGCTGACCTTGTGACACCCGGAAAACCTGCAGCTCTTGGAGGGATGAAAAAAGGGGACATTATAACATCGATTAACGGAAAGACAGTCAATAATATCCAGGATTATATGTTCCGGATGGGACAGCTTAAGCATGGGGAAACTATCAGTATAGAGGTCTTAAGAAATGGAAAAAAGGAAGTATTGCTGATACAATTATAGAAGTTTTACGTCTAAGACATAAATCAATCATCAATGAAAAAGTTCCTTCTATGGGTTCTTGCCTTTTTAATAACAATCGGCGCAGCCTATTACCAGAGAAAAACCGGACCCACCTACCCGAAAATGGTAAATATAAATTTAAATGACATGCCTTATGAGATCAAGCTTGTTCGCAGCCTCGGACTTGACGAGCGCCCTGAGGTAAAGCTTAAGATCACGGATAATACAATAAAAGCAACACTCTGGTACAAAAAGTTCAAAACAAATGACGAATACGCCTCCAGCGAATTCATGTATAAAGTATATCCCGTCAACTCATTCGTGATGAACAAGGTATTCAGGATTACAGAAGAAAGTGGTTTTTTTGCCGAAATTCCTCAACAGCCACCAGCCGGCAAGCTTCAATACTATATAGAGCTTACTGATTCAAAAGGTACTACCACGATCTCAAAAGAGTCGCCTGTGGTTATCCGGTTCAAAGGTGCCGTTCCGGCTTATATCCTTACTCCTCATATATTGCTGATGTTCGTAGCTATGCTCTTTTCAACCCTGGCCGGACTTATGGCAATCGTAAAGTATCCTTTGTACAGGAAGTACTCGGTATGGACCCTGGTTACATTTATTGCAGGAGGATTGATTCTCGGGCCGCTTGTGCAGAAATATGCATTCGGTGATTTCTGGACTGGTGTTCCATTTGG
>DOTV01000153.1 GCA_003520925.1 Bacteroidales bacterium | reverse complement strand
TGATAACAAACCACCATTGTGGATATGATATGATCCAGGAGCACTCCAGCCTTGAAAACGATTATCTCACTAATGGCTTCTGGGCTATGAGCCGTAATGAAGAGCTTGCAAATCCGGGTGCTACAATTACTCTGCTCAAATGGATGGAAGATGTCACCGACAAGGTTCTGGAAGGTGTTACCGATGAAATGGAACAAGCCGGTCGTGAAAAGCTTATCTCATCCAATATTGAAGGCATCCAGAAGAAAGCCACGGAAGGATCCGGTTACAGGGCTGTAGTGCGTCCATTTTTCATGGGGAATCAGTATTTTCTTTTTGTCAATGAGACTTTCAGGGATATCCGTCTTGTCGGTGCACCACCTTCAGCCATAGGGAAGTTCGGAGGTGATACCGATAACTGGATTTGGCCGCGCCATACAGGTGACTTCTCCCTGTTCAGGGTTTATGCTGACAAAAACAATAAGCCGGCCGATTATTCCCCCGATAATGTTCCATACAAGCCTGCTTATTACTTTCCTGTTTCAATCAAGGGTTTTAAGGAGGGCGACTTTACAATGGTTTTTGGATACCCTGGTTCCACTTCGGAATATGTACCCTCTTACCATATCGACATGGTCAAGAACTATATCGATCCGAAAATGATAAGCATCAGGACCAAAAAGATTGAAATAATCGACAAAGCCATGAATGCCGATCCGCTTATCAGGATTCAATATTCGGCTAAAAAGGCCGGCATATCAAATTCCTGGAAAAAATGGATAGGGGAGATACAAGGGCTTGAAAGAATGAATACGATAGGTAAAAAACAGGCGTTTGAAGGAGATCTGACAAGATGGATAAATGCTGATGAAGCAAGAAAAAAAGAATACGGTGATATACTCCCCGCCTACAGGGAATTATATTCCAGCCTTAAAGACTATACATTGGTAAACAGTTTTACAAATGAAGTATTCAATGGCATTGAAGCCTTCGGCATTGCCCGCGGTATAAGGGAACTGGCAGCTCTGTTTGATGATGACAAACCAGCCAGCCTGGAAACCGTCCAGAAGGTAAAAGATCGTTTGATCGAAGCATCGAAACAGTTTTTCAAGGATTACAACAAAGCTACTGATTTGACCCTGTTTGTTGAACTGATGAAGATTTATGGTGAATCGCTTGACTCAAAATGGCTGGCACCCGGGTATTTAAGGTTGAAAGATCAGTGTAAAGGCAATTTTTCAGATATTGCTGTTGAGATCTATGAAAAATCAGTTTTTGCTGATGAGCAAAAATATGCTGCTTTCATAAAAGGATTCAAAGGACCTTCGGTTAAAAAGCTAAATAAAGATCCTTTTTACTCTCTGTCAGCCGATGCAGGTAAATTCCTGTCAGAAAATGTCAGGCCAAAGCTTACAACTCTAAATGCGGGGCTTCAAAAGCTCAATAAAAGGTATATGAAAGCACAGATGGAGTATCAGAGCAGCAAAACCTTCTATCCTGATGCCAACTCGACCCTGAGGGTTTCATTTGGAACTATTCAGGGATACGATTCAAAGGATGCTGTTTATTTCAAGCCTGTCTCGACTCTTAAAGGAATTATTGAGAAAGACAATCCCGACATCTATGACTATGATGTTCCGGATAAACTGAAAGAATTATATGCCAAACGGGATTATGGTCGTTATGCCCGGGATGGTGAGATTCCTGTATGTTTTATAGCAAATAATCATACTACAGGGGGGAATTCAGGCAGTCCGGTAATTAATTCTGAAGGATATCTGATTGGCGTAAACTTCGACAGGGCCTGGGAAGGAGTCGCCAGCGATATGGCTTTCAATCCTGAGCAGAGTCGCAATATTAGTCTGGATGTAAGGTATGCCCTGTTTATTATCGACAAATTTGCCGGGGCCGGTTATCTCCTGAATGAGATGACGATAATAGAGTAAACCAGGGGGTCTATTTAGTATGATTTGATCTTTTTCAGCTTATCGGCAAACCTCTGGTAGACAGCTTCCTGTTGAATGATCTGCTCTCTGACTTTTTCCTGCATTCTTTCATTCCTTGGGATATCTCCGGTTGCCTGGTTTATATCCGAGTCTGATTTATTTATCTTTTTCTGAGAAGATTCAATAGCATTCTGGGCTTTCTTCTTTCTCTTTTCAAGATCCCTGATCTGTACAGCCTGTTCTTTTTTGGCAGGGCCCTCTTCCATATTGGCGAGAAGGTTATTCTGTTCGATGAGTGCAGCATTGACTGTATTCAGTTCGTTGTTCATCAGTACGATATTCTCCTTTTCGGTAGCAATTGTACTGTTGTCAGATTGAATTCCTTTCTGCATTCTGGATTTTTCGTTCTCAAGCGAGGATAATTCCTTCTGCAGATCCCGGAGCTTCTTCTCTTCTGCATCAGCCTGTCCTTTTGCTACATCAATATATTGGTTTTTAGCAAATTCCTTGAGGAATTCCTGTGCTTTTGCATATTCTGGCTCCCCGGACGTTCTTTCGATATACTGATCCTTTTTTGTCTCAAAAGATGCAAATAATTGCAACATCGAATCAAGCCTTACAAGCTTGCTATACACATTTATCTGATTTGGGCTGATTGATTTTATTTTAGCACCGAAAATCGACATTTCCCCGTTCTCGGTTACAACTTTCGATTTCGTACCGCTCTGGAGGTCTCTGATCCATATCTTCAGTACTTTTTCATAGTCAACCTCCGGTATCGTAACCGACATGCCTGGTAATACGCTTTTACCTATTTGAAGCGTGTCATCAGAAATAATGATAGGTTTCTGGGCATCCATTCCGAGAAATGGAAACAGGCCTAAAAAAATAAGAGTAAGCTTTAATTTCATAGCCTCGATTTTATTAATCAAATTTGATGATCTGTCTAAATAAACAATTAATAAGCTAAACAGTTCTAATTAAAACAAAGATAAGAAATATCAAAAATAGTACCAATTACATTTGGTCATTTTGAAGCTTCGATTCTGATTATTACAGGATGATCTCCCGGCAGCAATTCCGGGATCTTGCTGGTGCGAATTTACAAAATCAGATAAAATACTTTTTTTCATTCTAAATAGTATCAAATTTTATTACCTTTCAGCAGATAATCTGAACAAATGATCAGGATAGTTGCAGATGATAAAATTCCTTTTTTGAAAGGTGTTCTTGAGCCTTACGCTAAGGTTACTTATTTGCCTGGAAATCAAATTAACAGAAGTTCAATATCCGGTGCAGATGCTTTACTTGTCAGGACCAGGACTATATGTAACCGCGAATTGCTTCATGGCACACCAGTTAAGTACATTGCTACTGCCACTATCGGATTTGATCATATTGATACTGAATACTGCGGTAAAAATGGAATCAGATGGACAAATGCACCAGGGTGCAATTCATCATCGGTCCAGCAATATATTGCTTCTGCGCTCCTGCGAATTTCAGGTGAAACCGGTTTCAGTCTGAAGAATAAAACTCTCGGCATTATCGGTGTTGGAAATGTGGGTTCGAAGGTTCAGAATCTGGCCGGTATCCTTGGGATGAATGTTATATTAAACGACCCACCCAGGGCAAGGATGGAAAAGAAAAAGATATTCTCAAACCTGGAACAACTTCTTGATGAATCGGATATTATTACCCTGCACGTCCCGCTTAATATGGATGGTCAGGATAAAACCTACCACCTTTTTGACAGTGAAACATTCAGCAGGATAAAAAAAGGGAGCTGGTTCATAAATACTTCAAGGGGAGAAGTTGTGGAGACGGAAGCGCTTAAAGATGCCGTTGGCGGTGAAAGGCTTGCAGGTGCTGTTATTGATGTCTGGGAAAGGGAGCCTGAAATTGATATTCCGCTTATGCACATGTCATTCATCGCAACTCCTCATATTGCAGGATACTCCGCCGATGGAAAAGCAAACGGGGTTTCCATGATAGTGAAGAAACTTTGCGAGACGTTCGATATTCAGCTTGGTGAATGGTATCCATCTGAGGTTCCGGCTCCTCCGGAATCTGTGCTGACCATTGACTGTAACGGAAAAAGCTCCGAAGAAATTTTAAGAAGGGCGGTGTTTCATTCCTATAATATCGTGGAAGATGATATCAGATTGAGATTCGATCCTACGCGTTTCGAGAAAGAGAGAGAAAACTACCCTCTCAGACGTGAATTCTCGTGTTATACAATTGACCTTAAGGATGGGAGTGAAGAAATTGCAAAAATCCTTAAATCTTTAGGGTTTAAAGTTGTCCAATAGGGCAATAGGACATTATTACGAGCAATAATCATTTTACAATTTTACCCCCCAACCCCCCCAAGGGGGGCTTAAGATCCGTAGATAAACAAGTCCCCCCTGGGGGATTTAGGGGTAAAAACCCAAATAGTACTTTTTAGATTATTCTGCGGGCACCAGCTCTTTAACCGTTGCTGCTGCTGCATATTCCTTAACCTGGAAAACAAATGCCTGAAGCCTCGTATCGAGCGAAACAGAATCCTGGCCGTCGTAAGCGATGTTAATGTAAGGAATATTATTATGATCTTTCCTGAATGAATCGCTTAATGATGCAACCAGGGTTCCCGGCATGCATGTGAATGGAAGAATTGCCGCAAATCCCGATACTCCCCTTTTTGTAAGAGCTACCGAAGTACCCATAGCAATTGGAGGATCACCATCGTAGAATTCATTTACATAAGTGTTGCATAGCTTAAGCATGTCATGAAGCGATACATCTTTTTCGTGATCTGTAAGTTTCTTTATCCCCCGGAGTAATGAACTTGCAATTACATCCTGTCCGATTCCCTGGATCTTGGATTTGATAACGCCTTTGGTATCGTTTTTCCACCGGCTGTCACGGGTAAAACGATGTGTGGAATAATATATCCATTCTGAGAATGGTCCGATAACTACTTCTACACCAAGATCTTCCAATCTATTGGCAATATTCCCGTTGCAGGCTGCATTATCGCGCATGAAAATTTCACCTATAATAGCGACTACCGGCCTTCTTTCACTTTTATCTACTTTTATAGCCATGAAATCGGATGCTATTTCTGTCAGAACTTTGTGAAGTCCCCTGGCCCCCTTCTCAATACAGCGTTCCAGCCTGTGAAGTGAATCCTCATAGAGGCGGTCAGTATCGCCTTTATTGATCTCGTAAGGTCTTGTTTCCCTGTAGATTTTCCTTAAATAATCAGCAACAACGAAACCCTTCCAGGCATTGATCCTGAATTTCTGGCCATGCTCTCCGGCAACATCTTCATAGGATGTGTCATTTGAAGGAGTTATTAATTCTGCATCTTTGAAACCCAGCCGATCAAAGAGGATCCTGTGAAAATGGTTATACTGTCCAAAACGGCATGGACCGTTATGATCAGGCATGAAGAAGCTCATTTTTGAAGGATCAGCACCGGGTTCCTGTAATTTTTTTACAAAGCTCCCCGTGGTGCAGATCATCGGGAAACACTCTTTTGATGATGTATACTTTCTGCCAATAGCCAGATCCTCTTCAGTCTGCTTTGGCAGACTTTCCGACGGAACACCTATGCTCCTGGCTGCTGCAGCAAGCATGTAACCGCCATCGTTCATGTAAGGAAAATAGAGAATCCTGTCTTTTGGAGGTGATGCCGGACTTGGTCGGGGTCTGAAGATGGTGACATCTTTTTTTGCATTTTGTTCCGATCCCTTCAGACTGTCGAGAAATGCTTCAATTCTTGTTACCATCCCGGCATCAGCGGAATGTTCATCAATCTCAAGATGAAGGAAGGGTTTTGCTTTCAGCTCTTCAGTGACATAATGCCAGATGAAGGAATCGGGTCCGCAGCGGAAATTGCTCAGGTAAACTGCATACAACCCGTCAGTTTTTGCCACATGCTGGGCAGCAGCAATTATTTTCTGACCATTGGGCCAGTACATATTCCTGTAATTCTCAAAAATATTATATGGTGTCAGGTCAAGCATGTCAACAGGGATCGGCATCACATTCTGGGCAATAAGTTTTTCAACAAGTCCGAGATTAAGATGCTGATCGGTACTGTTATATGGTTTCCCAAGCAATACAACCGGTCTGCAATTTTCCGGGATATTGCTGAGAACATCTTTACCATAATCAACAAGACTCTTTTCGAAAGTAACCTGAAATTCGTCAGCTTTGTAAATTGCTTTCCTGATTTCTTCTTTGCCAATTCCGAACTTTTCATTGAAAAAAGAAGTCATCTCTTTAACAAGGGCTCGCTCAAAAAACCTGAAATGAAGAGTAGGGATCAGTAGTTTCGATTCATCAATTTTCCCCTTTAGAGCTGCACTGACCATAAAGGGATAAGTTTGAATCCAAGGACAGTTGCAGTTGAATGTTTTATTTCCTTCACGGGCCTTGCCGTTTACGATAAAAGGTAAAAAGATATAATCAACGCCCTTATCCAAAAGGTCTATTACATGACCATGCATAAGTTCGACAGGCAGGCATGTTTCAGTGGTTATAGTCTCAATTGACTGATTGACAAGTGACTTGTCTGATTCTCTTGAAAGGACTACTCTGAATCCAAGCTCTTCAAAAAATGTACGCCAGAAAGGGAATTGCTGATAGAATACCATCAAAGCACGTGGAATTCCAATAGTCTTACCTTTTCCAGATGCATTTTCCTTATATCCGTCCATGAGCATCTCGGTCCTTTTGATGAACAGATTGGGGATATTATTTGC
>DOTV01000194.1 GCA_003520925.1 Bacteroidales bacterium | reverse complement strand
CTCAAATCCTGCTATTATCATCCTTGCCACCCAGAAAAAGAGGATCTCCGGTGCAGTTATCAGGTCATTTGTGGGGTAATAATATTTAATATCCGGGTTGTCCGGCTTGTTTATACCGTCGAATGAGGTTATAGGCCAGAGCCATGATGAGAACCAGGTGTCGAGCACGTCTTCTTCCTGCCTCAGGTCACTCTCCTTAAGCGACCTGTTCCCGCTTTTTTCCCTTGCAATGCCGACCGCTCTTTTAATATCCTCTGCTACAACAAACTCATTGTCACCGTAATACCATGCGGGTATCCTATGACCCCACCAGAGCTGGCGGCTAATACACCAGTCCCGGACATTCTCCATCCAGTGGCGATAGAGGTTCCTGAATTTGGCCGGATGCAGGTGAACATCCCCGTTCATCACTGCATCGAGAGCTGGCTTGGAAATATCCTTCATTTTAAGGAACCACTGTACTGATAGCCTTGGTTCAATAACTGCATTTGTTCGTTCTGACCGGCCAATCTTATTGTTATAATGAACAATTTTCACAAGATTCCCAGTCCGCTGCAATTCTTTTTCAGCAAGATCCCTGGCGGCAAATCTGTCGATGCCTTCAAACATTCCGGCATTTGCATTTATGGTACCGTTATCATTGAAAACATCTACAGATGGAAGCTTATGCCTTAACCCGATTTCATAATCGTTGATGTCATGGGCAGGTGTAATCTTAAGACAACCTGTCCCAAATTCCATATCGACATAATCGTCGAAGATAAACGGGACCTCCCTGTTTACCAGCGGGACAATAACCTTTCTGCCTTTCAGGTGCAGGTACCTTTGATCAGCAGGATTGGCACAAACAGCTGTGTCTCCAAGAATTGTCTCAGGTCGGGTGGTGGCGATCATAATATAATCATCTTCACCGACAATTTTGTAACGGACATAAAACAGTTTAGACTTTTCATCGGTGTAATTGACCTCCTCATCCGATACTGCGGTCATTGCCTGAGGATCCCAGTTAACCATCCTTACACCTCTGTAGATAAGTCCTTTATTATAGAGATCAACAAATACCTTAATAACAGAGTCGTACCTCTTTTCATCCATGGTGAAAAGTGTCCTGTCCCAGTCGCATGATGCTCCAAGCTTTTTAAGCTGTTCAAGGATTATTCCCCCGTGTTTATGTGTCCATTCCCATGCATAATCGAGGAATCTCTCCCTTGAAAGGTCACGCTTTTCAATTCCTTCCGATTTTAGCTTTGCAACAACTTTAGCTTCGGTGGCAATTGATGCATGATCGGTTCCGGGAACCCAGCAGGCATTTTTACCAAGCATCCTGGCTCTCCTTATCAGAACATCCTGAATTGTGTTGTTAAGCATATGTCCCATGTGGAGAACACCCGTCACATTCGGAGGGGGAATTACTATCGTGTAGGGTTCCCTCCCATCTGGCTTGCTCTTAAAGAACCCATGTTCCATCCAGTAACTGTACCACCTGGCTTCTGCTTTTGCAGGTTCATATTTTGAAGGAATATCCATAGATGCTTGTTATATGGGTTGTTTTAGTGATGTGCAAAATTATAAAAATTCATTATATTCGTTGATCATCAGCTAAAAAGCTCTCGTAATTGTTAAAATAAGAAAAAGAAGAATTTATGAAGCTGGGAAAGAAAATAACAATAGTTATGTTTCTGCCATTATTTTTTTTCGCGATGTCAACATGTGTGAAAGATAATCCATCTGATTTTGATGGCATTCCGCTTGAAAAGAAAGACTCGATATCCCTTAAGCTGATCAGTGCCATCAATTCCGACAGTATTAAGGCAACAGCAACCTGGCTCCAGAGAATGGGAACGAGGTTTTCGCTGGCTGATAATCACCGACTGGTTGCTGTAAGTATAAGAGACAAATTTAAAAGGAATGGATATTATACTGCCTATATTGATTCTTTCCTTTTATCGAATACATGGAAAAGCCAGAACTACACAACATGGCAATATAACGTAATTGCGCAGTTGGATGGTTCAGTTCATCCGGATTCATTGAGTATTATCGGGGCTCATTATGATTCCAATGTAAGGGATGGTGATCCCTTTAAAAAAGCCCCGGGAGCAAATGACAACGGCAGCGGTGTTGCAGCAATGATTGAAATTGCCAGGGTAATGAGGTTAAAGAATTATGTACCTGGTATAAGTATTCAGTTTGTTGCTTTTGCGGCGGAAGAGGTTGGACTTTTCGGCAGTGCTGATTATGCAGCAAAACTCGCATATTCAGGAAGACCTGTGAGCATAATGATAAATAATGATATGATTGCCAATGTAACAAACCCGAACAGGCTTCTTTGGGAGGTTAAGATTAAGCACTATTCTAATTCAGAGGATCTCTCCGAAAAAGCATCAGCATTATGCGGCAAATATATAAAACTGACACCCGTAATTGATACCTCGGGTATTAAAAGAAGTGACAGCTATTCATTCTTTCTGAAAGATTACAAAGCTATTTATTTTGAATCAGCCAGTAGTGACTATAATTACCATACAATTGGTGACCTGGCTGTCGAATGTAATTTCAATTACTGTAAACTGGTAACTGGCTTGTCTGCAGCAATGCTCGTTCATTCGGACTGATCTACCAGTTGTTTAATTCACCTGATTACCAGTACATCTGACAAAGGTCTTTCCCCCTCATGGTCAAACTTTCTGTTGTCACATGGCATATTCACTATCCCGTTAAAAGGTTTTCCCCTGATCCACATTGTTGTAGACCCACCGCCATCAAGATTGACAGCATCGCGGCAACGAAGTAATTTCATTAAATCCGCCAGTTCATCAATTGTCATCCCGAAGGCTTCACCTGTACGGCCATCGAGGGTTAAAAGAATAATTCTCCTGTGGTTCCTGATGCCGATTGCGGTTCTTGGATGCTTATTTATTGTCAATGATGTTGCCGGTAATGATACCTTATTTCTGCCTTTAACCATAAGAGGTCCGGTGAGCAATACATCCTCAAATTCAGTGTGTGCATCGTACCATGAATTAGGCATTGCCCTGTCAATGAAAACCCGGTCTCCTGAGGTGATCATTACTGCTCCGTTAATGTTTGAATTTCTTGACCATTTCTTTGCAGTATCTTTGTCAACAATGCGACCTGCTGTTTTTAAATATGTTACGGAACCCCCATTCCTCATATCAAAGAAGCCGCCGTTTACTGCTGCAATAGCATCGGTTCCAGATACCTGCATGCTTACTTTCGTGTTTTTAAGCGGATCATAAGAAATTGCAATCTTCCTTTTTTTAAGTTTTACTCTGAGGACATTAATGTTTTGAGGAACGGAATCATTCAATAATGTATGTGATGATTTCCACAGAAGTCCCGGAGCGATTTTTTCACGATCCCATTTTATCCGGCCAAAACCTGTGATCTGGCCATATAAAGAAGATACCGATCCCGTAAGAATAAGAAAAAGTGCGGTTTTTAAAAGTTTGACTTTACTCATATTACAGGATTTTAAACGAATGTATGCCATTTTAGTTATTCTTTAGCTGATTTTTATCCGATTTTGTTTACATCAGGAAATGGTATTCAGCAATTTTATTAAAAGTTCATAGCCTCCCCGGGGCAATTAACCCTTTATTACAATCTTTTTCTCTTAAATACTGAGAGCCTTCACTTCGTTCAGGATAATAAATTTATTTTTTAAGGAATGGCTTCCATCCCAAATCTATATGACAACAATGTCATCCCGAACAGAATGAGGGATCTCTATAAAAAAATAGTCTGTTTATACTCAGGATTTTTCTTAATTTTGTTCTGCATTTTGTATGAATTTATAAATTATTTATGCCATCTATTTCAGATAAAGGAAGGGCTATGCCCCCGTCTCCGATCAGAAAACTTGTGCCTTATGCCGAGGAAGCAAAGAGAAAAGGGAGGAAAGTCTATCACCTCAATATTGGGCAGCCTGATATTCCGACCCCTGATGTTGCTTTGAATGCCATCCGCAATATCGATCTGAAGGTGATAGAGTACAGTCATTCAGCTGGTAATGAATCATACAGGCGCAAGCTTGCAGGTTTCTATCATAAACTCGGTATTGATATTGATTACACTGATATCCTGATAACAACAGGTGGATCCGAAGCTGTTACGTTTGCCCTTATGACATGCATAAACCCAGGTGATGAGGTAATAACATCTGAACCATTTTATGCCAATTACAATGGTTTTGCTGTGGCTGCCGGTATTAAAATCGTACCCGTTACCTCATATATTGAAAACGATTTTGCATTACCTCCGATAGAAGAACTCGAGAAGAAAATAACTCCCAGGACAAAAGGTATTATTGTCTGCAACCCGAACAATCCTACCGGGTATCTTTATTCAAAGGAAGAGCTGTTTCACCTGAGGGATATTGTTAAGAAGCACGATCTCTACCTCTTTTCAGATGAAGCTTACCGTGAATTTTGCTACGACGATGCCGAGCACTTCTCAGCAATGAGACTTGAGGGTATCGAAAAGAACGTAGTCCTTGTAGATTCTGTTTCGAAGCGTTACAGCGAATGCGGTATCAGGATAGGATCGTTGATCAGCAGGAATAAAGATGTCATTTCCACTGCTCTTAAGTTTGCACAGGCCCGCCTTTCTCCTCCGGGTCTGGGCCAGATAGCTGCTGAGGCATCACTCGAAACAAGGATTGAATACTTCAGGGATGTAAATGCTGAATATACTGCCCGGAGGAATTTTATGGTTGATGCACTAAACAAAATGCCGGGTGTGTTTTGCCCTAAACCCAGAGGAGCTTTCTATGCAGTTGCCAGACTTCCGGTAGATGATTCCGATAAATTTGCTCGCTGGCTCCTTGAGGAATTTGATTATAAGAACCAGACGGTTATGGTTGCTCCCGCATCGGGGTTCTATTCAACCCCCGGGCTTGGCAGGAATGAGGTAAGAATTGCCTATGTCCTTAAAATTGATGACCTGAGAAACTCTATGGAAATCCTGGCAGAGGCTCTGAAAGCTTATCCTGGAAGAGTATGAAAGGGGAATCCGGATGGGACTGAATGTAATTAACTGCATAGCAATTGATGACGATCTTTCAGCGCTCAGGATCATTAAAGAGTATTGCTCAAAGATCCAGTTTGTCAGTTTAGCAGGTACCTTTACTAATCCTTTCGAAGCTGTCCATACAATAAACAACTATCAGGTTGATCTTATCTTTTTGGATATTGTCATGCCACAGATCACCGGACCTGAATTTCTTAAAACATTGTATAATCCGCCCATGGTGATCTTCACTACAGCTTTCAAAGAATACGCTTCAGACGGCTTTGAGTGCGATGCAATCGATTACCTTGTCAAACCGATTACATTCGAAAGGTTTTCCAAAGCTGTCAATAAGGCTTTTCAGCTGATAAAGATGAAGAACCCTGTAGAAACCCCGGTTGAAGAGGCTCCTGGAATATCGCATGGTTTTCTTATGGTCAAGGTTGAATACACAACAATCAGGGTGAATCTGAATGACATACTTTATATCGAGGGATTAAAGGATTATGTGAAGATTTACGCCGAAGGCAGGCTGATACTTACAAAAACCACGATGAAAAACATAATTGAGAAGCTTCCTTCCGGCTCCTTTTTCAGAGTTCACAAATCATATATTATATCGGTCGATAAAATTGACATGATTGAGAACAGCAGGATTGTGATAGGCAATCAGAGGATACCGATTGGTGAATCATACAGGGCCTCATTCTTTGAAATGGTTAACAGGAATCTTATCTGAGGCTTAATCGTATTTCCGTTTCCTGAACCACCAGTCCTTAAGTGCCAGATCAAGGTTAAGAGTGATAAATCTCTCCCTGAAAAGATCTTTTTGAGTTGTTCCGTTCTGTCCCAGCTCAATGGATACATTAATAACACTTAGATAGCCTTTCATTGGAATTCCGGCACCGAATGAGATCGCACCGTAATTTATAGGGATATTATCAATAATCATATATGATTCGCGATATTCACCGCCAAACCTGTACAAAACCATTCTGGTGGTTCCCTTATTCAGTCCCAGTGAGGGGAATTCCACTCCCAGGGAATACCTGGCGGAGTTCCTGGTCCTGAGATATGTATTGACAAAATCAACATTTTCCCACCCACTCCATTCATAATCAATACCTGCCCTGAAATATCCCTTTGTCATAGCAAAACCCGCACCTATTTTCCGGGGCAGGCTGTACTTGTAATTACGGCTTTTCAGAACCTCAGTTTCATAATCTGTTTCTATTTTCGTAATATTCTTCGTTACCAGTTTTTTCGAGTTGCTGTAGATCAATCCCAGATTATATTTCCATTTTTTAATGTCAATCTGATAATTCAACCCGTAATCAATATTGAAATTTGAAAGATATGACGCATCCTCAAGGGAGTAGCTGAAGACTGCCGAAGATTCTCTGTGGGTAATATTTCCGAAAAGATAGGCTGCATTAAAACCGACCGAAAGATTCTTTATAAGGTTAACAGAGCCGCCAAGATAAACCTGGTTAACTCCGCCATTACCAGAAAAGGTTTTTTGATACTTCTGTGTAGTGCCTTCAAGCTGGGCGGTTGTATTTATGTTGTATCCCACAGAACTATATGGAGAGAATCCAAAACTTGTGGCAAGCCAGGGTGTTAATCTGAAGCCCATAGCCAGATATTTTAAATTTGCATTTAACAGCGACTGATCTTCCTTCCTTGTGGAATAGGTTGTAAATTTTCCGAAGACACCAAGCTCAAAAATCGACAATAGACTGTCAATACCACTGTAAGATGCAGGGTTCATTGGGTTGATTGATCTGCCCGATAAAAAAGCAATACCTGTTCCGCCCATTGCTTTGGAAGGCCCTGAGCTGTTTGTTTCAAGATAACCCATTCCAAAAATTGAGTAGGGTGAGGTAGTGATCTGTGAAGAAATTTTGCCGGACTGCAAAAATAAAACTAACAGGATCAGGAGATATGTTTTAGTGAGCTTTGTCATTATCAGGTCAATAGGATAAATAATAAAGTCTCAATTTTACCGGTGGATGCTTCCCTTCAACAAGAAGCCGTTCAAATGAGGATGATAACTTGGAATCATTCGGGCCAATCATCAAACCATCAAAGCTGTTAATATATGCATCACTTAATTCGTGGTTGATGAATGTTGTAATATCATAAGTATACCTGTTATTCTCGTGAAGGTAATAATCAAATTCAAAGTAAGCCAGCATTGGCTGGGATTTATCATTATACAGAGTAGTCCTTTTATTCTCTCTGTCAGATCTGAAAATATACAAACTGTCAGGTAAATTGAAAACTTCGTAGCTGTGCGGTACCGGTTCAACAATAAGTTCTGCTTTTAGTATCTTCCAGTTTTCAGAAGCAAGAATCTGATCAAGGGATGAAAACTTCAGCTTTGGAAAAAGGCCAATCATCCCCTGCATAAAAGCCCGGTTGCCGGTTTTGGTTGCAGGGACCTCATATCCTTCAGTTTTAATATTGTTAAGCGGCGTATTTGTAAAATCAAATTTTACATTGTTAAACTGGTGGGATGCCTCACCCATCTTAATTGTAATCGACTTTTTCTCAGGCTCTTCCTTACTAAGATGGTAGTAAATCCTAAGAACCAGATACTCCTGACCGGCATTGAAACCAATCAGTGCTTTGTTATTTGCTCCCGGTGTTATGACAAAACCTTTGATGTAGTCTTTGAACCATTCCTCGGTTGATACTTTTTCATCCTTACTACTGATAAGATTGTATAATTCAGCACCAAATGCATCTACCCTGACACTTACAGCCGTATCTGAAGAATGGGGTTCAGGGTAAAAACTGACACTTCCCATAGCCTGGGATTCATATGCAAATTTTGAGGTGTTAAACAAGTATGATCTTTCAAAGGGGACTATGTTTTCTTTCAGCCTGTGAATATCGATTGCCATCAGGGAGGTAGTATCACCAAAATTGTTATCAGTATATTGAAGAATGAAGGATGATGAATCATAGACAGCCCTTTCCTCGATATCAGAAAAAGATTCATAGGCAAGATCAAAATATGACTCACTGCTTATTGAACCGAAAATTGTGTCGGAATAACGGCCTACATAAGCTATTTTTGATGATGACGTTATGACCGAATCAAGGAGAACAGTCGACAGATCTACCCCGAAGGTGTCAATAATCTGCAGCCTGGTACGTGACTCAACGAAATTTTTTCCAATTGTAAATTCATTGGTTTTTGTACAGGAACCAATCAATATAATTCCAAATATGAAGAATGATAAGATTATCCTGCCTTTCTTTCCCGCACACATTCCCTTCATCAATCTTTCAGTTTATGCAAAAGAATACTAAAACAGGATGTAAACAAAGCAAATATATACAAAAGCCACAAATGAGTAGACATACAGGCTTTATTGAAAGATATTTCTAATACATTATTAAATAGCCGGACACTGTTTGTAAATACTGTGATTTAAATAAGTTTTATCGATAATTTATCGTATCTTGTCTACAATTTAATGGCATATATCTACAAGACTTTTTATTGAAGTATCCTTCAGATAGTTTTGTGTTGATTATTAAATAAAATAAAACGGGAATGATGACATACAAAGAGGTTAGGATTTGGATCAAAGTACTTGTTTTACTTCTGGCAGTGCCTTTCTTCAATTCATGTAAACCTGATGCGGTTGTACTTGTGGGGAACTGGGTGGAATTATCTGTCTTTGATGGCTTGCCCAGGTCAGATGCTGCCGGTTTTGCGATAGGAACCAAGGGCTACATAGGTACCGGGTATGACGGGGATAAGTTTCACAACGATTTCTGGGAATATGATGCTGTGAAAAACTCATGGACGCAGAAAGCTGACTTTCCCGGAGCTGCAAGGAGCCAGGCTGTTGGATTTTCGACTGATACAAAAGGTTATATTGGGACCGGATGGGAAGGCAAATACAGACTTAAGGACTTTTATGAATATAATCCTGCAACGAATGTCTGGAACAGAAAGGCTGATTTTGGGGGATCCGCCAGACGCCAGGCTCTTGCTCTTGCTATCAATAACAAAGGTTATGTAGGGACAGGCGACAGCGTGAGTTACTTTAAGGATTTCTGGGAATACGACCCTTCAAGTGATGTCTGGACAAAGAAATCGAGCCTTGGAGGAAACAAACGTATCAGTGCAGCCGGATTTGTAATAAGCGGGAAGGGTTATGTTATCGGCGGTTTCGATAACGGGGATTATCTTACTGATATGTGGATGTATGATCCTTCAAATGATTCCTGGAACAAAAAAAGAGCAATTGCTGATGTTACCGACCAGACCTTTGATGATGAGTACTCTACAATAAAGGGGAGAGACAAGGTCGGATTTACAATAAACAATAAAGGATATCTTGCAACAGGCGGTATGACTACCGGTATTGAAACCTGGGAATATGATCCTGCCACTGATCTCTGGACTGAAAAGTCTAATTTTGAAGGAACCAGCCGTCAGGGAGCAATCGGATTCTCAATCGGAAGCAGGGGATACGTTCTGACCGGCAGCAGTTCAGGTTTGTATTATGATGACATCTGGGCATTAGATCCTGATGCCGAGTCAAATGAGGATGATTGATAAGAAGAAATCATTAATATTTGCCCTCTTTCCGGTAATCTTAGTTGTTGTAATGACACTCGCCGTGAGAGGGCATTTTTATAAAGTCGCTCTTTTTAAAAGCGAAGACGGATGGGGATATGACATTCTTGTTAAAGACAAGGCTTATATCCATCAACCCTACATGCCTGCCCTCGAAGGAGAGATCCCGTTCAAAGACAAAAGATCTGCAAGAAAAACCGGCAGACTCGTCATCAGGAAGATCAGGAACCATGAATTGCCGGCAGTCACAAGGGAAGAGATAAAATCTATAACAGGTATTTAGAAAACTGTCTGATGGTCTTTCTGTCTTGCGGTCCTGCGGTCAAAAAAAGACTGCATGACTGAATGACTGCATGACCGCACGATTGCAAGACAATTATTCGTACAAAAGATACTTTTGTCTTATCTTACCGAACCTTTCAAGTTCATCCTTCCAGGTAGCCCTTATCTCCTCAGCACTCATACCTCTTTGTATCTGCTCCCTGAGTGACGGACCCGAAGCAAGAACATCAAAGTATGAAGTAAAGAATTCATCTTTCTCGGGATACCTGTTATAGGCATCAATAATCCATTCCAGATTTACTTTCGGAGAGGGCACAATCTTACCTTTAATTGCATTTCGCAGATCAACACCATAGCACTTTTCGCCCAGATGAGGAGGATTCTTCGCTCCGGGTACACTTTCAGGAGTAAAGCTGAATCCGGTGTCTGGCAGTTTTGGCGATCCGTAAACCTGGAAGGGGAACGGGGTTCCTCTTCCAAGCGAGATATTGGTACCTTCGAAAAAGCATATTGACGGGTAAAGGTAAATCGAATTCAGGTTTGGCAGATTTGGTGAAGGCTTTACCGGCGGTTCATAAAAGGTTTTATGAGTGTAATAGCTACACTTAATAACAGTCAGCTTGCATCTGACACCGTTCTTCAGCCAACCCTCTCCGTTAATCATTCCTGCATATTCTCCTGCTGTCATTCCATGAACAACAGGAACAGGGTCAATCCCCACAAACGACCTGTAAACAGTATCTGCAACATTACCATCGAAATAAAATCCATTTGGATTTGGCCTGTCAAGAACTATACACTCAACATTATTTTCAGCACAGGCCTCGAGAACATAATGAAGTGTCGAAATGTAAGTGTAAAACCTTACACCAACGTCCTGTATATCGAACATTACTACATCAATCCCTTTAAGATCGCCGGGAGTCGGCTTCAGATGTCCGCCGTAAAGACTGATTATCCTTACTCCGGTCTCAATGTCTTTTCCATCCCGGATCTGATCACCTGCATCGGCAAGGTCCCTGAAACCATGCTCCGGAGCAAATATTGCATTGACTTTTATGCCTAAACTCAATAGTGTATCAACAAGATGCTTCTTCCCGACCATTGATGTCTGATTTGCAACAACAGCTACAGATTTACCATCGATTAAATGTATGTACTGATCAATCCTGTATGCTCCCGGAACCGGGTTTTCTTCAACCCCGTAACATGCTGTGCAGAAAACAACGAACGCTGAAAAACCAATAGTGAAAAATATCCTTTTCATTAAATGCGATATTATAAATGTAAATCTAAGAATTTTTTGCTGCTCCGCTGGTGCGGATTTGAAATCCGTACCTGAAAATGTTTTTTATGTTCTTTTCGGCCCCGATCGCAAATCGGCGCCAGCATCGGCTTCTATTACTCAGAGTTTTTACTAATTTTGACATGTAACTGACTAAATGAATTTACCATATTTCATAGCTCATCGGCTTATCAAAGGCCGCCGTGAAGAGACATCATTCTCAAGGCCAATAAATGTAATTGCAATTACAGGCATTGCACTCGGACTGGCAGTGATGATACTGGCCGTGGCAATACTGACCGGTTTTAAGCAGCAGATAAGGGAGAAGATCGTTGGCTTCGGTTCAAATATCCAGATCCTGAATTTTGATTCAAACTTTTCACTGGAGACTATTCCGATAAGCGACACTCAATCGTTTATTCCTAAGATCCGTCAGATGAAGGGGATAAGTCACATACAGGTATTTGCAACAAAAGCCGGGATAATAAAAACATCTGAAGCGATTCAGGGTGTGGTTCTTAAAGGCGTCGGAAGCGACTTCGACTGGAAGTTTTTTAAGAGCAATATTGTGGATGGTTCAGTCTTTACCGTGAGCGACACCGGGCGGACAAACCAAGTAATAATTTCAAAAAAGATTTCCGACATGCTAAGGCTCAAAACCGGTGACTCATTCGCAATGTATTTCGTACAGGACCCGCCAAGAAGCCGTAAATTCACTATAAGCGGAATATATGAAACAAGTCTTGAGGAGTTCGACAAAATGTATGTTTTTTGTGACCTGGGACATATTAAGCGACTTAACGGCTGGAGTGATGACCAGGTAAGCGGATTTGAAATCTTTATTGATGATTTCAACAAGCTCGACGAAATGACAAGTGCTGTGAGGGATAAAGTCGGTTACAGGATACTGGAGAATGAAACAAAATACAAGGTTACTAACATCAGGATGAGATACCCCCAGATATTCGACTGGCTCAACTTCCAGGATATGAATGTCTTTATCATAATTACACTGATGCTACTTGTTGCCGGGTTCAACATGATATCAGGTCTGCTGATCCTGATTCTTGAAAAGACCAATATGATAGGAATCTTTAAAGCACTCGGATCGGAAAATAAAACAATCAGAAAGATATTCCTCTATCAGGCCGCATATCTTATTGCAAAAGGAGTATTCTGGGGAAATATTATCGGAATAGGTCTGGCTCTTATTCAGCTTAAAACAGGATTGATATCACTCGATCCTGTTTCATATTATATAAAAACAGTGCCGGTAAATCTTGAATTGTCTCATATATTGCTTCTTAATACCGGTACTATGGCAGCAATAATCCTTATGCTCCTGATACCATCGCAGCTGATCAGCAGGATCACTCCTGTAAAGGCAATTAAATATGATTAGAAACTCAGGCAGAAAACCGTTTCCTTCCCTGGTACCGACCTGACTTTTAAGTTTCCACCATGCATTTTCATAATTTGTCTGGAAACACTGAGTCCAATACCTGATCCGTTTTCTCTTGTCGTAAAAAAAGGAATGAAAATCTCATCAAGATTTTCTTCAGGGATCCCGGGACCATTGTCGA
>DOTV01000142.1 GCA_003520925.1 Bacteroidales bacterium | reverse complement strand
ACAAATGCAGCACCAACTCTTCCAAGCTGGGCCGGTGACACTGACTGGTACGATGAGATTACAAATTCTGCTCCAATGTCAAATCACGACATTTCCCTTTCAGGAGGGAATGAAAGCTCCCATTTCTTTGCAGGAATTGGTGCATGGTCACAGGACGGGATTATTATTGAATCATATGCCAAGAGATATACGGGAAGATTCAATTCCGATTTCACTTTCCTGAAGAACAGGGTTAAAATCGGTGAGAACTTTACAGGATCATACAGAAAGAGCCTTGGTGTGACAAACCTTGGTGAAGGCAGCCCGATCCAGATGGGACCCTACAGGTCACAGCCAATTATCCCCGTCAGGTGGACAGGAGCTCCATTTGTAGGACTTTCACATACATTCGTTGAAGGCGACTGGGGTGGAACAGGTATTGCCCCAAGGCTTGGAAATAACTCCAACGTAGTTGCAAACCAGACAAGAGGAAAAGATAACAACTACTGGTCAATAAATCTTATGGGAAGTATGTATGTTGATGTAAATATTTTCAAAGGGTTAAACTTCAGATCGACATTAGGCGGATCGTGGTATAACGGTTACGGAGTCGGTTATAACTGGGCAACCTATGAAAATTCTGAAAATACAGCATCTGCCTCACTCAATGAAAATGCATACTATGGTAACACATGGGTATGGACAAACACCCTTATGTATGATAAGACATTCGGCGAACATAAAATTCAAGCCCTTCTCGGATACGAAGCCAATAAATATGATGTAGGGCGTGACATGGGTGCTACAAAAACAACCTATTTCTCCGATGCAGTGGATTTCCGTACTCTTACAAACGGAGCCACCATGAACGGTATGTATTCAAATGTATATACCCCAACCACACTGCTTTCGACCTTCCTGAAAGCTGATTACGGATACCAGGACAAATACTTCTTAAGTGCCACTGTCCGTCGCGATGGTTCATCAAGGTTCGGACCGGATGTACGCTATGGTATTTTCCCATCATTTTCCGCAGCATGGAGGATCGGGAAAGAATCATTCCTGAGCAGTATGAGCTGGCTTACAGATTTGAAGATCAGGGGTTCGTGGGGTACAATGGGTAACCAGCTTGCTGTCTCCCCGCAGAACCAGTTCTATCTTTACGGAGGGTCAGCCGGAGAAACAGGTTATGACCTTAACGGTACATTTACTTCTGCACTGCAGGGATTTACTGCAACACGGATTGGTAATCCTGATGCAAAATGGGAAACAAACGTTACAACCGACATCGGTTTTGAAGCTCAGCTATGGAACAGCAAATTCGGGATAGTATTCGACTGGTACAGTAAGGATACAAAAGACCTGCTGTTTGCTCCAGAACTTCCGGGTACTGCCGGAAACGCCAGTGCACCTTATGTTAATATCGCTTCAATGAAGAACACCGGTATCGATGCCGAACTTTCATATAAGAATTCCTGGGGCGACCTTGGACTTAATACAAGTGTAATTTTCACAAGCTATAAAAATGACATTGTAAAAATTGCCGAAGGATATGAATTCTTTGATTATGGAGGTGCAACAACCAGGATCGGTGCAGGAAACAGAAACCAGGTCGGACATCCGATGTCAGCATTTTACGGCTACCAGGTACTGGGCCTTTTCCAGACCGCCGCAGAAGTTACCGAAGCTGCTGACCAGGACGGTGCTGAACCGGGATTCTTCAGGTTCGCTGACCTTGATAACAGTGGTAAGATAGACCCGGACGACAGAACATTTATAGGTAACCCGAATCCAAAATTCACTTATGGATTTAACCTTGGACTGACTTATAAGAATTTTGATCTGTCGGCATTCCTCTATGGTTCACAGGGAAACGATATCTTTAACTGGAACAGATGGTGGATCGATTTCTGGCCTTCATTCCAGGGACAGAAAAGCCAGGCTCTCCTGTATGACAGTTGGACTCCTTCAAATACAACTGCCACAGTGCCAAAAGCATCTAACACATCTAACTTCTCAACCAACACCCAGGTATGCAGCTATTACATCGAGGATGGTTCATTTGCACGTTTGAAAAACCTGCAGATCGGTTATACCCTGCCAAAAGCGGTTCTTAATAAAATCGGTGTAGGCTCACTCAGGTTATACGTTCAGGGTGTGAATCTTTTCACAATAACCAAATACTCAGGACTCGATCCCGAACTTGGTGGTGATGACCGTGCTTTCGGTTCAGACACTGGAAACTATCCGAATGTCAAGCAATTTCTTTTCGGTATCAACCTGGTCCTTTAATTCTAAATATTTTAAATATGAAAAAGAATCATAATTTATTTATCATAATCCTTGCGGTGCTCGGAATAGTTGGTGCCTGCAAAAGCGATTTTCTTGATGTCAAGCCGAAAGGAAGTCTGAGCGGGGAGGTGCTGGCCACAGAAAAGGGTATTAATGCTCTTCTGGTTGGTGCATATTCCATGCTCGATGGTGTAAGTAATTCATTCGGCTGGGAAGCAGCCTCTTCCAACTGGGTATTCGGTGATATCCGGGGCATGGTCTCGAATAAGGGAACTGATGCAGGCGACCAGCCTGATATCAACCCGATTCAGTCTTTTTCCGAGACTTCAACAAACAGTTACCTGAACGGTAAATGGAGATCAGTGTATGAGGCTGTGGCTCGTTGTAATTCAATTATTAAGGTTACAGCCACAGCTTTGGAAGCCGGTTCTATCACACAGGCTCAGGCTGATGTTTTTCTGCAGCAGGCAAGGGCATTGCGAGGCTGGTATCATTTCGAAGCATGGAGAATGTGGGAAAAGATCCCTTATGTTGATGAAAATACTGACGCTACAACTGTTAAAAACACTGATCCTGTTGTCGATAAGATCCTTGCTGACCTAACAGAAGGGACAAAGCTTCCTGAAAATATGGGAGCAATCGGCAGATTCAACAAAACAGTTTCACAGGTTCTTCTGGCCAAAGCCATGATGCAGATGAAAAAAGATTATGCCGGTGCATTAACAATTCTGAATACTGCAAAAAACGGTAAAAAACCGAATGGTGATGCTATTGGACTTTCTGCCAAGTATGGTGATATTTTTGATATCGCGAACCGTAATGGTATTGAAGCTGTTTATACAGTACAGTACTCTGTTAATGATGGTTCGGGCGGAAATAACGCCGGATCAGGTGAAGTTCTGAATTTCCCGTATAAGAGCGGCGGTTCACCTGGAGGTTGCTGCGGATTCTTCTCACCAACCCAGGAATTTGTGAATTCATTCAGGACATCGGGCGGATTACCTCTGCTTGATGGTACCTACAATACCTCTCCTGTTGTAAACGATTATGGATTGACACCAGCACAACCTTTTACTGAAGATGCTGGCCCTCTCGATCCTCGTCTCGACTGGTCAGTCGGAAGAAGGGGAATTCCTTACTGGGATTGGGGTATTCACACAGGCTCTGACTGGATCCGCGACCAGACCTATGCTGGTCCGTACAGCCCGAAAAAGCAGGTTTACAAGAAATCACAGGAAGGCCAGTATACAGACGTTACCAGCTGGACATCAGGATATACGGCAAACGGTTACCGTATGATCCGCTACGCTGATGTTCTTCTTCTCATTGCTGAATGCGAAATCGAAGCCGGATCACTGGCAAACGCACGTACTCTGGTCAACCAGATCAGGGCAAGAGCAGCAAACCCCGCTGGTTTTGTTAAAGAAGCCGATGGAACTACAAATGCTGCCAATTATGTTATTAACCAGTATCCTGCAACCGGAGCACCATTTGATACAAAGGAAAATGCAAGGATCGCGCTCCGCATGGAAAGAAAACTTGAACTCGGTCAGGAAGGACACAGATGGTTTGACCTTAACAGATGGGGAGTCACTGTGGCAGAACTGACAAAGGTTCTAAATTATGAGAAAACAACACAGTGGGGCAAGGGAACGATCTACAAAGATGCCGCTCTCGGACCTGAAGATGTTACTTTCCCGGTACCACAGCGTCAGATCGACCTGAGCAATGGCAACATTGTTCAGAACAGATAAGATTATTGTTTAAATTTTTCAAAACAGGGACATCCAATTGCATGTCCCTGTTTTTTTTTATTTTTATGCGATTTCAGATGTACTTGTAACTAATCTTTAAAGAATGAAGAAATTCTGTCTGCTGGGTACTCTTATAATGTCATTTATAATGATTTCCTGTTCCGATTCGCCAAAATTCAGGCTTTTGGATCCATCAAAAACAGGTATCGATTTTCAGAATACGATAACCGAAACTGACAGCTTCAGTGTACTGACATATGAATTCATTTATAACGGAGCCGGTGTTGGTATCGGTGATCTTAACAATGACGGTCTGCAGGATATTGTTTTTGCCGGAAACCAGGTTTCATCGCGTGTTTACCTGAATGAAGGTAACTTTAAGTTTAAAGACATCACTTCAAATTTTGAAGGACTTACTAATGATCAATGGTACAGCGGAGTAGCCATTGTCGATATTAACTGCGACAGGCTGCCTGATGTTTATCTCACTTCCACTGCCGATACTATCGCGGCGAAATGCAAAAACAGGTTATGGGTCAACCAGGGAATAAAAGAGGGGAAGGGCCCCCTTTTCAGGGAAATGAGTGAACAATTCGGAATTGCTGATGAACATCAATCGGTTAACGCTACATTTTTTGACTATGACAGGGATGGTGACCTCGACCTCTATATTCTGAATGATACTGAAAATTCAAGAATGGGTTCTGCATACCGTGAAAGAATATCTGATGGTTCATCACCCAATAACGACAGGTTATACAGGAATAACGGGAACGACACCTTTACTGATGTAACAATTGCTGCAGGTATTGTTTACGAAGGAAATGGCCTTGGCCTGGCTGTTGGTGATGTGAACAAAGACGGTTACCCCGATTTGTATATCTCAAATGATTTTATCTCAAATGACCTGTTTTATATAAACCAGTGTAACGGGACTTTTAAAAACGAAATAAGGAAGTACATGTCGTACCAGACAAAATCTTCAATGGGAAACGATATGGCTGATGTGAATAATGACGGTAATCCGGACATATTTACACTTGATATGATGCCTGATCAGTACTTCAAGAAAAAGCAGACAATAAATGGTTTCAGCTATGTATTTTACGAGTTTGATAAGGAGTTCAATTATGAACACCAGTACCTCAGGAATATGCTTCACCTGCATAACGGCTTTATAAAGGATCAGATGCTTCCCTTCAGCGAAGTCGGACAGATGACGGGTCTCTATCAGTCAAACTGGAGCTGGTCTCCCCTGTTTGCCGATTATGATAACGATGGGGATAAAGACCTGATAATCGCAAATGGTTATCCCAAAGACCTTACGGATAAGGACTGGACAAATTACAAAGTTAAGGTATTCGAATACCTTGCTGAAAATCAGGAGATAATTGACAGGGCCCCTGCTATAAAGACCCCTAACATTGTATTCGAGAACAGGGGCAATTATGAATTTGTAAGAAAGAAGGACTGGCTTCCGGATATTCCTTCCTTCTCCTACGGTGCAGCATTTGCCGATCTCGATAATGATGGTGACCTTGATTATGTTGCAAATAATATAAATGACAAAGCATTTATTTACCGGAATTACAGTGTGGAGAAATCAGAAAAAGATAATGGCTACATCAGAATAAAACTTTCGGGCAAAAAGGAAAACACAATGGCCATAGGTGCAAAAATTGAGCTATGGAGCAAAGGCAAGTATCAGTTTACAGAGAATTTCCTGACAAGAGGCTATGCTTCCTGCGTCGATCCTGTAATCCATTTTGGACTGTCGGACGATACTTCAATAGATTCTTTAAAAGTAACATGGCCCACAAGCGGAAACATAACAGTACTTAAAAATATTAAAACCGATCAAACCATTGAGGTTGACGAGAATGATTCAGAGATCCCGGATAATTCCTTAAAAACAACAGTGGGGGATAACCTTCTTTTTTCAAGATGCGATAGTCTGCTGAATTACAGGCATGAACAGAATGATTTTATCGATTTCCTGCTCAACCAGAAGATTATTCCCCATAAATTTTCACAGATAGGGCCATGTATGGCAAAAGGAGATATTGACAAAAATGGTCGGGAAGATCTTATAATAGGTTCGACGAATACTCTGCCAACAATGGTCTATTTAAATAAAGGCGGAAGATTTGAACGAACCGAAGTCGAAGGATTGACCGGCAGAAAGGAGTTTTCGGAATCTGATATTGCAGTTGTGGATATCGACAATGATGACGATAACGATGTTGTCGCAGTTGCGGGAGGTTATGAAAATAAAGATGAATCCGAGTATAAGCATTCTCTCTATGAAAACGTAAATGGATCCTTTCATAAAAGCTCTCTTCCTATTCCTACTTTCCCTGCATCTGTTGTGAGGCCTTGTGATTTTGATCACGATGGCTATGCGGACCTTTTTATAGGTTCAAGGATTAAGAAGGGAATGTACCCTTACGCCAACTATTCCTGGATTGTAACTAATGATAAAGGGAAGTTATCGGCCGATTCAGCTTTCCGCCTGAATCTGGGAATGGTCACCGATGCCATCTGGACAGATTATGATAAAGACGGATGGGAAGATCTTATGGTGGCAAGGGAATGGAATTCAATTGTACTGCTGAAAAACTTGAAAGGGGAAAAACTGGTTCCTCAGATCTTACCCGAGCTTGAAGGGAAACATGGAATATGGTATTCACTGATTTCAGGTGATTTTGACAAGGATGGTGATGAGGACTATATTGCAGGTAATCTTGGTGATAACCACAGGTTTAATGTAAGCGATAAATACCCTATGGGTCTTTATGCCATCGATCTTGACATGGATGGTAATATTGATCCCATTATGACTGCATACTGGGAAGATCCTGCAGGCAAGATGACAGAATACCCTGTCAATTACCTGGATGAACTAATAGGACAGTCAGTATTTTTTAAACGGCAATTCATAGATTATGAGACGTTCAGCTATGTTAGCTTTAAAGATATGTTTAATGAGAGCATCATGAAAAGACTCGAATTCAAACTTTTTATCAATACAACTTCGAATTATTTAATATGGAACGACAAAGGAAAATTCAACTGGGAGAAGCTGCCGGAGCCATTGCAGGTTTCTACCCTGAATAAGATGGTCATAAAAGACTTTAATAATGACAAATTGCCTGATATACTTCTGTCTGGCAACGATTATTCATATGATGTCTCAACAGGATATTATGATGCAAACAAAGGTCTTGTTTTGCTGAATAAGGGTGATAGATCATTTGACCTGCTTACCCCGTCAAAGAGTGGAATTTTGCTTCAGGGAATGGTTCAGTCATTGGTGTTATTTGATGGGCCGGAACCGATTGTTGTTGCTGGTATCAACAGGTCGGATGCGGTTGTTTACAAATTAAGAAAATAAATTTGCTAATTTTGTGAATGGCAGGTAACAACATTATAGAATGGGAATTATAAGGTTTGGAAAAATAATATTGTTTCTGGTTGCTCTGGCTTTAATGAATATGACTGTACTGCATTCGCAGACCGTGAAAGATGCTGACGGGAATATTTATATGTCGGTGAATATTGGAAAACAGGTCTGGATGTCGGAAAATTTAAAAACCACCCGCTTCAACGACGGGAAGCCTGTTCAGCTTGTTGCCGGCGATAATGCCTGGAAGGAACTTAAGACCCCTGCTTACTGCTGGTATAAGGATGATATTAAGAATAAAGATGTATTTGGTGCTTTGTATAACTGGTACGCAGTTAACTCAAAGAAATTATGCCCGGCAGGATGGCATGTTTCAACCGATGCTGAATGGGAAGTAATGATTGAATATATTGGTGGTCTGAGTACTGCAGGTGATAAACTTAAAGAAAAAGGAACAGCCCATTGGGAAAATTATCTGAGCCAGGCTACAAACGATTACGATTTTACAGCCCTTCCTGGAGGAATGAGATACTTTACAGGAGACTTTCCAATTTTCGGTAATTCCTATGCGATATGGTGGACTTCAACCGGATTCAGTGAATATCAGGCTGTTTGCAGGGGGCTGCATGACAGCAGCAGCATGGTATTCAAAGCTTCTGACAATAAACGAAGCGGTTTTTCAGTCCGCTGCATAAAGGATTAGGAAATCTTTCCCCGGTTTGACTTTAAATTAAAGAAGATGTAACTTTGGTACGAAGTTTGACATTTTCAATTAATTCCGGTTTACCTTAATCACTAATAGTATAAATGAAATGAAAATCAAATCAATTGTTTTAATCCTGTTATCTGTTTTTCTTACATGCACACTTTCGGCTCAAAAAAACAGCAAAATTACAATAACAGGAACAGTGGTTGACAAGAACGAAAACCCTGTAGTCAATGCAATGGTAATGGTCGATGGTGTTAAAACCAGTGCGGTTACTGATGCTAAAGGGGCTTATAAAATCAAGGTAAAAAATGATGCTGTTAAACTTGGGATCATATCACTCCTTAATGGACTGATTGAAGAGTCAATAGACGGGAGGACGGAAATTAATTTCAAATTCAGCTCATCCTCATTAAGGCAGCAGTCCGATCAGGGTGATTCGCCTGACGATCAGGGAGTTAATACAGGTTATAATTATGTAAAAAAGAAAGATACTACATCCCCTATGGATAAAATCGACGGAACGGATAGTAAATACGCCTCATACAGAACAGTCTCGGAAATGATAACAAGGGAAACATCAGGAGTTAAGTATTCATCAAGTGGCTATATAATTCAGGATTCCAAAAATTTCTTTGGTAGCGTACCGGCCCTGCTTATTGTTGATGGGGTTCCTGTAGAAAGTTTTGATGGTATTGTACCTTCAGCAGTCGAATCGATTACTGTGCTAAAGGGTTCATCGGCAGGGATTTATGGAACAAGAGCGTATGGCGGGGCAATTGTTCTGAAAACAAAGACACAGATCAGCAGGTAGAAATCTTTTATTTCTCAGCCTATTGAGCTTTTACAAGCTCTCCCATCCTGTACTGAAACTTTACCACCTCCCAGCATGAGGGACAGTCGAACAGGGGCGTGCTCCTTGAATGTTCCGGTACGTCAGCTGTGATTATCCTGTCTTTCAATGAGATGATCCTCATATCCGATTCAAAAGAAGCTGCAAGCTTGAATTCATTATCAGCTTTAAGTATGACAAGCTGCTCTGAGACAGTCTGAAATTGTTTATCGTAGGTCGGGAGGGTTACAATTGCATCAATATTCTGGTCATCATCGATCAGCCCTGTAAAAATTTTTGCCGGATCGATCATATATTTCTTCAGCTCTGTACTGAAAACAATTGTGCCATCTTTTAAAACAGTTTTTTTTGAATCGGTAAGCTGACCCATTATATATTTTTCAGCAATGGCGGTAACCTGTTTCCTGATCCTCATTTCGGAATTCTGCGAGCAGCC
>DOTV01000143.1:1774-4327 GCA_003520925.1 Bacteroidales bacterium | reverse complement strand
TCCTGATTACTGATAATTCCCACTCTGAAGAAAGCACAGAGATATAAGCAACTCCTAAAATCTTTATATTTACCTTAAACTTACCAATCAAAACCTACCCATGAAAACAAAACACATCCTTTTTTCCCTTGGCATAGGGGTTCTTTTGCTTTTCTCCTGCACAGGTTCCAAAAATGAACCAGCTTCTTCTGCACCTCAAAAAACTGATATTTCTGAATTCACCGGCCAGTGGACAATTGATATTGAAGGAGGATCGGTTGGTTGGCTCGAGGTAAGGCAGGATGATGGATTTCTCGATGCAGATGTATTATGGGGCGGCGGAAGTGTTCTGCCTGTATCAAATGTATTTCTCGCAAAAGATTATGTTCTGATGATCCAGAGATCAAATAACGTTATTGTAAAAAGGGACGAAAATAAAAATCCTGTTAAGACACTTGTGGTAACCGACTGGATGGAGATCACGAAATCAGGTGAAAACATTACCGGAATACTATTATCACCACGACGCAACGGGTTAAGTGTCGACACTACACTTTTTACAGGAACAAAACTTCCTCCGGTACCGCCGGCGCCTGATCTGGCAGCTGTCAAATACGGAGAACCGGTGAACCTTTTCAACGGAAAGGATCTTTCTGGCTGGAAGCTTATAAATGAAAAACAAGTCAATGGATTCAAAGTTATTGACGGGACTTTGGTGAATGATCCTGTACAGAAAGAGGGGGAGGCTCATATCAGCTATGGTAATCTCAGGACCGTTAAGGAATTTGAGGACTTTAACCTTAAACTTGAGGTAAATGTACCTGCAGGGAATAACAGCGGTGTGTACCTACGCGGAATGTATGAGATTCAGGTTGTTGATTCATACAAAAAAGAGCTCGATTCCCATAATATGGGTGCCGTTTACAGCAGGATCAAGCCGCTGACAGCAGCTGAAAAACCAGGCGGAGAATGGCAATCGCTCGACATAACCCTCTGCAAAAGACATGCAACCGTTGTTCTTAATGGTGTTAAAATAATTGAAAATCAGCCAATCTATGGTCCTACCGGAGGAGCGATCCAGTCGGATGTTTTCGCCCCGGGTCCGATATATCTCCAGGGAGATCATGGCAAGGTCTCTTACAGGAATATTATACTGACCCCGATTGTCTATTAGTCTGATGACAAGAAAATTCCTTTTCTGGTCCGCATTTTCTCTGTTGCTGGTCTGTTTAAATGACATTGCAGGTTACAGTGTTGTTCCTGTAACTAATGCCAATGATACAATTGACGTTCAGAAGCTCTATAATGGCAGAGCATGGCGGAATATTTATTACAAGATAAGAGGAGATCAATTCCTGTTTTTGAATGAGTTTTTAACAGGAAGTGTAACTATTGATGGTAAATCCTTTAAAAACCTTCCTCTTAAATATGATATATATAATGATGAACTGCTGACAATTACCGACCACAGCATTATCCTTCAGCTCAATAAGGAGATGATAGATGGTTTCTCAATGAAGTACCAGAACAGGATATTTGATTTTAAAAAGCTCGAAGCTGATTCCCTGAACTCCCTTTCAGGTTATGTAAATGTTTTATACGATGGAGGGACATCTCTTTATGTAAAATACAGGAAAGAAGTCCTTTTACTGGCTGTTGAAAATAAATATGATATGTTCAATCAGGTCAACAGGATTTTTATAGAGAAGAATGGGCAGATTTTCCGTGTTGACAATAAGCAGGAACTGCTTAAACTGATGGAAGATCACAAACGTCTGGTGGCCAGCTTTATCAGGAACGGCAAGTTAAGAATTTCAAGAAAAAACCCGGATAGTTTTAAGCCGGTGATTGAATATTACGACAAAATCCCACATTAGAATTACAGATGAAATTGAAGATTCCGTTTCTGCTTCTGATAATGCTTCTTTCGACCCTGGTGCGTGCCCAGGATGAAATAAAAATTACATGGGATTATAAAGACCTGACGTTCATTGAATTTGTTACCAAAGCGGAAAATGCCGCCGGTCTGCATTTTTTTTTCAGGGACGAATGGGTGAATGATCTCAAACCTGGTGATTTTCCCGGACTTTCATCACTGACACAGTTGCTTGATAATTTATTCAGGGATAAATCTCTCTTTTATTTCATTGATGAATCAGGGAATGTGGTAATTACAAAGAATTTTGCTGTCAAGGTCTCCGAAGCACCGGTTACAGGAACACAGAACTTCATTGCCCCAACGGAGTATTATGATTCACAGGATAAACAGAAATTATCAGGGAATATCTTTGTCGATATCGGCAATCCTGCCGACCGTTACAAGTCAGGAAATGTCACTCTAACCGGATATATCCTCAACAGGGATACCAGGGAGCCGGTTGCAGGCGCAACGGTTCTTGTCCAGAAGCTGTCGGTTGGTACAATTTCAAACGGTTACGGATTTTACACACTGACACTCCCGAGAGGGGTCCACCTTCTCCAATTCTCTTTTATAGGGATGAAGGAGAAACAGGTAAATATCAACCTGTACGGTCCGGGTGAGCTCGATATGGAAATGAACAGTATGCTTATTCC
>DOTV01000143.1:0-1640 GCA_003520925.1 Bacteroidales bacterium | reverse complement strand
CACTCCCGAGAGGGGTCCACCTTCTCCAATTCTCTTTTATAGGGATGAAGGAGAAACAGGTAAATATCAACCTGTACGGTCCGGGTGAGCTCGATATGGAAATGAACAGTATGCTTATTCCACTTAAGGAGACTGTCGTTTCAGCTCAGAAAAATGTTATCTTTCAGAGATACGAAGTCGGAGTTGAAAAAGTCAATATAACCTCATTCAGATTATTGCCTACTTCACTTGGTGAGTCAGACATAATAAAAAGTGTGCTGCTGATTCCGGGGGTTCAGTCGGTTGGAGAGGGATCGGCCGGATTTAATGTACGCGGAGGCTCTTCAGATCAGAATCTGATACTTCTCTATGGGGCACCAGTGTACAATTCGTCTCACTTTTTCGGGTTCTTCTCTGCGGTGAACTCTGATATAATAAGGGATGTCACACTTTACAAAGGAGGTATCCCGGGAAGGTTCGGAGGCAGGATATCATCGGTGCTTGATATCACTTCAAAAGACGGAAACAGAAAAGAATTTGCCGGCAATGCGGGGATAAGCCCTATTACGGCACATGTTATGATTGAGGGTCCAATAAAGAAAGACACATTAACTTACATTCTGACAGGACGAACAACTTATTCCAACTGGGTTTTCGGGCTTATCGACAATGCTTCTCTCAAAAACAGCAGGGCCTCATTCTATGACCTGAATGGCAAAATCACCTATGATCTCAATAAGAATAACAGAATAGAAGTTTCTTCTTATCTGAGCCATGATGCCTTCAGATTCAACTCTGATACCACCTACAGTTATGATAATAATATTGTTGCCCTCAGGTGGAAGCATTTCTTTAACAGCAGGTTTTTTTCATTTCTTTCAGTTAATAACAGCAGCTACAGCTATGGAGTCACAAGCAGAGGCATTCCTGAAGAAGGATTCGCCCTGGCACATAAGGTCAACAGCACGGGCTTCAAAGCTGATTTCAACTGGTATCAGGGAAGAAATGAAATCAACTATGGAGCCGACCTGACCCGTTATTCTGTACTGCCCGGCAGCTATCAGCCATCCGGTGATTCTTCGCTTGTAATACCAAAGACAATTCAAAGGGAGAAAGCGCTTGAAGCTGCATTATACATTGAGGACAAATTTGTTCTGACTGACTATATGTCGATAAATGCAGGCGTAAGGTTCTCCTCTTTCTTCTCTTACGGACCCAGGTCGTTTTTTCAGTATGATCCGGCTTTTTCAAAAAGCAGAACCACTGTCGTTGATACTCTGAATTTCAAATCGCAGGAATTAATAAAAACCTATGCAGGACCAGAATTCAGGGCATCACTGAATTTCAGGACCGGCTCAAGAAGTTCATTCAAGATCAATTATAACCGTACGAGACAGTATCTCCATCTTTTGTCGAACACTACTTCAATTTCCCCCACCGACACATGGAAGCTGAGTGACTATTACCTGAAGCCTCAGGTTGGCGATCAGTATGCCCTGGGATTCTACCAGATGCTCTTCAATAACAGTATCCAGACCTCTGTTGAGGTTTACTATAAGCAGATAAGAAACATGCTTGATTTCAAAGGTGGAACCAACCTGGTTATGGCTGACAATATCGAAAAGGATGTGGTCAATGTGAAAGGGAAAGCTTACGGCGTT
>DOTV01000228.1:10285-10670 GCA_003520925.1 Bacteroidales bacterium | reverse complement strand
GGCGAATGTGGATTGTTTGAGGTCGGTGGCGGATTACCTCCGGTGATCCGGTGGTGGGGAACCTGTCAACCTTATCCCTTCCGCTTCGCGGTTTGGTGATTTTTTGTTTTATCCCTCATTTCAGTAAACTGACTACGGGCTAAACCAAAAAATCCCAGTCAGCCTACGGCTGACAAGGGATAAGGTTGAGGTCGGTGGCGGATTCGAACCGCCGTAAATGGTTTTGCAGACCACTACCTAGCCACTCGGTTAACCGACCGTAATGCTATTACTAAAAGAACCTCAAAAACCTAACCTACAAACTCATCGGTGGCGGATTGCTCATCCTGCTTCGCAGTATTCGCGAGCTCCTTCACTTTGTTCAGTCGGTTCGAACCGCCGTAAA
>DOTV01000228.1:0-9994 GCA_003520925.1 Bacteroidales bacterium | reverse complement strand
TTAACCGACCGTGTATACCTAAGCTTTAGCGAAGGTTTACCATTTATCTTAAAATCCAGTCGAGAGATTTCATAATAATTTGGATGCAAAAATAACAAATTTTCCAGAAGTTAATGAATTTGTAATCTTTGAAAATTATTATGTCTAAATAATCTCAGGTATCAGAAAAAGCCGTCTCTTTCTTTTAGAGACGGCTTCAAGCAATTTAAATACAGTGACTGGTATTCAATTCGCTATGTAACTGACATTAGTATTAATTGGTCAGTTTCTTGTAAGTCATAAACCATGAAACGCTGTAAGTATCTTTCGTGGCAGCTGGGGTTTTGGTATCACCAGGAGTAGGAGCATACGGAAGAAGAACATCACCTCCTGCTTTCCAGTCAGATGGTGTTTTAACGTTGTCCTTTGCTACAGTCTGAAGAGCATTAACTGTTCTTATAATCTCCTCGGTACTTCTACCCACGTTCATAGGGTAAAAATAGAATGCCTGGATTGTATTGTCCGGGTCAATAAAAAACACACCCCTTACACCTTTTGTGCTGTTGGTTTTTTCATGAATCATTCCATAAAGTCTGGAGACGGCAAGACTATTGTCATCAACCAGAGGAAATTTGATCTTAACCTGACCCCTGTCTTTGAAATTTAATTGTTCAAGTGCTTTTTGCCAGTCTTTATGGGTAGAAACAGGGTCGACAGACAGAACTACCAGCTTAACGCCAAGCTTGTCAAATTCAGATTGATGATGTGCCAATTCCAGTATTTCGGAAGAGCAAACAGGAGTAAAATCCTGTGGATGTGAAAATAAAATCTTCCAGCTTCGCCCATAAGCTGAAGGAAAGTTTAGTGTTCCGGTTGTTGATTCAGCGATGAAGGAAGGTGCTTTTTCACCGATCAATGGGATGCTGAAATTCATGTCTTCTTTTTTTTCCTGAGCCCATAACTGGGTCACGGAGAAGACTACTAACGCAATTAATAAAGATTTCTTCATAGCGATTTGTATTTTATATTTATGTTTATTAAACAGTTAGCCAGACTAAGTTGTTCAAAAAAATAAAAGATTTCTGCAGGAAAAAAAAGGATCCACTTTTCGGCGAATCCATTCTCAAAATACTGCAAACGGATGGTAGTCAGTAACGCATTCTCCCATTATCTGATCATTACTTTGCCTGTCAGGCTTTCAACAGCTTTTCAATATCGAATTTCTTCATCTGAAGAAAAGCCTTTGTGACCCTCTCCGACCTTGAACGGTCATTCATAAGTTCATAAAGAACTTTTGGAACAATCTGCCATGAAACTCCAAATCTGTCTTTCAACCAGCCGCATTGAACTTCTTCCCCGCAAAATGTAAGTCTTCCCCAGTAGTAATCTATTTCTTCCTGGGTTTCGCATTCTATAACGAAAGAAACAGCTTCATTAAAACTGAACCGATGCATCATGGAACTATCCATTGCCATAAATTGCTGACCCCCAAGAGTGAATTCTGCATGTTTTACAGTTCCTTCAGTATCATTATCACCTTTAGAGTATCTCATTATCCCGATTATTTCGGAACCTTCAAAAATCGAAGTGTAAAACCGGAAAGCCTGCTCCGCTTTGCCGGCAATTCTCTCAGTAAACATCAAAACAGGTGTAAACTTCTGAACGATTTTCTCCATTCCTCCATATGAAAGCTGCCAGTTTACACCAAATTTATCCTGCAGCCAGACATATTTCTTACTCCAGTCGTATTTATCAAAAGGCATTAATTCAGAACCTCCCACTATCAACTTTTTATAAAAATTATCGATCTCCTGTTCAGTTTCACATATAACATAGAAAGAGATTGATGGATTTAATGTAAACTCAGGTCCCCCGTTTAGAAACATGAATTTCTGTCCGTTGGATTCCATGATCACCACAGTCGGGTTTTCATATGTAACTGCAGAATTATTAAAGACCGAGCAGTAAAGATCTGCCGCTTCCTTTGCCCTGCCATCAAACCAGATGCAGGGGTATATCAGATTGCTCTTCATAATTATCGGTAATATTACTCTGCCAAATTTATCTTTTCTGAACAGATAAACATCCATTGGACACCAAACCTGTCCTTAAGACTTCCATAGTAATCTCCCCAGAACATATCCTGCAATTCCTGCTCAACCTTACCACCTTCTGAAAGTGATTTGAATAAGCGTCTTGTATCCTCCCTTGTATCGGGATGAAGACTGATATAGACATTGTTCCCGGAATTGACTTTAAAGCCCATCGATTCGGGAGCATCGGTTCCCATCAACAAATGGCCTCCAAGTATCGGTAACGAAATATGCATCACCAGGTTCTTATCCTCTTCCGGCAAAGGAGGTATTTTTTCAGAAGGGGGGATATCGCTAAAACGGGAAATACCTCCAATAAATTCTCCTCCAAAAACTGACTTATAGAAATTAAAAGCTTCCTCAGTACTGCGGGTAAAATTCAGATATGTGTTAACCTGTGCCATAATATTTAGAATTTTAAAATACTTACTTTTCACAAATTGACTTAAGCATAAGCAGAGCCTTTGGCCACGTTTCTGTAAAATAAGTTTCATAGCCGGGAGCGACATCCAAATCTATCATTAGCAATGTACTGCCATTATTATTAATAAATGTATAGTTTTCCAGGGCTCCTGCCCATTCCTCCGCTTTTGGACCACCGAATATTTCTTCCCCGTTCTGAATAATGCCAAGATGTTCAATGCTTAAAAACCTGCCGGGTATATTCTCTTTTATTCTGCTTGACATTCCTCCGGAACTGCCGTCGTGATCTGTTCCCAGAAAGGCAATTTTTGATCCTTTTTCCCATGACCCTTTATAATGGGATGTAGGATTGAAAACCGATGTCCATTCAGAATAACTCTTTTTATCAAGCATCAATGTAAATACCTTTTCAACATTCGCTTTAATTTCAATCTCGAAATGTATTGGTTTCAGTTTTCCTGATGCTTCTACATATTTCTTGAAATTGTTAAGAATGGACTGCCATCCGCTCTGCTGCATTTCAACCGGATATACCTGTTCAGCCTCAAATGATTCTTTAACCATTGTGGCATTACCCATTGAAACCAACAGTATCTGCACCCTGCGGCCGTCATCTAAAGTATATCCTATTTTCTCCGGCCTTTTGACTTCAGTGTATATTCCCGAAAAATCGAATCCGGAACTTCCATCTTTGGCTTCCATTCTTGAAAGGAACCTGCCGCCTGTTCTCAGGTCGTTTACAGCCTTTGGTGTATACCAGTCATCCGAGGCATTATTCCATCTTACTATGTGCTCCGGTTTTGAAAGGAGATCCCATACTTTTTCTGCTGAAGCATTTATTATTGCTTCAATTGTAATTATTTTCTTTTCAGGTGTCTCCATGACATTAAAATGATTTTTAATATTAAGAGATAACAATTTAATACAATGCATTGTTCAACAGGACTTCACAGATATATACAGGTTGATATAAATCTACTAAGCCGTCAACCAGAAAAAAATACCTTCTATTTAAAAAATGAGATCAAGAATTCTTTTGGCAACTCCGGCAAGAAGGATAGCAAAAAGGATTTCCATAACACATATTGCCATCGCTTTCTTCCAGCCGTATTCTTTCCATAGGACGGAAATTGTAGCAACACAGGGGATATAAAACATACTGACCACGGCAAGGGTTATCATCTGTTGTGGAGTGAGTGCATCAGAAAAGTTTGTCGTTCCCAGGAAAGCTGCAAGCATGACCAGAATAAGCTCTTTCCGCAGAATTCCGAAGATAAGCAGAATACCGGTTATCGCCGGAAGACCAAGCCATGTTACGGTAACCGGACTAAGAAAATCTGAGATTGCAGGCATCCAGCCTGCCAGGTTGATCGCCTGAATTACAACACCGGAAACTATGACTATCGGGGCCGCGATAAAGATGAACTCTTTCAGGGCATCCCAGGTCTGATACGCAATAGTTTTCAGATGAGGTGTTTTATAATCGGGCATTGGCATTATAAGCTCAACAGGCTCTCCTAGAAGAAGTTTTGAAGATATTTTACCTGCTATGAAGATCACTGCAACTGCAAAAAGATACAAACTAAGGGCCCATAAAAGCCCGACATATTTTCCGACAAGTCCAAATATAATCACTGAAACAGCAGAACATGGAACAAGAGTAACCAGGACAGCAGTAATGAATCTTTCGCGTTTGGATTCCATTATGCGGCAGGATATGCATCCCGGAACATTGCACCCAAACCCGATAATGAATGATATACAGCCTTTACCATGAATACCCATTTTGTGCATCAGCTTATCCATCAGAAATGAAATGCGGGCTATATAACCCCAATCTTCAAGTAAGTAGAGGATAATATAAAATGGCAGGATATATGGAAAGGCAATCTGCACAAGTGCAAGAACTCCCTCTATTGCTGCCCAGCCCAGAGAAGCTAAAAAAGAGTCTCCCACATTAAAGTTCCACAGGTTGTGCCACCCTTTGAATATTGTGTCGAAAACGCCTGAAAGCCAGTTCCCGAAACTGAAAACGGTAAGAAACATTCCGCCCAGGATCAATACCATAACCAGATACCCTGTAAATTTTTGAGTGGTTATGGCATCCAGCTTCTCATTCAGGGACAACTTCCTGTCGGGTGTGATTTTAACAATCTCCCTTGTTATCTGCGATGCAAGATGACTTCTTTCATCAGCAATCACAACAGATGAGTCGTGTCCATGAATTTCTTCGAGGTACCCATTAAGCTGTCTTACCTTGTCAATAACTCCGGTCCTTTTTTCACTTACAAGCTTTGTCACATCATTGTCCTTTTCAAGAAGCTTGATTGCTATCCACCTTACAGGGTAAGGAAGATCTATTCCCTGCAGTATTTCCGATAATTGCCTGATGCAGCTCTCTATTTCTTTTCCATATCTGTGAATCCTGTGATCAGCCTTTTCACCTTTAAGGTCGATAACCTTATCAATTATCCTGGTAAGCCCTGAACCTTGTGAAGCAACCACCGGGATTACAGGTGCATGAATAATACCCTGAAGTTTCTTAAAATCAATTGTGATCCCCTTTTTTTTGGCAAGGTCAATCATGTTTAAAGCCATGACGACCGGACATTCGAGTTCCAGAAGCTGGAGAGTGAAAATCAGGTTTCTTTCAAGATTTGTGGAGTCTACAATGTTAATAACGAAGTCGGGATGATGATGAATTATATATTCCCTCGAAATCACCTCTTCAACCGACCAGGTTGTAAGTGAATAAATGCCTGGAAGATCAAGAACATCGATTGTATAACCTTTGTAATAAAGTGTGCCTTCGCGCTTTTCAATTGTCTTTCCTGCCCAGTTTCCGATATGCTGATGAAGCCCTGTCAGATAATTGAAAACAACAGATTTCCCTGAATTTCCCTGTCCTGCCAGAACAATATTGATCTTTTTCTCATCTGTCATTTTGTTTCTACAACTATTTTTGAGGCTAATCCATTACCGAGAACAAGCCTCGAACCGGCTACCTCAACCTGCACCGGTCCCGAGAACAGTGTTCTTCTGATAACCTTGACCTCGGTACCTGATGTAATTCCAAGATCTGCAAGTCTTTTTGTAAGAGTTTTACCACCAAGAACTGAAACAATAATTCCTGTCTGGCCATCTTCCAGTTCAGTCAATCCGGTTCTATTTTTTTTGTTGTTCATTTTTCCTCAACGTGCCTTAATCCTTCCGCAAACAGATTATTGATATGAATATCATCGAGTGAGTAAAAAGTCACTCTTCCAACCTTATTGTATTTAACAAGCTTCATATTCCGAAGAGTGCGCAGCTGATGCGAAATTGCAGAGTTGGTTGTTCCGATTATTGCAGCAATATCATGCACACAGAGCTCATTTTCCTCCGACAGGGCATAAATGATCTTGGTTCTGGTAGGATCGCTCATTGCCCTGAATGTCTCTGCCAGATAGTGAAAAAACCGCTCGGTTTTCATTTTCTTTTTTACCGATTTAACCTTTTCTTTCTCTATAAAGGTTTTTGCATTATTGACAGATCTTCCTTCTTTCATTAATATATGAACAATTGTTCAATTATTCCACAAATATAGCTTTTCCCCGGATAAAAAATACTATTAGTAATGATTATTTTATTTTTCCATAACGACACTTACCGACCCGATCTTTCCACCCATTGGAGGATTCATTTTAGAGACCCTGATTTTTGCTTTCTTTATCCCTGTCATTTCTGAATACAACGCATCAAGTATCCTGGCGGCAATATTTTCAAGAAGATAGGATTTCTTTTCCATCTCAGATTTAACAATCTGGTAAGCTTTCTGATAGTTGACAGCGTCTTTCAGATTATCACTCTTTGAAGGAATGCTCATATCGGCTTCAATTGTAAGGTCAACAATGAATTTATTTCCTACTATCTGTTCCTCCTTATAATGCCCGTGAAAGGCGTAGAACTCCATGTTTTCGATCTGAATCAGTCCCATAAATGCTGTTTTATTAGCAATTAAAATCTTGCACATATAAAAGTAATCATAATTTTGTAGTCTTAAAAATACCTGAATGAACGAGGAGAAGATTAACATGGCTGAGGAGGTAAAACCCCCTGTAAGCTTTATCGAGCAGATAATAATTGATGACATTGAAGCCGGGAAAAACGGAGGGAGAATTCATACCAGGTTTCCTCCGGAACCTAACGGCTATCTACATATCGGTCATGCCAAGGCAATTTGTCTCGACTTTGGAATGGCACAAAAATATGGTGGGAAATGCAATCTTCGTTTCGATGATACAAATCCGGTTAAGGAGGACGTCGAATATATCGACTCAATAAAAGAGGATATAAAATGGCTTGGTTTCGACTGGGAAGACCGTGAATATTATGCATCAGATTATTTCGGGAAATTGTATGATTTTGCAGTCGATCTTATAAAAAGAGGGCTGGCCTATATTGACGATCAGCCTGCAGATATAATCTCTTCACAAAAAGGCACTCCTTCCCAGCCAGGCATTGAAAGCCCTTACCGTAACCGTTCTGTATCAGAAAGCCTCAGTCTTTTTGAGAGAATGAACAAAGGCGAATTTGATGAAGGAAGCAGGGTTCTCAGGGCAAAGATCGACATGACCTCCCCGAATATGCAGATGCGTGATCCTATTATCTATAGGATAATCAAATCTGCCCACCATCGCACAGGAGAGATATGGAAAGTTTACCCCATGTACGATTTCGCACATGGACAGAGCGATTATTTTGAAGGCATTACACATTCGCTCTGCACACTCGAATTCGAGGTCCACCGGCCCTTATACGACTGGCTTGTCGATCAGTTAAAGACAAATGATTACCGCCCCAGGCAGATTGAATTCAACAGGCTCAATCTCACTTACACAATGATGAGCAAGCGTAAACTGCTCGAGCTGGTGCAGGAAAGTAAAGTCTCCGGCTGGGACGATCCGCGAATGCCTACTCTTTGCGGTCTTCGCCGAAGAGGATATACACCCGGATCGATCAGGAAATTTGTCGATTTGATTGGATATACAAAGGTTGAAGCAATAAACGATGTCTCCCTCCTCGAACATGCAGTCAGGGAAGATCTTAACATCTGTGCTCCAAGAGTGTTTGCTGTACTTAATCCGTTGAAGGTGATCATAACCAACTATCCGGAAGGAAAAACCGAAAATGTTGAGCTTATAAATAATCCTGAAGATGAGAGTATGGGAAAAAGAGAGATACCGTTCAGCAGGGAGGTTTTTATTGAGCAGGACGACTTTATGGAAAATCCTCCACATAAATTTTTTCGATTGGCTCCGGGGATGGAGGTCAGGCTCAAAGGAGCATACATTGTAAAATGTACAGGATACAAAAAGGATGAATCAGGAGATATAATTGAAATATATTGTAATTATGATCCGACGACAAAAAGCGGAGAGAGTGGATCTGAAAGAAAAGTAAAGGGAACCCTGCACTGGGTTTCGGCCCCCCATGCTGTTGATGCAGAGGTCAGATTGTACGACAGGCTGTTCAACCATGATGATCCTGCAGGACAAAAAGATGATGATTACCGCAGCTTCCTTAATCCCGGTTCCCTGAAGATCCTTAAACACTGTAAAGTCGAACCATCTCTGGTCAGTGCCAGTCCCCTGGACAAATTCCAGTTCCAGCGACTTGGATATTTCTGTGTCGATTACGATTCCACTAAGGAACATCTTGTATTCAACCGTACCGTCTCACTAAAGGATACCTGGGCTAAAATCCATAAGTAATGTCTTACAGTCGACTGGTCATGCGGTCTTGCGGTCTTGCGGTCTTTTAGAAGACAGCATGACTGCAAGACAGCACGACTGCATGACTGCACGACAATAATTGGCATACTATTTGATTGAAAATGAGGTATAACCTGTTTTTTCGTAGAATTTAATACAAAATTTATGAGAGCATTAATCAAGTTTTTTTACAGTTTTCTGATTCCCCTGACTGTTATTGGCATCTCATCCTGTGAGAACAGGAATGATGACTTCGCGGCAAAGGGGAAGGCAGAGTTTTCTCTTAACATGCCTGAAGATGGGGCAAAATCTCTTTCAGGCTCTTCACTTGACAGCGGTGTAATGTCATATCATATCATGGTTTCGATCGAAGATATGGATGGAAATTCAGTTATCTCCGATTCACTGATACCTGTTTATGCATTCGGAACAGGATTTACAAGCGAAAATGTGGAACTTCAGACAGGGGATTATAATCTTACAAAATTCCTTGTAATAAATCCTTCGGGAGCAGTTATCTATGCTGCCCCGATTGAAGGTTCTCCCCTTGCCTATCTTGTAAATGATCCGCTACCCGTGAACTTCATTATCCGGGCCGATCAGGTCACCAGGATCGCACCGGAAGTACTTTTAGTCGGCGATCAATCACCCGGGCAATTTGGTTATGCAAACTTTGGAATGCAGATTATCAAGCCTCTTGGCTTCTGGACTATATGCATACTTGACTGTCCGATGTGCATGAGGCCAACTGAGCTTACAACTGCTAAACTTACTGTTTTTGCAAATAACGGGTGGAATTATACCTTTAAGCTCGAGCCCGCAGTTAATCATCTTATTATAAGGGGAGGTTCGGATTTTTACTATTTCCTCCTCGAAAAGGAAGGCTATTTCCCGCAGAAATTGAGATTTACTGCTGCTGAGCTCAGAGCCACAACTAAAGAAAATCCGCTGGTTCTTAAAATTCCGTGGGACAGCAATCAATGGAAGACACAGATATTTCAGCCAGGACCTGATGAGGGGAAGGATGCAATGATCTCGAACCTTGATGCTGATAAGAATTTTGGGAAATATAAATATTTTGAGGCAACATACATAACTGAACCTCTCCTGACGGTTATGCGATCGAACCGGAGTCTTATATGGTTCAATCTGAATGCCCTTCCAAAATCAGCCGTGATCAGGAAGGTTACATTACAGCTTTCGTATGATCTCCCTGTACCCTTCGATCCGACATATCTCACCGACCTTGATCCTTCTACTGGTCTTGCAAGATTTGGAGGGGTTCTTCAGCAGATTGTTGAACCATGGGAAGAGGATAAGGTTACATGGAACGCCCCGCCTAAAACAATTGAGGCTAACCAGGTATTTATATCGCCGTTTAATCTGAATGTAAATTTTATTACGGTTGATGTCACAAGACTTTTTGTTCCCGTTAATGAAGTAGCAGCTCCCAATTATGGGATGTTTTTCAAGCTCTGGCCGGTTGAAAGGTTTCCGGGATTCCGTTTTGCATCATCTGATTTCCCTGATGCCAATATGAGGCCGAAGCTGACGGTTTACTATACAATAAACTGAAAATTTCTGTCAGGTCAAGCAGTCTTGCGGTCCTGCGGTCTTGCGGTCTTTAAACAGACAGCATAACTGCACGACTGCATGACTGCATGACTTTTTAAAAGAGTTTGTGATTTTTCCGGAAAAGACTATATTTGCAACCTCAAAAGTGTCCCGTGGTGTAATTGGCAACAC
>DOTV01000047.1:27724-50352 GCA_003520925.1 Bacteroidales bacterium | reverse complement strand
GTGGCAATAACCACGAAATCAAGGTCCTCTTTTTCAATCATGTTTACATTGTCATGGTAAAGCTTCACGCTACTGAATTTTTTGAACACATCCAGCACAATTGCTGATGTGTCACAAACTGCTACCATGTCGACGGATGGATGAGGACTAACAATCGCCGCATGGGAAATACCCATTTTACCAAGCCCGATAATGCCTCCTTTAAGTTTCATATTTAAGATTTAAGATTATTATAAATTTCATAGGTTTCACCCGCTATGGTGTCCCAATTATATCTTGATGATAACAAATACTTGTAATCACGCTCTCCTTGCCCTGATAATTTTGTCAATATCTTTTCTTTTAGGTCGTCCTCATTTCCAACTTTAAAATAATCGCCAGGTCTAAGTCCGACCTGCAAATTAGCAGGGATGTCACTGGCAAGTACATCAGTTTCATAGCTCATTGCCTCAAGCAATGCAATAGGATGGCCCTCAGAATATGATGCAATTATAAACAGCCTGGCAAATGAAAAAACCTGTTGCAGCTTATCACCTTTAATAAATCCTGTAAGTACAATATTGTTTTTAAGTGCAAGAGCCCGTAGTTTTCTTGAATAATCTGTGGGATAATCAGTATCTCCAACCAGGACTAGTTTATAATCATTAATTCCGGTTTTTCCGAATGCCCTTATCAGGTAATCAAATCCCTTTTCTTCAAGAAACCTTCCTACTCCAATAATATATCTGTTTCTTACAAGGCCTAGAGATTCAATATAATCTGATTTCAGAGCTCTTACGGCCAGATTCACTCCATTTGAAATCACTTTATGGTTTCCCAGGGGATACTTCTTTGCAATTTCAGATTTTAAAAACTCAGAAATGAAAATTACATAGTCTGAATTTTTTACACTGATTCTTTCCGAAACTGTGAGGAAGTTTCTGGCAAATGCCCCCCATTTTTTATGGGTGTAGCTAACGTTATGATATGTAAATACAATTTTTGCACGGGATAATCTTAAAAGCGGGATAAAGAAACCGGGACCGGTATTGTGGAAATGAACAATGTCATACCTTTGAAAGAGAGCATGTACTGTGGCCAGAAATGAATGAATAAAAGTCTCGATATTCTTGCTTTTTGGAACAGGATAATCAATAAACCTGATATTCAAATAAGCTGAATCCCAATTTTTTTCATTCAGATAAGGTGTTCTTCTGTAAACAGTAACCTGGATATTAAATTTTTTTGCCAAACGGGTATATAATTCCAGACAGTGTGTTTCCAGCCCTCCCTGTATTTCAGGAAATCCCCTCGTGCCAATTACTCCGACTTTCATAATAGCTTAATGACCTTCCGGTATTTAGGTTTTGATGTGGTGATGAATTTAAAAATCAAGATTTCAGCAATCTTCGAAAAATACTGATCATGTTTTGATAATCCCTGAAGAAGAAATACAGGTGGGGTATAATTTACTGTAATTTTGAAAAAAGACTTAAATAACTGTCCAGTAATTTCTTTTTGGAAAACTCGGCTTCAACAACCTTAATGCTGTTCTTTCCGAATTCATTTCTTATATCGGCTGAACCTGACAAATACTCAAGCTTTTCTACAATTGTACCAATGTCCCTGCAAGGCACAAGAAATCCGTTCTTTCCGTTTTTTACCAGATAACTGTTATCGCCGACATCAGTCGCAACTACAGGCAATCCGGCAACCAGGGCTTCCATTATTGAATTTGAAACGCCCTCAAAAAGTGAGGTGCTGAGAAAAATATCACTGCTTTTAAGAATGGAAGGAACATCAGGAGGATTGATAAATACTTTTATTTTATCGTCAATCTTCAGATGTTCAGCAATCGATCTGACTTCATTTTCAAGAGGACCATAGCCGACGATGTAATACCTGAATTTCGCCTCCCTGTTTCTTTCGACAAGATTACCGAAAGATTTCAGAGCTGTTTCATAGTCTTTCTGCCTGACAAACCTCCCTACCGTAATAATCTTAATTTCACCATTGGATATCTTTGAAACCGACTGCGGATTTTTTAATTCAATGGCATTCTGGATGACAAATATTTTATTAGGATTAAATCCTCTCCTTTCAAATTTTTCTTTAGCTGAATAATTATTGAAAACCGTTGCATCGTTAAGATAATTGTGAATCAGCTTTTCAAACAGGAATTTATAAAAAGGAAGCCTTTCATTCCTTATCCCACCTATTGTTATAATATTTCTGTTCAGTATCTTGCTGACCCCTGAAACGAAATTTGCCAGAGTCAGGTAAGAAATAATTATTGATATCTCATCAACCTGTATTATTTTCTGGAACTTCTTCAGTTTTTTCAGGTAGCTTCCACTCATAGGATAATACCGGATTGAATTATCACTGATGAATTTGAGATTCCGCTGATCTACCTTTTCCCCGTACCAGTTTATGAGAATTACATCTATTCCTTTGTCAACAAGCAATTTAGTAAGGATGAGTGCTTGTTTTTCAGCTCCTCCCTTCAGAAATGTTTTACAAATGATCGCTATATGCATCATTTAATGTTACCTAACTTAATAAAATAACGAAACCTGACTTTCCCCTTACAGACAGCTACTAAACACGTGCTAAATTAACATGTTTTATTTAATTATAAAAATACCCTGAAAAGACATTGATAATCAGATTATTCAATAGTTAAATCAGGACCTCCGACATCTGACTTCATCTCTTTGAACCATTTTAGATAATTCTTGATACCGGTCTCAAAGCTGATTTCAGGATTAAAACCCAGCCCGCTCGCTGCTTTGGAAATATCTGCAAATGTTCTTTCAACATCTCCATCCTGCATCGGCAAATATTTAATATGAGCCGACCGGCCTGCTGATTGCTCCAGTAATTTCACCAGACTGGTCAGCTCGACGGGTCTGGAATTTCCCAGGTTAAAGATTTGGTATCCTTTCACCCTTTCAATTGCAGCCGAAATACCCCTCACAATATCATCAATATAAGTGTAATCCCTCGATGAAGTACCATCCCCGTATAACGTAATCACCTCATCATTTAACAACGCATTTACAAATTTATGAATGGCAAGGTCGGGACGCTGCCTGGGTCCATATACTGTAAAAAAACGCAGGCAGAATATGTCCAGGTTAAAAAGATGGTTGTAAGTATGGCACAGAAGCTCCCCTGCTTTCTTTGAGGCTGCATAAGGTGATACTGGATAATCAACACAGTCATTCTCTGAAAACGGGATTTTCCTGTTATTCCCATAAACTGATGAGGAAGAGGCAAATATCATTTTCCTGATATTGTTCTTTTTCATCATTTCAAGGATGTTTATCGTCCCCATCACATTTACATCCAAATATAATTTCGGATCAATCAGTGATGGCCTTACACCGGCTTTAGCTGCAAGATGTACAATCACATCCGGCCTGAAATCTGAAAAGCACCTGTCAAGAAAATCCTGATCCCTTATATCACCTTCCATGAACTTAAAGCTTGAGCTCTTCAGTGCTGTTTCAATGTTCCTTTCTTTTATGCTCCTGTGATAAAAAGTGTCAAAATTATCAATCCCAAGTACTGTTAAACCATTTTTCAACAGACTATCTGAAAGTGATGATCCAATAAATCCTGCAGCTCCCGTAATAATCAGCCGTTTACTCATTTTTTACCAGTCAGTAAGAATTTAATCCAGGATATCATTTACCCAGTCCCTGTTAGGATCTTCCTTAATAATGTATCTGGCAGGGAAACCGGCAACCATTGCATTATCAGGCACATCAGTATTAACAACCGAGTTAGGGGCTATAAAAACGTTATTTCCGATGTTTATTTTGCCAACCACAACTGCCCCCGGACCTATCCACACATTATCCCCGATTGTCGGACGGCCAATCTGACCATTCTTATAAGCTCTGCCTATTGTTACATTATGTGATACACAGCAGTTCTTTCCGATTTTTACAGGTCCGATATACACAGTACCGCGATGATAAAGGTAAAAACCTTCCCCTATCTCCGCATCAGGGCTTATAATGTACTCCTTATATGCAAAAAGTCTTTTGAGAACCCTATAAAAGAGCCCCTTTAAGGTAAACCTATTATGCTTGATTACCTTTCTTAACAGGAATGTATACCGGAATCCTGGAAAAGACCAGCCTTTAATAAATCCTTTTGTTCCGGTTAGCCCGCTATAGCGAAACAGGTCTGCTTTAGTAATTCTGTCCATCAAATATTAAGAGTCTGTTTTCCAAAATTATAATTAGTGTATTCTTGTTTTCAATCATTAATTACATTGTTTATATAATTCCTGGTGGGATTATCTTTCCTTATTATTTTCCCAGGGTTTCCGATAACTAAGGAATTATCCGGGACATCGAAATTAACAAACGAGTTTGGAGCAATTAATACATAACTTCCTATCACTATTTTACCAACAATTACAGCTCCGGTTCCAATCCAAACATAATCGCCAATTGAAGGCCGGCCTACCTGGCCTCCTTTAAACGACCTACCAATAGTTACATTGTGTGAGATGCAACAGTTTTTTCCAATTTTAATTGGCCCAACTACTACCGTACCACGGTGATAAAGCTGAAATCCTTCACCAATCTGAGCATCAGGATTAATTTGATACTCTTTATATGCAAACACTCTAAATATCAAACGGTACCAACCTCCTTTTAAACTCCATTTCTTATGTTTAATGACTTTCCTTAATAAATAGGTATATCTGAATCCAGGTATGAACCAACCTTTGATGAAACCTTTTGTACCTGATAATTTTTCGTACCTGTAAAGGTCTGCTTTTGTTATGCTATCCATTATCAGTCATTACTTCTAAACCGCTTTCCTCATCGCGCTAAATCCGTTTGTCAGGGAATCTGGCTTTCCAGTTAATTTTATCAAAGGTGTTTTATCCGCACTAAAGGAATTTTTCAAGGTCAGTTTCAATTAATAAAAGTTCGGGTTCTCATAGAATAGGCATCGATAATAGTCATATCACCATCTTTATTGAAAGTATGAGCTCCCTTTAAAGTTCTATCCCAATAAGGTTCCACCTTTTTAACAATAATTTCCTCGTATTCATTTTCAGATAAAACTAAAACCTCATTAATATTGAAAGCCTGGCCATACCTCTCTGAACAATCCTGAGAAGGCCGGTAGATTTTCCCTCTGTCAATAAACATTTTACCGGCAGGTCTTGCTGTCCTAATGTCAGAGACCACAGGATTACAACAATGGCTGGTCCAATTGTCCGAAAGTATATCGTCTGTATAAAATAGGAACAATTCCGGACTACCATTTAAAGAACTGTCCTTATCATCAATAACAGTAAAAAGCCACCATTTGCCTTTGTATCTAAATAAAGTGGAATCGACAGCATTCAGATTGTTCATAATACTCTTTAAATGTATCCAGTTGTGAGGGAATTCCTTACATTTATAAAGTTCAATGCTTTTATTCTCGCTGGTTTCAGGTATCATATAATAATCTCCATCCGATTCGAAGATAAATGGATAGGACATGTGATAAGGTTCTTCTAAAACTCTATTTACCTTTTCTAATGTTCCTTTTTCCCCAAGTTCAAGCACAGATATATGACCTTTGTTTTTTTTATAAATAAATTCTTCAACAAATACGTAATTTTTCCCATTCTTGTTTACAACAAACGGATCAGCCCAAAATTTGTCTTTTGATGGCATTATTTTCTTGAATTCGTCAAATGAATAGTCAGGGAAGCCCTGGGTTTTGTCCAGATTGAAGAGAAGTATCCATGAAAACGGATCAGAATAGAAAATTTTTTTTAATGACTTTTGAACCAGTGTCACAGATGCTATCCCAAAGTATTTAACTGAACTTTTAAAACCGGGAATTGACTGTTTGACAATATCCGATCTGTCATAATATTTATATTTCCTCTTCAAGCTTTCAAGATATCCTTTGCCATGCTGATGTATTCCAATGATCACTCTTATTGGGAAAAATCTGGCTCTTCGGAATAATTTATCCCTATTGAGTTCTATTGAATAGGTACAAGTTGATTCGTAAGCCCTTGAAATGACCTCGTGGTTTATACCATCTTTATTCAGAATTAGAAGGTCCGAGATGGTTACGGGATTTCTTTGAACCACTTCATAGTAACCTGAGATTCCATCATTGCCAATTCCCATTCTATCCATACTGAAGGCCCAGACCCCGTATTCAGGGATTTCCAGGATATTTCCTTTGAGATGTCCAAAGCCCAATTTTAATATAATGTCGAGATTAAATCTCCTGATTTCATCAATTTTTTCATTTCCAAATTCTTCAGATTCTCCACTCTTTTGAGGTTTGACCTGAATTAACGGAATATTCTTAAGTAAATGTGCCGAATCACAGTTTTGAGAATAACTACTCTTATTTTTGAATAACAGTCTGTCGGCTTTTCTATGTAATTTGTAAACTGAAGTTCCTAATGTCGCTTCATCTCTATCAGATGGATCTGTACCTGATTTTTTTATAATAAGTGACAGAATAGCAGATTCAGATAATACCAGCTCTTTAATAATGTCATATTTCCAGGCTTGTATAATATAATCATCAAGTATTATTCCAATTTTCAGCTTTTCATTGATAATCATAGGGCAGTACGTTCTTTTTCTTCTGGATTTCTGCAATATTTCTGGATTGAAAAATCAGCAGCTTAAGATTATTTCCGTTTCGATTTCAGAACCTTCTGATAAATGGCATCTGTCTGCAAAGCTATTTTATCCCAGTCATAAAGAGACATATCATAATCAATTGGAGTAAAATCCTTCTGAAGTATATTCTCAAGGCTTTTTATTAATGAAGTCTCATCACCTGTTACAAAAAATGTATTTCCGGGTAAAGCTACTTGTTTATTTGCTGGAATATCACTTACAAGAACTGGCAACTTATAGCTCATTGCTTCAAGCAAAGAGATTGGCAAACCTTCGTGGAATGAAGGAAGAACAAACAGTCGTGCATGTGTGAAAAGCTGATGAAGTTCTTCTCCCTTGACAAAACCAGGCAGTACGACATTATTCATCCCCGCCAGTTTTTTAAGGTGCTTAGTATAAGGAATTTCATGATCAGCATCACCTGCTATTACAAGCCTAAAACCTAACTGATCTATTTTTTTAAACGCTTTTATCAGGTAGTCAAACCCTTTTTCCTCAACAAACCGGCCCAATGTAAAAACATACTTTCGCGGTTCAAGTCCAAGAGATTCAATAAAATCTGTTTTGTTTGAAAGGATTGCCGGTGAAACACCGTTAAAAATAAGGTGAGTGTCGGTTCTTTTGTATTTCTCTTTTAATAGCTCTTTTATTACTTCGGAAATAACAATGACTTCGTTAGCCCAAGCAGTGCCCCATCTTTCTCCAAACTTGAGAACAAGTTTTGCCACAGGACCCCATTTTGCCCTGTTATAATCAGGTCCATGGTGTGTAAATACTACTTTCATACCCAGCATTCTTGCCATTGGAATAAATATCGCCGGGCCAATGGCGTGGACATGAAGTATGTCGGTCCCTTTTTTCCGTGCATATAGAACGGCAAGGAAAGTGTGGAGGATAGTCTCGATAGTAATTCTCCGAACGGTGAAAAGATTACTAAGCTCCACCCCCTTGAACTCAGTAAGATGATCTTCTACAGGAACATAACAAGTCCTCCTTATTAAATGAACCCTGTAATTTAACTTGACCATACGGGGATATAGCTCCTCGCAGTGAGTTTCGACACCTCCCTGAATATTAGGAATGCCTCTTGTACCTATTACGATAACCCTCATATCAGAAATATCCTTCAGTTTTAATTTGTGCTTTGCTTATTCCTTTGTAAATTAACAGATCATAAACCTGATCTATCATTTCATAGCTCCCACAAACATAATAGTATGCTTGTTTCTCGATATCTGTATTTGCAAGGTACTCGGTTACCCTTCCATTAAAATCGCCTGTTTTATCACCGGATGTACAGGATAAGTAAGTACCATCACTGTATTTTTTATGCTCATATGATTCATTGCTGTAACGGATGCCATGAATAATCCTGTACTTTAAGCCGGGGTAAGAAGCTACAAAACTATGAAATGGAGAAATTCCGGTTCCAGTACAAATTAGCCAGAAGGGAAGTTCATCCATAATCTCCCTCTCTATAGTAAAATCCCCATTAGGTTGATCCACGCTTACAAATTTTCCAGGTTCCATTAGTTTTAGTTTTCTGGAAACATAACCATTTGGAATTTCTTTAATAAGAATCTCAAGGTGATCATCTTTAACTCCATTATAGATGGAATAGGGTCTGTCATCTTCACCAGGCAGGCCGACATTGATATGTTGACCCGGTACGAATTTTATATCATTCTTTTCGAAACATAAGATAAAGGTTGAATCGCTTAAATTCCTGATACCCTGGACCCTGTGCAAATTCATCTGCTAAAAAATAATGCCTAAGTCTATAATTAGTTAGCCAATACGGCAAGGCAACTTATTCCTCAACAAGAGGCAGATCCGGATCAGGCTTGACTCCTTTTGTATCCGTGAAAGGTTTCATACGTGAATAATCAAGATCACCTTGTAAAGGATCCTGACCGACATTGTAATAAGGAATTTTGTCAATACAAACTTCTTTACCCATCATTGATCTAAGTTTATTTTCAAAAATCCAACCAGTGGGGTGTTTAATATATTTTTTCATTACGGGAGCAGCTGTTCCTACCATCCAGCAGTTCTTGGGGCAAATCTTAACCAGATCTCTAACTCTCTGTGCCTGTACGCTGTACCACAATTCTTCAAAAGTCGAATAATCATGAAGGTTTCCCATGCTCTCTTTCCAAATCCTATCTTCAAGTCCGTTACACGGATATACATCTCCATATGGTTCAATAAAGAAGTTTGCAAGACCTGCTTCACAGGGAAGCATACGCTTTCCTCCACGGATATAATTAATTAGCCCCAAATTAAAAAATGCCCTTGCCCAGCTTTTAGGACTTTTCTCCTTAAGTAGTTCATTTATAAGCTCCTCAAAGTGCTTAATTACTGTATCCTTATTAGTTACTTGATTATCATCCTTATGGAAATAAAAAGAATTATGGAATGTAGCAGTTGCAAACTCCAACTTCAGCTCTTTAGCCAGGCGGTAAAGCCAAAGCATGTCTTCAGAATTCTGATTCGATACGGTGATACCGAATCCAATATCTTTCACACCCATAGATCTAAGTTTCAAAAGAACCTTCAATCCATTATCGAACCCTCCCTGACGGCCTCTAAGATCATCATTACGCTGTGAAAGGCCTTCTATACTTACACGTATTCCAATATTGGGATATTTCGCGGCCAGTTTGATTATCTTTTCATAATGCCAACCTGAAGTTGAAATAACAACTCTTGGCGCCTTTGTAAATAATACCGCAACAATGTCTTCAAGGTCACGACGCTGAAAAGGCTCTCCGCCGGTTACATTAGCGAACTTTAGTGCGGGAAGCTTTTCTAAATCCTTTGGCATAATTTCCTTTTTCTCATCAGTTGGAAATTTCCAGATACTGCACATTTTGCAGCGCATCTGGCAACGGTATGTTGTTATAATTGATACATCTGTTGGCAATTGAACCGTTTGTCTTTTATCCATAGTTTGAATGCGAATTTATTTTATAATATTGAATTCATTAAGTTCCTTTTTGATCCTCAACAAGTTTAGGTTAGAAACAAGCTCCTTACCAGAATTAGGATCGAGATAGATCTATTAATGTTTAATAATCAGATCATTTGTAAATACTTTCCCATAAATTAATAAGTTTTCTCTCAACACTGTCAGTTGAAAATTCTTCGATGATCCTTTCGCGTGATGCAACCCCCATCTTTTTTCTTAATAACGGTTCATAATACAACCTGGCAATTGCACTTGCCATATCATCAATATACTGATCATAGTTTCCCATCTCAATTTTAATTCCACATTCATTAGTAACAGAATATGAAGGTCCTCCATAATTTGAAGTAATAATAGGAAGCCCGCATGACATGGCTTCAAGGATTGCAAGCCCACCGGGCTCACGCAACGTCGGCAGACAAAAAATATCGGCTGTCTGATACTTATCGATAAGGGTGTTTCGTGAAATATTGTTATATACAGAGATTTTATCTTGCAAATAATTATTTTCTATAAAACTCAGGACATTTTTTAACAAAGGCCCATTCCCCACTATTGATAATTTGAGATTATCGATCTTAAAATCAACCAGACATTTCAAGTAAGCTTTAAGAAGCAATAAAATACCCTTCTTCGGAATTAATCTTCCAGTAAACAGAATTGTCGTAGTTGATGCATCTGATTGTACGATACCAGGTGAAAATTCAACAGGATCGACAAGAACATCAAAAATCTGAAAGGTTTTATTGTGGTACTTGCCAGGGATGGACTTGAGAAGGTTTTTATCAGAAATAATTATCTTTTCTGCCCTGTTATAATATTTATTCCAGCCAGGTAATTTAATGACCGACTTATACAATGAATCCCGAAGAAAATCAGTAATTATATTTCTATTAAAGACTTTTCTAAAGTGCTCAGGAGTTTTGAGCCCTCCATTTATTGGTCCTATAATGTAATTAATACCTAGTTTGTGTAAATTATTATATGCAAAGAATCCTTCCGGGGTCACAATATGCATGAATTTAAATTCATGTAGATTACTATCAGACAATAATATATCACATGCTTTCTTACAAAAGAACCAATTACTTATTACATCCAGTTTTATACGGGCCAGAGTTTTTTCAAAATAATTGAATTTAATAAAATTGAAAGTAACATTATCTCCATAATTAAACTTCTGGATATCATTCCGATGAGCTTCATTTGTAAATACTTTGACAATAAAGTGCTTAAGGTACATTTGCAGATAACTATGACCTGTCCCGCATTCTGAACCAAGCTCAGGATTTAGATCATAAGCGATAAGTATGATTTTATCCATGTATTATTTACTAATAAAGTACTACCGAGAAATAAATATCCGTTTTAAAGACCAGATTAAAATCCCTTTCTTTTTAAACAGTTACCTCTGATAGAAGTCTACTTTTTAATCAGATCAGAATATATTTTGAAGATTTGCCTGTAATAATAACCAGAATTGAATTTAGCCCGTGCTTTTTCAGCTATTCCGATATAATTGAACTTGTCATCACCTTCATAAACCTTAATGATCTTGGAATGTAAATCCCTTACATCACCATTACCAAAAGTATAGCCATTCACACCTGTTTCGATAAGTTCCGGTATACCCCCTATCTTAGCTCCAATAACAGGTGTCCCAAGACACAAAGATTCAATTATGCTTAAAGGATTATTCTCATAACATTCTGACGGAATTACCATACATTTTGCCCCTTTCAGAATTTCTTTAAGTTGTTCCCATTCTTTGAATCCGAGGAAATCGATATGAGGTTTACTATACCTGTCTTTCAGATCCTTCTCCAACGGACCTGTTCCTATTATTTTCAAATTATATTGTGGCAATTCAACCGCAGCCTTTAATAATGTTTCAATTCCCTTTTCTTTTGATAATCTTCCCACGTAGCAATAGTAACCTTCTTTTACAGATATATGTTCTGCCAGCTTATCTTCCATAATAAAATTATGAAGTACTTTTAACTTCTTCTGGTTAAACCCTCCTTTAATCATATTGTCTTTAAGGAAAGTACTTGGGCTGAGAAAGAGATTAGTCGATTTACTAAGCTTCCTCCTGTTCCATACGATGGATTCAAAATAACCTATCAGACTGGCCGGGAGACTTCCTTTGATGCATCTGTATCTTATCACATTGATTTTATTCTGAAAGCAAAGTTCGCAAGGATTTTCGTTGCGCATGCAGTCATACCTTGGGCAAAGAAGCTTGTGGTCATGTAGTGTCCAGATAACAGGAATTTTTTCCCTGCGAGCAATAATAGCCAGTACAGGAGACAATTGGGAATGAATATTATTCAAATGAACAATATCAGGCTTAAAGCTTTTTATGAGCCTTCTAAAATTGATTCTGACCCCTATGGACCCAAAAGGTCTGATAATAGAGAGAATAAGGTTCTTAAAGTCCTTCTTGTTAATATCAATTTCAGAAGGAAACATCCTTGAATACCTGCTTTCAAAGTTGTTTGAATGTTCCATTGCAAATACAGCTACTTCATGACCATTCTTAATCAGAAGCTTTTCAAGCTCAATTGAATATATTTCTCCTCCCCCACGCGGATAATAGTATTTGTTAGAAATAAGAATTTTCATTTTGAAGTGACTAAGAATAATTCTAAATATGCAATTTGCAGATCAACACAATTGAAGGACTTTAAGAATTAGATTATGAATTTTTTCCCCTGTAAAATTTCATATATCGTTCTGTACATTTTTCGATACTAAAACCCTCCTCATAAACATCTACCAGTTTTCCTCTGTTTATCAACTCTTTATCCCTTATGAATTGCTTTAATGCATCAATATAATCTTCTTCCCTTGTCGAACTGGAAATGAAGCCAGTTATCCCGTTATCTATCAGGTCCACAATTCCGCCAACCGGGGTACAAACCGGAATGCAGCCACAGGCAAATGCTTCAATAAGAGAAATTGGCATACCCTCAAAATGAGAACTCAGACAAAAAGCGTCGGATGAATAGAGGTAATCATTTACATTAGACTTAACCCCAAGAAAATGAATATGGTCCTTTGCCATATTCAACAGTGAGTTTACTTTTTCAAAGCCGCTTCCAATAATAAGCAAAATGATGTTATAACCTTCCCCTTTTAATTTGTTAAATGCACTGACAAGCATTTCCTGGTTTTTTTGGATAGCATCATATCTCGAAACATGACAAAAAACTAGAGTCTCATTATCAGGTTTATAAGAAACAATCTCTTTCTTAACTTCATTAAAAAGTGGTGATTTCCCTTCGAATTTTCTCCCGTTGTATATTACGTCTACATCGATAAGTTTATAATAGCTTTGATATGATTTTTTAGTTTCCCCGGAGATAGCTATTGGAATAAAGAATTTGTGCTTAAAAAAGAATCTTCTAATTTTTCTTTCAGTCTCTGAATTTACTTCAGTTTCCGCTGAATTATGTAAAGTATAAATAAATCGAATTTTATTCTTCAGAATCAAGGATGAAAAGAATAAATAATTTACCAGATTTAAGTGACAATGCACAACATCAGGTTTCTCTTCCAGAAGTATTTTTAGAAATCTCGGTATAAGGCCAGGTTTGAAACCGGGACTAATCTTTAGATTGTTATACCTTACCTTTGGGCTGAGGTAAGGTATATAATAACTGTTGTCTTCAAGTGAATCATCTCTTAAGGTATATAATATTACTTCGTTGTGTTGTGCCATTTCATTTGAAAGATCGACAACAAAGCGCTCAGCTCCACCAGGCACTAACGAGTATATAATTTGAATTATCTTCATTTTCTTTGGTAAAGATCTATCAGGCTTCTGGAATATGACAGATAATTAAAATTCCGAATCCCGGTATAGTAACTCTCAGTAGCAATCGTCTCTGATAAATTCTGATCAGTAGTGGCCAGCATCATGGCTTTTGAATAATCCTGGATATCATAGGCATCACATAAGAAGGAATTTGCCTTTGTGAAGTAATTATTAATCTCACCCACACTGTTCGTTATAATTGGTCTTTTTGATGCACAATACTCACTTATCTTATGCGGAAATCTTGCTTTATCCTGGTCACTGTTCCTCATCGGAATTATTAGAGCCTGGCTGTTTCTGTACAAATTTACAAGTTCAGAATATGGAATGCCTGAGAAAATAAATATACGATCTCTAGTATTGCTCCTTTCAATACGATTTTGTAATTCTCCGGTGTGTTTTGTTACTAATGCAAGAGATGTATCAGTATATTCAGCCTGTGCTTCAAAGGCTGAAATGACAAAATCAATTACCTCAAAGTAATTCTCCGAACCACAATAAAGAAAATACTCTCCTTCAACTAATTTGGGATTTTCAATTTTAATACTGAATTTTTCAAAATCGGTTATTGCCGGGATCTTAATGACCTTGTCCCTGATTGCTGCAGGAACCTTTAGTTTCAGAAAATCACTTATGCAGATTATTCTATCGGAAAAATAAAAATATAATTTGTCATATAAATATTTATCAAATCTGTCAAATCCCTTATGATCCGTTATTGCAGTCCAATACTCTACATTATCAATTACTGTTATTGATTTGAATAGCTTTCCCAATAAGAAATAAAAAGGAATATTGTAAAAATTATTTGTACTGACTAAAACTCCGGCCAGCTGCTTCCTTTTAGAAAATTGCCAGTAATAATAAATCTCATTAAACAGCCCTTTTATCTTAAGAAAATTTCTTTTTAAAATCCCTTCAGGTCTGACCGATGTACCTGAGCAGTAGATGTAATTAACTTCTTCAAAGATTCCTTCCTTATCAATACCGTCCGATTCGTTATGAATACCATATCTGCAAAGTACTGTAACATCAAATCCTTCATGGATTATCGCTCTGGCTAATAATAGTTGCCGCTGAACCTGCGCTTTTCCAAGAGGAAATTCCATATGACCAACACTCAATATTCTTTTTCTCACTACTCGGTTTAAATCTGAGTATTCAACAGAATTATTAGTCCCTTTCAACAAACTCGACTATAGCCGGCACCTTGATTCTGTAATCAAGTAATTCCTTGGCTTTCAACAACCCGTTCGCTGCAATTATTCTACATTCCTCCCTATTCCTCAATATCCATTCAATATTTTCAGCGATCGACTGGGGATCATCAGATTCAGCAAATACAATATCCTGCCTGTGTGTGAAATAATTGCTAACGTCTCCGATCCGGGTTGACAGGACTGTTTTTCCACAGGCAAAATATTCACCGATCTTTGTAGGAAATCCCGCAACTGTCTGAACAATATTCGGCCGTGTTATAGCAAGAATACTGCATTTATTCAATCTGGCTCTTACTTCTTCAATTGGTACATGCCCGGAAAATGTAACTAGTCTACTGATTCCGATGGTTTCGCAAAATTTAGACAATGAAGGAATGATCGAGTTTTCATTGACTACATCGCCCACGATGACGACACTTACTTCAATATTTTTTTTCGCAAGTAATCCGACTGCTGACAAAAGATCTTCGATTCCGTCTTTTTTGTATGGCGTTCCGCTATATCCTATAGTATAAACCTGATCTTCATTATCCTTTTTCCAGAATTCAAAATCTGTCAGATTAGGTTGAACAAGAATATCTTTTTCCGGATACCCCTTTTCAAGATATCTTGACTTAATGTATTTACTGAATACTATTAATTTATCCGAAAGTCGGTTTATGTAATGAAAATTCAGCAGGAATCCGTACCATCTCAATTTACGTAATATATTCCCTGAAAATTCAGATATATCGTAATACTCCGGAACAAATGTTATAATTTTTATTCCTGTCAGTCTGCAATACAGATTCAGCAGAAGACTATGTTGAATTTCATTATTATAACAAAAAACTGTGGTTTTTTCCCTTTTCTTAAACAATGAAAAGAGAAGTAAAGTCAGTGAGAATAAACCATAGATATCGCCAATAATCTTCATTAATCCGTTTGAAGATCTATTTACGAATGCAAGATATTTATAATTGACCCCGTATTCAGTTTTATTTATTTTGGCATCGTTTGTCTTACGGCCTTTAAGGAAATAACCTTTAAGAATATAAACTTCTATCCCGGAACCCGACTTTATAATTCCCCTGCAAAAAAGATTCAGGTAATTTGCTGAGGCAGATCCAGCGGGAAAGTTTGAGGATGTTATTAAAACATATTCCTGCCGCTCTACTCTTTGTTTTTCTTCCAAGTTAAGGATTATGGAATTATTTTACTTAAGTTTTTCAATATCACTCCTGACTGAATCAAGCTGCAACAGGAGATTCTGTGTCTCCTCAAGATTCATTCTGTGTGTATTATGCGAAGTATATTCTTCTATTTGTGCGATCTGTGTTTCACCCTCAACAAAGTACCGGTTATAATTTAAATCGCGGGTATCAGCCGGAATCCTGTAGTAATTGCCAAGGTCCACAGCTTTAGCAAGCTCCTCCCTATTTACAAGAGTCTCATAAAGCTTCTCTCCATGCCTTGTTCCAATAATTTTGATTGGATTATTTGCATTATAGAGCCTCAACAGGGCCTTTGCCAGTACTTCAATTGTTGATGCCGGGGCTTTCTGTACAAAAATATCACCCGGCATCCCGTTCTGAAAAGCAAAAATCACAAGATCCACTGCCCCATCGAGAGTCATCATAAACCTGGTCATCTGGGGATCTGTAATGGTAAGGGGGCCTCCTTTTTTGATCTGGTCGACGAAGAGTGGTATTACAGAACCCCTCGAAGCCATTACGTTGCCATATCTTGTACCGCAGAAAACCTGATTGGTATTTACCAGACTACGCGATTTTGCAATCATTACCTTTTCACTCAGAGCTTTAGACATGCCCATTGCATTAATGGGATATACAGCTTTGTCAGTGCTAAGTACAATAACTCTGCTGACATTGTTTTCAAGAGCCGCATTCAGGACATTTTCACAGCCCAGAACATTTGTTCTTACAGCTTCAGTGGGAAAAAATTCGCAGGATGGCACCTGCTTTAATGCTGCTGCCTGAAAAACAAAATCGACACCCTTCATAGCACTCTTAATACTCTCATAATTCCTTACATCTCCGATATAATACTTTATTTTGTCATTGCTGTAAAACTGACGCATATCATCCTGTTTCTTTTCATCGCGGCTGAATATGCGGATTTCTCTGATATCAGAATTTAAGAACCGTCGGAGGACAGCGTTGCCAAATGAACCTGTACCTCCTGTAATTAACAGGACCTTGTCAGTGAACATGATTATCTTTATTAACTAGGTTATATAAATGTTGCTGGAATTCATTCCGAACCTTTTCTGCTTCAAATCTTTCTTTTGCAATGGTGACCGCATTAAGGCTTATCTTTTTTCGATAATCCTCATTTTCTATAAGATAATTTATGGCTTTTACAATTTTCTCCCTGCTTCGCACAGTAATGCAATATCCGCATTCATTTTTGCTGAAGAACTGCGAAACCGCTGCAACCTCAGGAGTATATACAAGAACCGGAGTTCCCGATATCATATATTCTGATGCTTTAGTTGGCATTGAATATCGCAGGTATTTTAAGCCTATGGAACTGAAATCATTGGCAAGTAACAATATATCAGCACTCGAAAAGATCTTTGGGATCTGGCTGTATTCTGCAAACGGATTAAAAACGACGCATTTGTATCTGTTAAGCCTGTCAATAATTCTCGTGTCCCTGGTAGGTGTCTGGATATGCAGTTTTATGTTTGCCTCCCCCCCGGTCATGGAATCAATTGCCGCGGCAACTTCGACCACCGAATCTGCAATGCCATTATCACCGATTCTGCCTGAATAAAGAATGGTGACATACTTCTTATCTATCTTAAATTCTCTCTTTATATATGGCTCCCATAATCCTGCTTCAATCGGGTTATGAAAAGGCAGAAACCGTCTTTTATATCTTTTCTCGTATTCTTCCGACATTGCATCGCTTATGCTTAGATGCAGATCGACCTTTTCAAGCAGTCTTTTTAATTCCGTATCGATCTTATTCGACCAGTAACCTTTAAAAAGGCCACGGCTGCTGATTGTAGCCGGCCAGTCATCCATAAAGTGAATTACCGACGGTACCTTCAGATGATCGATCAATTCTTTTGCAAAAACTATCTCATCACGCGCAGCTACCTGAAGGTATAAGATTTCAGGGTTAAAATCCGCGAGCCAGTTTTCGAATCTTTCAGAGATTGAAAGTGTGGTCGTAAAATGAAACAAGCCCGCCCACCGTAAAAATGGATAGAAATAATTGTTGACAACCCTGTGACGGAACCCTTTCTGTGAGGAATTGACAGGAGTATCCTTTTTAACATTAAAAGATTTAACACCTGAAGAAAATTCTCTCTGAAATAAATTAAACGGAAATTTCCATCTATGCTCCTCGTTCCCCAGCTGATAATAAGTGTCACATACATCTGTAGTGACATTAACCAATCCATGGCCCAGATATGTAACAGCTATTTTATCCTTAGGCCAGCCCTTAAAGAGATTAGTCAGCGTGATTCCGCCTCCAGAGAAATTATTAAAAGGTTGACCAAAAATAAGGACTTTTTGTGATGGCATCAGTTATTCTGCTATTTAGAGAATCAGCTTAATTTTCCTTTAATAGATTCAATAGCAAACATTTCAGAAATTTTCTCATCCGATAATTTTCTGAATTCCTTACTATAGCAGATCCCGATAGAAATCCAAACCAGTATATAATTTAACGAAAAAATAGTAAGGGTTCCGGGATACATAAATAATAAAAACAGGAAGACCCATATGCCCGAAGCTCTTGAAAGCATATTTTTAGAATAAAAGACCCCTTTAATGACTGCAGGCACCGCAATAATCAATAGAAGAATAAGGCTTATCAGGCCACCGTTTAATACCACCTGAAGGTATCCTGTTTCAATTACTTTTCTGTAAATTGTAATGGTTCCACTACCTTCATTTACCCCCGGGCAATAGTATTGCCCATTCAATCCTTTTCCGAAAATCCAATCCTGAGGTCGAAGATCTCTGTAAAAGTACTGTTCAACTTCAGTTCTGGTACGCTGACCTATTCGCTGTGTAATCAGGCTAAAAGTATCTTTTCTGTTATTTTCATATACTTTAATTGCAATGAATCCTGCAATAATTATGAAAAAGTATGAGATAATAATAATTCCTATTTTGGTTTTATTTGAAACCTGATAGAAAAGAAGAGAAAAGGCAAGAATACTGAAAGACATGAACATCAATCCTCTTCGTGCTCTTATGACGGCTAATAAAAATGCAATAATTAACGTAAACAGTAAGAGTAGGTTTGTTTTTCTTTTGTGATATATGAAAGTCAACAAAACAAACCCTGCGGGGAGACTCAAGTGCTGCGTAAAATACTCGGTTATTGCCTGACTACGGATATTTTCTGTAGGATAAAGCAATTGTTTAATAAAAATTAAATCATATAACAGGTAGAGCATGCCCAGTATAACAATTACAAAAAACAGTTTCTTAAGAAATGCCGGAGTAACTGGAATAAGAAGGACAAAGGGAACAAGGTAAAGGAACATGCCAGAGGCAGGATCAAAAAGCAACTGTTTAATTGTCTGATAATCAAACTCTACGCCCCTGAGCATGACAGTTATTAACCACAAACAATATACAGGAAAAACTACCTTAAGATAACTGTTATCAAATTTATATTGAATAAGGATAACAGCAGAAGGTAGAAAAATCACGAGTCCTAAAACCTGTAATAAGTTGCAGATTACGTAGTTTACCTGATTTGATGTCGAGATCACATAGCTTGCAATATATATAACAAACCCAATCCAGAACAAATTCTGTGTAAGGATCATGGATTTGTCTGAGGGTTCATCTATTGTTTTTTCCCAGTATTTTATCATATATTATTCTGGTAACCTAATTGTTTAGAACTGCTTGCATCATATCACCATGCTTTTTTAATAAGGTGTTTTTTTCAAATTCTGGCAACAATCTTCCTTTAATTTTGGTTTCAAGGCAAAATTTTATACCATTTGCTAAGTCATCAGCATCTTTGTACTTTGCAAGATAGCCGTTATCTTTATGTTTTATCATATCAGGAATGCCTCCTACATCAAATCCGACAACAGGAGTTCCGCAAGCCTGACACTCCAGAACTGTAGTAGGGAAGTTATCTGCAAGTGAGGGTGTAACAAATACATCAGTCGCATTATAAACCAGAACTGTTGATAATTCATCTTTAAGAAACCCCATAAACCGTGTTCTGAATGGTGCTGCGTCTGCAATTGCTTTATTATAACCATCCCCAAAAATCAACAGTGTAATTTCATTTCTGGAATATTCCTTAACCAGGATATTTAAAGCTTTTAATAATTCAGCCCAACCCTTATAAGCACTGGAAATCAGGAACGCTCCGAATGATAATATGATTTCATTCTCTTCTAGGTTAAGAATCTGTCTTGCAAATCTCTTCCCCACAGGCTTATAAAGCTTATTGTCAATTATATTAGGGATATGAAACAGGGTTTTATCTTTTGTAAGAGCTGATTGTTTTGAGCATGAATGAAGCCATTTGCTTGGAGAGATAAAATATAAATTATCACAGCTTGAGAACATTCTCCTTTTCTTCAGAAACTCAATTTTCGGCCAGTCAACCAGTTGTTTCTTTGGAAACATCTGGCACTTGAAACAGTTTGTTGTGTACTTTTCGCAAGAGAAACTATGGTGACATCCACCTGTAATTGACCACATGTCATGCATAAAGACTATTATGGGTTTCCCCAGTTTAGCCAGACGCCTGTAGTCACCAATATTTAGAAATCCTCCCTGAACCCAATGAAGATATATTATATCGGCTTTTTTAACTAAGTCATTCTTTGAAATATCGGTACCGAATATCGGGTAAGAATATAATCCATACTGCCTGTTAATTTTCCTTGTGATAAAAGACTGGAGAAACTGATCAATCCTGGCAATTACTCTGGAATTCCTACCGGTGTCACTAATTCTCTCTGTATGATTTACATCGAATTCCATCGTTAAAATTGAAGAATCAAAGTTCTCTTCCAAAAAAGCATTATGGAGCCTGAGGGGAGCCCTTCCGGTCGACAGAACGGACTTCTGAATATGAACTATTTTTGTCATCCGTTAAATTCCTATTTATACCAAATAGCCGCTCCGGATCTCTTTCTGATTATCCTGTTGTACTGTATTGGAGCCAGAATAAATGCATTAAAATTAGCAATAATTGAGGCTATAAAAAGAGAATAAACCCCAAGTTGAAAATGCCTGATCAGAAGTATTGCAACACCTACGTAAATAAAGGGACTCAGGATGCTGGAAATAAACTGTATCCTTAAAGCACTTATACCATTCAGGAAATTGACATATTTCCCTCCGAACATCAGAACATTAAAATACATAAAGCCCCAAAGCGACAGGGCAAATGTAATTTCAACCTTGCCCTCTCCCAACCATAATCTGTAAACAGTATCAGAAAAAACGAGCATTATCGTACCAGCAATTACTAATAGAATATTTACAATAGTATACTTCTTTATGCCATTTCTTATCCATTCAATATCATTCTTCTGGTAGGCTTCTGTTGAGGCGGACCAAAAGGGAGTGATAAAAATTGTAAAAATCATATTCAGAACACTAAAATACTTAAAAACAATATTATATGCAGTAACATCTTCTGTTCCGAAATTCCTCGCAATTATAATATTAGCTGTCTGAAACTGAATAATCCCGGCAAACTGAATTATAAAGAAAATCAAGCCCAGGTTGAAAAGGTCTTTTGCATGTACAAAGTGCACTTTCGAAACAACTGGCCGGTATTTCCTATATGTTCCAGTAAAAAATATTAAGTTAGCGGAAATCAGAACTAAAAGTGGTGAGACGCAAAGAGCAATTCCTAAATTAATCAAAGAACCCTCCGTAGTTTTAACAAGGATTACTATGAATATCAGAGAGATGATTTGTCCCATAAGATCGATCAGTGAAGATTTTGCGGGTTGCTGATCAGCCAGAAGGATAGTAGTTATAATCTTGAGAACAAATGACAAACAAAAATATGTGAAAACAATAACGGCCAAAAAAGAAATCTCGGTCTGCATGTCAGATGCCACATTAAGAATTCTTGGCCAGCTTAAAAAATTATTCAGGAAAAGAAACACTATCCAGATTACAACGAAAATAATCGCAAGCAGAGCATAGGTTGTACTAACATAAACCTGGGCTATAGAATCATCATTTCTGGCTTTTGCCTCAGCAAATCTATTTCGCAAACCCTGGGTCAAACCAATATCAAAAAAGCTAAGCCAGGCAACTATTGAACTTAGAGTAAGCCATATCCCGTACCTGGAGGAGTTTACATAATTTATAGTAAGAGGTACAAGCAATAAGCTTATTCCGATACTTAAGACCTTAATCAGAAAAGAAGCTAAAATATTCTTCTTGGCTTTTATACTTCTCTCATGGCCTTTTGAAAAATATGACTTTATAAATTCCCTGGCTTTTAAATAAAAATTTGCCATCATCGATAATATTCAGAATTGATGCTAACTATTCAATCAGATCTGCTGGAAACAAAATTTGGATTTTTATATAGCTTCGCCTCGTCAGTCACAAAATCTTAACCAACGAGCCATTTGGTAATTTGGTTTAGAAGTTTTAACTATTGCTTCCCTGCCAGCACCAGTATTGTTTGTTCAGTATTCTGAAAATCCGGTACTTGCAAAATTAACTAAAAGAAATAACAGGAATGGGCTTTTTTATCAACCGACATAAAACTCCTTGTAAACGCATTCCTCTAATAAATCCTGATTATCTTTTAAATAAAATTATTCTGCCTATGTTTAAAAATCAAGTGAAATAATTACTTTGCATGAACGGTTAAAACGCCATAATATTGAATCGAAAACACAAAATATTGAAAAGATTCCTGATAATCTTCCTTACTGGAATTGTTTTTGTCATTATTATATTTATTGCGATCACAAATAAGTCAGT
>DOTV01000047.1:627-27410 GCA_003520925.1 Bacteroidales bacterium | reverse complement strand
ATTGAAGGCTGGCTGCCGAACTTTGCTCTTGAAATGGCTACCGAGGAGATTAAAAATAATTCATATAACCTTATTATTACCTCAGGGATAAAAAATTATGGATTGGATTATTGCACTGTCGGAATGAACGGGTATCTGATATTTTATCCCCAACCCGGTTCATTAACCAGTACATCTGATTATAATCACCTCATCGAGATTGATGCACATAGTGAAATGGATGGAGTCTACAGGACACATATGATCTTTTACATAAATGACTCGCTCATTTCCGACTTCACAGTAAATATGAAGAAACAGAAATATTCTGTTAAATGGAAAGGTTCCCTAAAAACAATTGATTCACTGATGATTCAGTTTGATAATGATATGATCGATGATTTTGGCGACAGGAACCTTTATGTAAAAGAAATTGTAATTGACAGAAAAATAAAAATTCCATACAGATATAATTCTGTTTACGATGTCGGTTCACTGGGAGGGGATAACATCATAGTAAATAACTATAATTCAAGCGCTTATATTTTCAGAAACAAGCTTATCTCTGCCGGCATCGATTCAACAAAAGTAAATGTCATTACAGGTGACAGAACTGGTATTAACAGAACACTTGTCAGTGCTCTCGCAGTAAAGAGATGGATTAAATCTTCAAATTACGATATCAAAGGTATTAACATTATTTCTCTGGGGATACATGCCCGAAGAACATGGTTGACTTATAGAAGAGTATTAGGAGATTCATATAATATTGGCATAATTTCAATCCCGGATGTGCAAACTACAAAACCTAAACAATCACCACAGATCAGTAAAATAAAAGAATCTCTAAGCCTGGTTTATTACTGGATAATCCTTCTTCCCTGCTTACTGTTAAAATAATCGGGTTTGTTAAGTCGATGTTATAAGTCTTTGAATAGAATCTTTGCTAATAATCTCTTTTTGTTGATTAAAATTCATAAAAAAGTAAGTCAAGTGTACCAATTTACGTTTTTTATCGTTTATTTTACGTCGTTAATCAATAAGTCATATCCATTCGTCAATAAATATTTTTTCAGAAACATCTATGAGAAAGGTTTTAATGATGTTTTTATGCTCGGTAAGTTTCATTGCCTCTGCAACAGACTATTATGTAAGCTCCTCTGGCAATGATTCTGCAAACGGACTTTCATCAACAACACCATGGCAATCAATCTCTAAAGTAAATTCAGTTTTTTCAGGACTATTTCCCGGCGACAGAGTTTTATTCAAAAGGGGTGATGTTTTTTATGGTGCACTCAGAATATCAAGATCCGGATCATCAGGAAGCCCCATAACAATAGGTGCCTATGGCAGCGGACCAAATCCTGTGATCAGTGGATTCTCTTCAATTTCAGACTGGACCAATTATGGAAGTGGAATTTATTCAAAAACAATTCCCTGTGAATCTGTCCCTAACATGGTTATTTTCAACGGGGTAAGCAAAGGTTTAGGAAGATGGCCCAACAGCGGTTTTCTTTCATTAGATTCACACACGTCAAATACATCAATTACTGATGCAGAATTACCTTCCTCCCCTGACTGGACTGGAGCTGAGGTTGTTATCAGAAAAGTCCCGTATATCTATGACAGAAATACAATCACAGGCCACTCCGGAAATACACTTTATTATAAAAGCGGATCAGACTATGCTCCAAGGGATGGATATGGCTATTTCATACAGAATAGTATCAAAACCCTTGATGTTATGGGAGAATGGTACTATGATGGAACTACCTTTTTTATGTATTTTGGCACTGCCGACCCAAGCCAGTATGATGTTAAGGTAAGTTCCATTAATGAAATTGTTTACTTTTTGAACATTAATTACATCACCTTCGAAAACCTGAAAATTGAGGGTGCTAACGAATATGCTTTCCATTTACCCAGTTCTGAAAATATTACTATCCAAAACTGTATTATTGATTTTACGGGAAAAACCGCCATCTATGGGCCGTGGTGGGATAATTCGCCATATATTAAGATTCTGAATAACACTATAACTAACAGTAACAGCAACGCGATTATGCTCTCAGGAAGCTTTACAAATGCTACTGTATCAAATAATAGTGTTAAAAACACTGGGATCATAATAGGGATGGGTGCCAGCGGAGATGGTACTTATTCTGCACTTGAAATCAATGGCGATAACAGCCTGATCCAAAATAATATTATTGAAAACACAGGGTACGTTGGCATCAATTTTTCAGGGAATAACACTTTAGTTTCTAATAATCTGATCGACAAATTCAACCTCATTAAAAATGATGGAGGAGGAATCTATACTTATGTCGGGACAGGGACAGCCAAAACCGGACAAAAAGTAACTGGCAATATAGTACTTAATGGTTCCGGACTTGGTGACGGATTACCTGATAAAGCTTATAATGCCCACGGAATATATATGGATGACAGGTCGAGGAATGTGGTGGTAACAGGAAATACTGTTGCAAACTGCAATTCTTCAGGTATTTATCTTCATAATGCCCATGAAATTGAGGTAAGCAAAAATACTTTTTTTAATAATGGAAATGGAAATGATAATTACGGAGGGCAGGTTTTATTTATTCATGACAGTTACAGCCCGGATGATCCAATCCGGAATATTGCAATGAATAATAATATCTTTTTTGCAGTTGCCCCGCAACAAAAAATACTCGCATACTGTACCTCCAGCAATGATATTTCAAGTTTTGGTACTTCTGATTATAACTGCTTCGCAAAACCTATCAATAATACTTTCGTTGCAACAACCTGGAGTGGGGGTTGGTACAGTACAGCCATGAACAGGTCTCTTCAAGACTGGCAGTCATACACCGGAAAGGATAGGAATTCCTATATTTCACCAATTTCAATTACTGATGTAAACAAGATCAGATTCGAATACAATGCCTCGACTTCAAACAAAGTTGTCTCTCTCGACGGAAGCTATATTGACGTAAAAGGTTCAAAGTATTCCGGCTCTGTTACATTGCTGCCTTACACATCGGTGATTCTTATGGTAGACCCGGACCCCTCAGCTCCTCCAACTGCTCCGGTATATGTGAGTTCAGCTATTGAAAATGGGGCACCCTCAGTAATAGAAATGACCTATAACCTTACCCTGGCAAATGTTTTTCCTGCAGCCTCAGCATTTTCAGTCCAGGTTAACTCTGCCGCAAGAAGTATTTCATCAGTTAGTGTTTCAGGGACAAAAGTATTCATTACCCTCTCAAGTCCTGTTACTTACGGGAATACTGTTACAGTATCTTATACAGCCCCTTCATCAAATCCGCTGCAAACCCCTGCCGGTGGAATTGCTGCCTCACTCAGTACCCAGAGTGTTGCAAACAGGATAAGTGCTCCTCCACCTCCTGCAGTTCCTGTTTTATCAGGTGCAGCAATCGGAAACGCTGCACCGGCAGTTATTGAGTTGACTTACAACCTTGCACTTGCTAATATTGTACCTTCTATTTCTGCCTTTTCTGTAATTGTGAACTCAACAGCCAGGTCAATAAGTTCTGTTTCGGTTACCGGAACCAAAGTTATTCTTAACCTTTCCTCACCGGTTGTAAATGAGGATATCGTGACTATCGCATATACAAAGCCCTCTTCCAATCCATTACAAACAGTCGAAGGAGGACAGGCTGCTTCAATAAGCAATCAAACTGTTTCTAACGGCGTCAATCCGGTGGTTGTAACACCTCCACCGGTCGTAACACCTCCACCGGTCGTAACACCTCCACCGGTTGTTGTAACTCCACCCGTTGTTGTTACCAACGCAGCTCCTGTGGCTGTTGTCAATTATATCAATGGCACCTATTCCGGATTTGTTGGTGAATTGAATGCAACCGGAAGCTATGATCCGGACAGGGATAACCTTTCATTCACATGGAAAATACCGAACAATATTTCGGTTTCTTCGACAAACAGTTCAGTGATTGAATTTCTTGCCCCTATTGTCGAAACAAAACAAACCTTTGATTTCACACTAACGGTTAGCGACGGAAAAACAACACAATCTAAAACGGTCCCTGTTGAAATATTGCCTTATCAGCCAGGGCTTGAAACCGCAGAGGTGATCGCTGTTGAAGCAGCAGATTTCCAGACGCCTTATCTCCCTTACAATGTGATTGACGGAAATATAGGCACAATGTGGTCCTCAGCCGGGAACGACAAATGGATTATCCTGGAATTAAAGGAGTTTTTTAATATTCAGCACGTTAAAGTGGCTTTTCAACCCGGACAAAAAAAGGAATCATATTTTGATGTTCTGGGGTCCAATGATAAGGTTAACTGGGAACCTGTTCTGGTTAAATCCATTTCATGTGATTTCTCAGGTGATATGCAGGTATTTGAATTTCCGCCTTCAAAATCAGAAAAAGAGTACAAATATGTCAAGCTCGTAGGGCAGGGCAATTCACTGGATAGCTGGAACTTTATTTCAGAGTTCAGGATTTTCGGATTCAGGCATAGGAATCCAACAGATTATGAAGATCTCATTGTAAAGATATATCCTAATCCGGCACGCGAAACAGTTAATATTTTAATTGATGAACCGGCATTCAATCCTGATTTTATTAAGATAGTTAGCCTGGCGGGAAAAATATTATATAATGATAAAGTGGCTGCGGGTATCAGACAATTTCAGGTTCCTATTGATTTCAGGCAGGGAGTCTATATATTACAAATGGGAACAGGATCGCTTACAATGTTCACACAGAAGCTGGTTGTAACTTACTAGCAATAAATCCCAACTTTTACTCATACTTTGACCCCAGAGATTCCTTAATCATGCAGCTGGCAACCAGCACATAGGAACCATCGACTTACGTTTATTATTTGCTTTTCTCCATTATCTATTACCCTATTTAAGAGTTATGCTTTACTTCTCAGTAACCTTGTTTTTCCAAATATCCTTAAATATCATGCTCATTAACTTGCACATATAAGTATTTAGTTAAAGTTATGTTAAAAAGGGTTAAAAAGGATTCGCTGAAATAAGAAATTCAATCCTTTATCGTTTAAAAAGTAGCGTTAGTCAAACATTATTCCATATTAGTCAAAATAATACCCTTTAAAACCATTTATGAGGAAGGTATTGATGGTGTTCTTATGCACGCTTAGTATTGCTGGCCGTGCGACAGACTATTATGTAAGTTCCTCGGGCAGCGATTCTGCAAACGGGCTTTCATCATCTACCCCTTGGCAATCCATCTCAAAAGTAAATTCTGCCTTTTCAGTCTTAAGTCCAGGCGACAGGATATTGTTTAAAAGAGGTGACAGGTTTTATGGCTCACTGCAGATCTCCAGGTCGGGTTCTTCAGGTAGCCCGATCACCATAAGCTCATATGGTACCGGCGCAAATCCTGTACTAAGCGGATTTACAAGAATAACAGGATGGTCAAATTATGGTGGTGGCATTTATTCAAAGATTGTGGCCTGCCAGTCAGGCCCTAACATGGTCACAGTTAACGATATAAATACTCCGATTGGAAGATGGCCGAATACAGGATTTCTGACAATTGATTCGCATGTTTCGAAAACATCAATAAATGATGCATCATTACCTTCTTCTCCAAACTGGGCAGGAGCAGAAGTTGTCATTAGAAAAAACTGGTATATATGGGACAGAAATAAAATCACCAATCATTCCGGAACAACACTGACATATTTGAGCAGCTCGGACTATAATGCAATTGATGGATATGGATATTTCATTCAAAATGATATCAGGACATTGGACCAGTTAGGAGAATGGTACTATAACGGAAATACTTTCTTTATGTATTTCGGTTCAGCAAGTCCTGATAATTATATTGTGAAGGTAAGTACAGTCGATAAGATATTTAATCTTGATTCGAAAAAATTCATTACAATTGATAATATCGCTATTGAAGGAGCAAACAAGAACGCCTTATATCTTCCTAATACTGATCATATTACAATCCAGAACACATTGATTGACTTCACGGGTGAAACTGCTATTTTTGGACCCTGGTCAGCTTCACCAGGTTGTAAAATTACAAATACTTGTATAACCCATAGCAATAGTTCAGGAATTAAACTACTTGGGTATTTTTCTGATGCTATTATAACAAATAATATAATAAGAAATACCGGACTAATCATTGGTATGGGAGGCAGTGGTGATGGTACTTATAATGCCCTGGAATTACTTGGTCACAATGGACTGATTCAGTCTAATGTTATCGAAAACTCAGGTTATATCGGCATTACTTTCAGAGGTAATAATACACTAGTGGCAAATAATTATATTAACAAATTCAACCTCGTAAAAAATGATGGTGGAGGTATATATTCCTGTGTGGGACCGGAAACACCATGTTCTGGACAAAAAATAATAAGTAATATTATCCTTAATGGAATAGGTTTTACCGGAGGATCAGGTGATCCCGCAAACAATTCTCATGGTATCTATTTGGATGATGGCTGTGAAGGTATTATTGTAACTGATAATTCTGTCGCTCATTGCAGTGTATCGGGTATTTTGCTTCATAATGCTCATGAAATTGAAGTCAGGAGAAACACGTTCTATGACAATGGAAGCGGCAATCTTGATTATGGAAGCCAGATTTTGATAGTTCATGATGAATATGGTCCCAATGATCCGATTAGAAATATAACTCTGAATAGCAATATCTTTTTTGCGAGAACAAAAGATCAGAAGGTTCTATGTTTTTCAACTCCGGATAATGATATATCAGTTTTTGGAACTTCTGACTATAACTGTTTTGCAAAACCTATAGATAACAATTATGTTTCAAGATCATGGGTCACTGGGTGGTATGGTCCCGCAGTAAATCGGACACTCTCAGAATGGCAGGCATTTTCAGGGAAAGATGCCAATTCCTTTAAATCTCCTTTGGAAATAACAGATATCAATAAGATCAGGTTTGAGTGTAACGAATCAAACTCAAACAAAATTGTTTCACTTGATGTTGGCTATCTCGATGTCAAAGGAACAAAATATTCCGGGTCAGTTACCTTGTTACCTTACAGTTCAGTCGTGCTGATTGTCGATCCTAATCCATCTGCTCCACCTCCTATTGTAACACCGCCTGTTGTTGTTACTCCCCCAGTTACGCCAAATACTCCGCCTGTTGTCGTTGTCAATTACACATCAAACAGTTACTCGGGATTTGTGAATGAAATAGATGCCAGTGGTAGTTATGATCTGAACAATGATAACCTCTCTTTTACATGGTCTGTTCCCGGTAATGTGCCAGTTTCTTCCATTAATGAATCCAAAATTAAGTTCCTTTCCCCAATAGTCAGCAAACCGCAGACTGTTGTCTTTGCTCTGAATATAAGTGACGGGAAGATCACACAATCTAAATTTGTTCCAGTTGAAATACTTCCCTATCAACAGGATCTGGAAGTTGCAGAAATAGCGAACATTGAAGCCAGTGGTTTTCAATCTCCGGACTATCCACTCAATATTCTGGATGGGGATATTGGGACTATGTGGTCGACCAATGGCGACAATCAATGGATTATCCTTGAATTAAAAGAACCTTTTAATATTCAACATGTCAGACTAGCCTTTAAATCGGGGCAGATCCGCGAATCATATTTTGATATTCTTGGATCGAAAGATAAGATTACATGGGAACCTATATTGACTAAATCGGCATCTTGTGCTTTTTCAGGTGATCTGCAGGTATTTGATCTGCCTCCATCAAAATCAGGGGAAGAATTCAATTATGTCAAATTAATAGGGCAAGGCAATTCACTAGATAACTGGAACTATATTTCAGAGTTCAGGATTTTCGGTTATAGACATAAAAATCCTTCAAACTACGAAAATCTTATAGTAAAGATATATCCTAATCCAGCACATGAAATTGTAAATATCTTAATTGATGATCCGTCTTTTAATCCTGATTTTGTCAATATAGTAAGCTTAACAGGGAAAATTTTATATACCGAAAAAATCGAATCGGGTACCAGGCAGTTTCAGGTACCGCTTAAATTCAAAGAGGGGATTTATATAGTTCAGATGGGAACTGATGAGATGACAATGTTCACCCAAAAGCTGGTTATTTCCAGGTAGACTGATTTTATGCCTGCCAACATCCTGCTGGTCACTAATCTACATAATTGTAAAATCAATTCTCCTGTTATTTTTTCTGTCCGACTCCTGATAGTTAGGAGCTACAGGCCTGGTGCCCCCATAACCCTTTGCAGTCAGCCTCAGCCGGCTAACACCGTTATTCACAAGGTAATTTACCATTGATTCAGCCCTCTTCTGCGATAATAACTGATTCGTGTAGACCGACCCGACATTGTCAGTGTGGCAGGCGATCTCAAGTTTAAGTGCAGGGTATTTGGCCAGAAATCCAAGTACCAGGTCAAGCAGTTGAGTCCCTTCAGGAGTCAGGCTGAAGTCATTTTTTCTGAAAAATATATCAGAAGATACTCCGAACACTCTCTCAAAATTATTCAGTTCCCTTGCCGCAGGATCATCAATTAAAGCCTGAATAACCCTTGCCTTGTCAAACCCCAGTCCGGATATTTCATTGAAAGTGGGATATGTTGCCATGAGGCTTGGTTCTTCATCAATTGAATAGCTATAAACTTTTTCACCTGGAAGATAATTCTCTTTTAAAGCATATTTTAACGGAAGATCCCTAAATGCCTTATCATCATGTGCAAGTCTCAATTTCGAATTTATTATCTCAACTCTGTAAGCCACATCCTGAGAAAGATTTTTTTCAGCTGAAAACATATTGTCTGTTTTTGCCTGATCATAAGAAAATATATCAGGAACCGGTGCGGATTTGACTTCCCTTTTGTCAAATTCTGCCTTTTCAGCCTTATCTCCCAATATTTTAATGGGTTTTACCGCACATGCTTCGCTGATTACACCTGTTTTATTGTTCCTGACAATCAAGCCGAGCTTTACCTCATAGTCTCCTTTTTCTGCATAAGCGTGTTTTAAGGTTTCTCCCCTGGTTCGCTCCCCGTCTCCAAAATACCATGTATAATTCAGTATTGAGGATCCCGGAAAATTAGATGTCATCCCGTCGAAATTAACTGATTCGCCTGCTATAGCTGAAAGGGGCGATATAATGACTGGTTGTTCAATATCCCTGAGATTAATGTCAAATGATAATTTGGTAAAGAATACCCTTCCTGTTTTCTTATCAACTGTCTCCAGCCTGACTTTATATATCCCGGTGCTTTTATAACAATGCTCCGTAGTCAGGCCGGGTACAACAGTCCCGTCTCCGAAATTCCAAACATACTGAAGATACCTTGCGTCAACAGGTATCTTAGTATCATCCGAGAATTTGAAACAATATTGATTTACTCTCTGTTTCTCACAATAAAAGAGCTGATGAATACTTGTTTTAAATTGATATATATCAACAGAATTGCCCCTTTTTGATGAAAAAAAACCACTTTTCATAACTGAATCGGCAACCATGGCAAAATCGTCATAGCTTGAATTTATAGGGGCATCGAGATGTACAGGTGGAAGCCATTTTTTATTTGACTGTTTTGTGTAATAAATGTCCTTACCACCCAGTCCGGGGTGACCGTCGGACGAAAAGAACAATCCTCCCTCACTGTTAACAAAAGGATATGATTCATTCCCTGTTGTATTAACCTGGGAACCCATGTTGACAGGATCGCTCCAATAATCTACTTTCCAGTCGCAGTAATATAGATCGGTACCGCCAAATCCATCAGGATTATCGGATGCAAAAAAAAGTCTCTTCCCATCAGGAGAAACATATGGGGTTGTAATGTTATAATATTCAGTATTAAACCTTAAATCGAGTATCTTTCCCCAGTCCCCATTTTCCAGTACTGCTGTAAAAATACCAAGTTTATTCCTGGGAGAGTTTTCGTCAATATCCACATCAACTTTAAGGTTTCTCGAAAAGTATATTGTATCGCCATTCCTGGTGAAAGATGCAGGTCCGTCATTAAACCTCGACTTAAGATTTTTTGAGAAGAGGCTCACTTTACCTGAGACTGTATCAGCAAAATTGATCTTTATGAGTCCTTTGTTTTCAGGGGTCAGGTAATTAGCAAACAGGCTGCGGTTCATGTTTGAACAGAAAACAATACCATTCTTATAATAGACCGGGGAAAATTCATCACTTTTATTTGAATTGAACCTGGCAGGCTTGATGGTGTAGGTTTCTGCCTGTCCGGAAATAACCAGCGGATTAAGAAATGCAGAGAGAAAAACCAGAATATATTTTATTTTCATAACAAGAAATTAGAAATTCAGGGGACTTACAGCTTCAACTTTATAACGGAATTCATACCGGAGCATTATTTCGTGTGATCCGGAACTGAAAGTCCGCAATTTGGCCATATCATAATCATAAGTATATGCAAATCTTATCTGATCGGTCAGCTGAAACTGGAACATCCCTGATAATGCCCGGTTGTTTCTGTATGAAGCTCCGATCCAGAAACGGTCCATTACCCTGAAATGTGCATTAATGTCATAAAGAATCTTATCGCCCGGAGAAAAAACAATAAGAGATGAAGGCATGAATTTCAGATTCGGTGAAAGATCAAAAAGATAGCCTGTATTGAATATATAGTAGTAATCACCCATATTATTATTGATTACATATTTGTTCTTTTCAAAGTTAAACTGATAACCAAGAAGTTTAGGTATTGAAAATCCTGCAAAATATCTTTGGTCCGAATAGTAAGTTCCGAAACTGAAAGAGGGAACCACAAATCCTTTAGAATCAACCAGAAGAATATCCTCTTCGGGATCTAGTACTATCAGCCTTGACCATGCGGTATTTGTCACTATAAACCCGGCTCCCAGTCCAAAGGAGAGATCTCCCTTACCCAGGCTGATCTTGTAAGAATAGTTAGTCTTGAACTGAGTCTCTTTTGTAATTCCGATCTTATCGCTTACAACTGTAAGCCCGAATCCCATCCTGTCATCCCGGAATGGTGCATCGCCCGTAATTGTCATAGTTTCAGGAGCCCCTGTCACTCCCACCCATTGCTTTCTGTAAAATGCAGCAACATTCAGCACTCCCCTGTTACCGGCGGATGCAGGATTCAGCAGCAGCGGATTTAGTATATACTGACTGGTGAGCGGTGTAAGCTGACCATAAGCACCTATTGGAATTATAAGGAGAAAGAGTATTTTGAATATCTTTTTCATTTTATTGTTTAATTACTAAATAACCTTTTATAGCCGCTATTTTTTCAGGTTTCAGAACATAGAAATAAGTATCATCCTGCAAAATATTGCCATTATTATCCTTCCCGTCCCAGTCATTTCCGTAATTGTCATCAACAAACAATATGGCACCCCACCGGTTGAAAATAGTTAACTTTGCCTTTCCAAGCGACTCAAGTCCCCTTATGATAAACTGGTCATTGTTTCCATCACCATTGGGGGTAAGAAAAGTCTGTATGGTCAGTTTATTAATCCTTATAAGAACAGTATCAGTCGAAGCAGAGCATACACCGTTGGTTACACTCCAGAGAATCCTGTTTTCTCCGAGCGAGAGTGATGAAATATTTGTTTTATTGCTGTTCTTGCTTGAAAATGTCCCGGTTCCGGATAGGATTTCCCATTCACCTGTTTCAGATACATTTAGCGGAGTGGCTTCGAGCGAAGTTTCGAAAAGAAAATCAAGGATCTGATCCTGGCCTGCATAAACAACTGGCTTTTCCCTGACTTCAATTGTAACCCTGTCAGTGTTTCTACACTTCCATTGATCTGAAAGAGTGACAGTGAAGGTTGTAGTAACAACAGGTGTGGCAACAGGATCAGGTATATTCGCATTATTTAAAAGGTTGGCAGGAGTCCACGAAAATGTTCCTGTACCCTGTGCCTGCAGTCTTATATTGCTCCCCTTGCAGATAACTGCATCAGGGCCGGCATCCAAAGCTGGTGCAGAATGGAAAACTACACGGATCACATCAGTCGAAGTACAGTTGTTATTTACCTCTGTCCATGCAAAATCATATTCCCCCGACTGGGTAACTGTCACCGTGGCATTATATTGATGATTATTCGGACTGAATGTGCAATTTCCGGGACCACCTACCTTTGTCCAGGTCCCTGTCCCGCTTCCGGGAACAGCATTCAGAACAAAATTAAGGTCGCATTCATCACCTCCATTTCCAGCGTTTGCCGAAACCTGTTCATAGAAGCTCACTGTTACAGTAGAACTGCTTGTGCATGTTCCTATGACTTCTGTCCACCTGAAAACATAAGTCCCGTAAGTCGAAACTGTCACTTTTGCCCCGGGGTCGTGATTGTTCGGACTATATGCTGCCGTGCCCGGACCGCTTACTCTTGTCCATGTCCCTGTACCGGAACTTGGAACAGCATTGAAATAGAATTCACGGCCACAGTTATTTCCGCCTGGTCCGGCATTGGCTATCGGAGGCTGATTAAAATTCACGGTCACATTTGAACTTGATGAACAGGGGCCGTTTGTTAAAGTCCAGGTAAAAATCTTCGATCCATACTCAGACACCGTAACTGTTGCAGTCGGACTGCTGGCATCGGGTGAGAATGTCACAGTTCCGCTTCCGCTTGTCAGGGTCCAGATTCCTTTTAAATCAGCACTTCCTGGAACAGCCCGAAGAATAAAACTCAGGTTACATACGCTTCCGCCTGAGCCTGCATTTGCAACCGGCGGCTGGTAGAAATTAACAGTAATATCACCGCTCGATTTGCAGACACCCTGCGATTCGGTCCACCTGAATACATATGTTCCGTATAATGTTACCGATACAGTCGCGTTCGGAGTGCTGGCATTAGGTGAGAAAGAAGCACTACCTGGACCAGATACTCTGGTCCATATTCCCGTACCGAAAACCGGAACCGCATTAAGGACAAAATTCCGGTCACACTCATCTCCTCCCAGGCCCGCGTTTGCCTGCGGACAGGGAAGTGTGGTCGCAACAAGCCTTACCGGTGATGCCTGAAGAGTTCCTTTACTGTTGGCTGCAACAATATATATCGTATGTACCTGATTGGGATCTTTTACCCCGAGGACTGCTTGCAGAATCTTATTAATATCAGCCGATCTGACAGATATACTCGCGGTTGCCACAATTGATCCTATGGGGCCGAGGAGCGCACTGGTTCTCACCGTTGATGATGAATAAATAGAAGTATTGTTAAAGTTGTATACTATAATATAAACAGTGCCTGTAACATTTATCCCGTAATTCATAGTAATTGAAAGGGGTCCGGTCGATGCGACTGCTGGTGTCTCCTTAACCCATAATGGCTGGGTATAGACAGAAGTAACCTGCACCAGCGTCATTGAAAATACGATAATATATTTTACAAATCGTTTCATGTCAGATCATTTCATCTCCTGATGACCACAAAACCTTTTACCGCCTTAAATTTCTCGGGTTTAAGTATGTAAAAATATGTGTCTTCAGGCAATGGATTTTCCTTGTCATCAACACCGTTCCAGCTATTGTCATATTCACGTTTCTCAAATACCCTTGCACCCCATCTGTTAAACACGGTGAGCGATGTTTTACCCATAGTCTCAATGCCTCCGATAACAAAAAAGTCATTGTTACCATCCAGATTTGGAGTAATCAGAGACGGGATAATAAGGTTCTTAACTTTAATATTCACAGTATCCCAGGATGCAGGGCAAACACCGTTTGTTACAGTCCATAGAAACCTGTTAGTCTCAAGTGAAAGATTACTTATATGTGCAGTCGGGCTATGGGTGTCTGAAATGTCGCCTTTCCCTTCGATGATAGTCCAGGCACCTGTCTGATTAGTTCCCGGGGCAATAGCCTGCATATTTGTTTCGAAGGTGAAATCAAGGTTCTGATCGGGACCTGCATTTGCTACTGGCTGAACCCTGACCTCTACAGTTATCTGATCGCTGTTCTTGCATCCCCATGGATCAGTCAGATTGACAGTGTAAGTTGTTGTAATTTCAGGTGATGCAAGAGGATTATATATATTCGGGTTATTAAGTGTGTTTCCCGGTGTCCATACAAAAGATCCGGTTCCGGAAGCAATAAGTTGTATGCTCCTGCCCTTGCAAAGTAGAAGATCTGCCCCGGCACTGACCGGTGGAACATCATGAAAAATCACTCTGATAATATCAGAAGAGTTGCACAGACTGTTTGTTTCTGTCCAGGCAAAATCATATGTACCGAACTGGCTGACAGTAACTGTTGCATTTGGCTGATTCGCGTTCGGAGTGAATGTTGCATTTCCGGGGCCGCTGATTTTGGACCAGGTTCCTGTTCCGGTCCCCGGCACTGCATTAAAAACAAAATTCAGGTCACATTCATCCCCCCCGTTGCCGCCATTGGCTCTTGGCTGTTCAATGAATGTTACTGGCACAGTTGAACTACTCGAACAAATGCCATTTATCTCCGTCCACCTGAAAACATATGTCCCGTATGCTGATACAGTAACTTTTGCAGCAAAAGAATTGGCATCTGGATTATATGCTGCGCTCCCCGGCCCGCTTTCTATGGTCCATGTTCCTGTCCCCCAACTAGGTAAAGCCCGTAAGTTAAAATCAAGCCCGCAGTTGTTGCCTCCGGTACCTGCATTTGCGACAGGCTGTTGGTAGAAACTAACCACAACAGAAGAAGTATCAGAACAGGTACCATTAGTCTCGGTCCATAGAAAACGTTTTTGTCCGTAATCAGAAACCAGAACTGTGGCGGATGGGAAATTTGGGTCCGGAGAAAAAACTGCAGTGCCTGTACCTCTGATCATTGTCCAGACTCCTGTACCGGAACTCGGAACAGCTCCTAAAGTAAAGTTCAGATTACACGAATTTCCTCCTGTGCCTGCATTGGCATCCGGCAACTGGTTAAAATTGACGGAAACAATTGAACTGCTTATACAAGGACCATTAGTTTCTGTCCACCTGAACGTGTATGCTCCGAAAGCTGAAACTGTAACTGTTGCAGAAGGTGAATTTGCAGCCGGTGTGAAAACTGCTGTCCCGGTTCCTGAAACAACCGACCATAATCCTGTTCCAACACTTGGTACTGCACTCAAATTGAAATCCAGATCGCATTCAGTTCCTCCTATACCTGCGTTTGAAACAGGAACTGCATAAACATATATTCGGGTAGCAGCAGTATCCTGGCAGTTTGAATTATTTGTAACCGTAAGTGTATAAACGCCTGCCATCGCCAATGTTGCAGTTGAAGAGACTGTCGGACTCATTATATTTGAAATGAAACCATTTGGACCGGTCCATGAATAGGATTTCATTCCCAATGGACCGCCGACTAGGTTAAGAAGAGACCCTGCGCATACCGGACCATTATTTGATGCTGTTGCAGTTGGTGAAGGATTAATTGTGACTGTTACGGGTTTTATATCAAAACATCCGGCAATTGTAGTTCCCTTAATGTAATATGTTCCTGTTGTGGCTGTTGCCGGTGTAGTATATACTATAGTCGCTGCCGGGTTTGTCCAGTATGTAAAAATAAGTCCGGGAGTTGATCCTGCAGTTACAGCAGGGGCAGTTAAATCTACCGTTGCAGGGGTGCAGGCAGCGGCAGGATTGGTTATGATTACTGACGGGGTGGCATTAATTGTAACTATGCTCGTTGCCGTTACTATTCCGCAACCTCCAGCTGCTGCAATCGTATAGGTCACTGTATAGGTACCTGGAGCACTTGTACCGGGTGTTAAGGCTCCGGTTGATGAATTAATTGTCAGCCCTGCCGGTGTGGCGCTGAAAATGCCGCCAGGAGTTCCGGTCAGAGTAACCGGCATTATACCAGCAACTGTATTGCAGTACGGATTTCCCGCATATGAAATAGTGGCTGAAGGAAGCTGAGTGATCGTAATATTGGAAGATGCAATTACAGCAATGCATCCGCCGGCGGCAACCCTTGTGTTTGTTACTGTATAGGTCCCCGGAATGGTGGCCGACAGATCCACTTGTCCTGTCAATGTGCTTATGAATACTAAACCTGCAGTAGAGGAAAATATACCTGCAGCTCCTCCTCCGCTAAAAGTGGGTAACGGATCTGATCCATTACTACAATATGGTGTCCCTGAATAGCTGAAGGAAGCAACGGGAAGGGCAGTAATTGTTATCGGTGCAGTGGCAGTCACAACTCCGCATCCGCCTGATGCTGCTATTGTGTTTGTCACTGTGTATGTTCCGGCAGTGCTTGCAGACAGATCCACCTGTCCCGTCGCTGAATTAACGAAAACCAGTCCGGGTGTCGACGAAAACGTCCCTGCCACTCCTCCCCCGCTAAAAGTTGGCAGCGGGTCTGCTCCATTGCTGCAAAATGGTGAACCCGGATAACTGAAGGTCGCTACAGGTAAAGTTGTTATTGTTACCAAGGACGATGATGTTGCGACTCCACAACCTGCAACAGTGACAGTGTACACTACCGTATATATCCCTGCAGTACTTAAGGCAGGTGTTACAGCTCCTGTTGATGAATTAATACTTAAGCCCGAGGGCAGGGCACTGTATGTACCTCCCGGAGTACCTATTAGGGTAACCGGCTGCGGGGTCAGAATAGTTCTGCAGAAAGGATTTCCAGGATATGTTATTATGGCTGTCGGAGAAGAGACGATATTTACCGTTGTGTTAGCTGTAACAATTGAGCAGCCCCCTGCTGCAGGTATTGTGTAAGTTACAGTATACGTTCCTGCAGTACTCAGCGACGGTATTATTGCACCTGTCGCTGCATTGATACTCAATCCGGCTGGTGCTGAAGTATAAGTACCGCCGGGAGTTCCGGTAAATGAAACCGGCTGAGGAGTTGTAAGTGTTATGCAGTAGGGGTTTCCAGCATATGAAATGACCGCTGTCGGTAAAGCTGTAATTGTGACTGATGTGGTTGTGATAAAAACACCGCATCCTCCGGTTGCAGGAATTGTGTAGGTTACCGTATATGTCCCTGCAGCACTTGCACCCGGAGTTATGGCTCCTGTTGAGGAATTAATGCTCAGTCCGGCAGGCGCACTGAAAATTCCTCCCGTTGTCCCCGTAAGGGTAACGTTCTGAACCCCGGCTGTAGTACACCACGGCGATCCTGTATATGATATTGTGGCTGAGGGAGGGGCAGTGACTGTGATTGTACCGGGTGCTGTATTAGGTAAGGTGCAGAGCCCAACTGTGGTTATTAAATAATTAAAAACCCCCGAAACTGACGGACTACCGCTAATGACAAAAAAGCCCGGACTGTAAACTCCTGTCACACCAGTTGGCAGACCTGTTACAGTCGCAGAAGAGACACCAATACCGAGTGTATAAATGATATTTATAATCGGGTTGTTTACACATACTTTCTGATTATCAGTTCCTGCTCCTGAAGAAAGGGTAATGCAGGCAGCCTGCCCCTTAACCTGATTTGCTGACAACAGAAGGGCTGCAAAAAGCAAAAAAATCTTTATAAATCTCATCAGATATTACTTTAAGAAACAGGTCGTTTTAGGTGATTTACCGAAAATATGATCTAATATAATCCTTTTCATTCATTCATACTAAATATTTCACCTCAAAAATCGTACAGAAAACTCGAGTGTCCTGATCAAAAACCATTTATTAAAATATTGCCGGAAAAGTCTTATGATCACGAAACTGTATCCCAGTGCGCCCGGTATTGCATTTTAGGTTAGAAAGCTAAATTAGAAATAATTACAGACAACTGGTATTAAATTTGACCAATTGAAGGAAATCATCCGTGAACAGATGATTTTATATTATCCCTGAATAATCAGGATTTCAGATCTAATTCTTATATTTAGTAACTCTTTCGTCGCTAATTGGACCTTTCCAGTTCAATCCAAACCCGAAATCATATTTGCTCCCATTACTGTCAACATAACAATTCATATCACCAGGGGTATCTTCGTATTGCTCCTCAACAGTTTTCATATTAGCCGGCATCTGAAATGGAAGAAGTCCTGAAGGTTCGGAAAATCCTGTAATAATATCCATCAATGCCTGATCCTGTACCCCGAAATGCACAAGAATCGCAGAAGCATTTTTTTCAATTTCAGAGAAAACCATGGGATTTAATACATCGACAATAACAACGACCGGTTTATTACCCATTTGAGTCTTTGTCTCATTTAACATCTTCATATCGAATGCATTGCGTGATATCACGCTTTTGCCTTTAAACGAGCGATCCGTAAATGTCTCAAACGGACTCCCGCCAGCTATGCTTTTTTCCCTGGCAAAATCAGCTTTATAAATCCCATATTGAAGACTTATAGGTACATAGCCATTCCCTTTTGCTTTCAGATCCCCGGGATCATAACCTGTCATACCTGAAGGACTTGCAATGCAAACGAGCGCGAAGTCAGCCATTCCTGGCTTTTCTACGACTTCAAAATACTTAGAAACAATTGAGAGATTTACAGGATCTGACCAGTTTTCCGGTGTTTCTCTTCCAAACCAGTCACGTCCAGCAGGCGTGTATCTCTTTGGAACAAATACTTTAAGCTGTTTTTTTAAAGGAAGAGTTCCGGGATTGTTCTTCAGCATAACAACCGAACGCAGCTGGGCATCATACCCGGCCTTCATGAATTCAGCATTTCCTACAATGCTTTTTGTCTTTTCAGGATCCAGGTAAGGATTTTCAAACAATCCTGTCCTTAAAATATTTTTCAGAAGACGGACGGCGGATTCCTCAAATCTTTTTCTCATGAATTCCTCCCCTTGTTCTTTAACACCTATCTGATAGGCTTCCAGAACAGGTCCTTTATCGTTGTTTCCTCCAAACTGATCTACACCAGACATAATTACTTTATAGTGCCTTTCTGCGACCGAGAGTTTTTCAACTCCCCAGCATTTACCTTCAAACTTATCCACTCCTGTGGCATCTGCCGTAATCATCCAGTCGGTACATACAACTCCATCATATTTATATTCTCCTCTCAGCAGATCGTTTATTATATATTTGCTGTAGCTGTTACCTACATTTTCACCGTATTTTTTATCCTGATTATAGGAAATTGTATAATAAGGCATGACTGCAGATGCCATACCTGTTGGTCCCTGAAGCTTAAATGCCCCTTCAGTAAATGGAATGAGGTGATCTTTCAGGTTGTTTCCGGGGTATACAGCATAAGCCCCGTATCCGTAATGTCCATCTCTTCCTCCTTCTTCAGGTCCTCCTCCCGGCCAGTGCTTTACCATTGCATTTACACTGTGATATCCCCATCCGCCTGAGATGTGTTCAATACCAGTTGATGTCTGAAATCCATCTACATAAGCACGTGCCATGTCTGCGGTAAGTTCAGGATCTTCTCCCATTGTGCCGTCAAAACGGCTCCAGCGAGGTTCGGTTGCCAGGTCGATCTGAGGCGAAAGGGCTGTTGTGATCCCCAGTGCCCTGTATTCAGCCGCCGCCACTTCACCGAATTTTTTCATTAAAGCCGGGTCGAAAGAAGCTGCTATACCCAGGGTTCCCGGCCACATCGAAATCCTTCCTCCCGCACCCGCATTATATTCCGCATAAGAATCGCTTCCATGTCTCGGATCGGAACTTATATTGACAGGAATCCCCAGACCGGTTCCCTCAACAAATGACTGAATATTATTGTTCCACCGGGCTGAAATTTCAGGACTCTCAACAGATGTAACAAGAACATGACGAAGGTTGTCATCAGTAAGAAACTTCACCTGCTGATCCGACAGGTCGCTCGGTTTAGCACCGCTTTCAGCAAATGGTTTCCCGTTATATGTACCTCCCTGCATGAAGCCACCTCCGCCCGATGGTACCGCCTGATGACTGCTGTATAACATTAATCCGGCTATCTGGTCGACCGACATTCTTGAAGCAAGATCCTTTGCACGCTCTTCTGCTGTTAACCGCCAGTCTTCATAACTGTCAAGCTTTCCATTCTTGTTTAAATCCTTGAAAGCCAAACGGTTTATTGTTAATATTTTCACACCTGAAGCGGGAGAATAACCTAATGTCTGACCATCCTGATTTATTACCAGGGAATAATCTCCCTTATTCTCTTCACTCCATTTCTGGCCGCATCCGAAAGCAATAAAAATAATCAATAACGAAATTGAAGTCAGCAAAGAATTTTGTTTTGAGGTTTTCATATGATTTTTGTATTTTGTTATCCAGGTTTCAGTTCATTGATTTTATGTTGTTGGCAATGCCTTCCTTGCTTCCGTGAACCGCCGCCGGTAAAGGTTAGCAAGAGCTAATGATTTATACGGGATTCCCAAAGATAATCCATCCTAAAAATAACAATAAAACCAAACGGACTTAATCTAAGAGCTTTTATTTTATTAAGGTATGAAATTATCGGGAGTTTTTTCTGTAGTAGACGGTACTACTGTTCCAGTCCCTGGCTATAAGAACACCGTTATGATCAATGAAAAGGTTATTAAGTTCATTGTTTACCCAATAGTTTTCATAATGTAGCAGATCATCCGAATTAAGAATACCATATCCGGGTACAAGTATATAATATGTATCTCTCCATTTGTTGAAAATGTTATCCATCGTGGTTCCGAATTGAGGGAAACAACTGAAGAGCCTTGTGAAAGTGACACCCATATCAGTTGATTTAAAGATCGTAAAACCACCATCCTGGTTGCATATAAATATCTCCTCTCTGTCGTTTACATAAAGTTTGTGGGAATAACCCGGTGTCACTATGTGTGACCATGTTAAACCGTTATCATCCGACCGGTTCAGACTGCAGCAGTTGGAACCATGAAATAAAAGTGTACCGCTTTTCAGTCGGAACACATCTCCGAATCCGTTTGACGACAGATTACTGCCGGCGGTCTGCCAGGTATTTCCCCCATCTGATGAAAATATGGTGGGATATTCAAATTTAAACACCCATATATAATCATCATTCGCGACATACATATAGATATAGTAAGGATTGTCGGGATACGGCTTTGTGCATTTTCGCCATGAGACACCATGATCGGAGCTTTTCACCAATTCCCCGTTCCATGTGCTTACGTAAATTGTCCCTTTGGAGTCAATTTCAATTGTTCGGGGTGATTCCAGATTCGGGTCCGTTACCCGTTCCCATATGTAATATTTGCTTCCCTGCCTGTAAACCTTACCATTGGTGACCATCAGGGTAACTCCGGCAACAGTATCTGCTACCATACCTGTAATATTTCCGTCGGGATCGGTAGATACAGCGTTCCATTCATTTTCCCTGAGGGTGATTGCCGTAAGGTCGGTTGATGTCAGGTAATCTCCATTCGGTTTATAGACCAAAGCTCTTAGTCTGTGATCCAGAGAGTTGGGTCCCAGCGTCCAGGTAGTAGTCACACTATCAGAATTTTCACTTAGAATAGTTTCCGTGGATACAGAGCCGCCACCTTCGATAACATCAAATATGATTTTAAAAGGTGCCGCGACCGGTTCCTTATTATCGAATATTTTTAAAACCACATTTATAGATTCACCCGGATTTAATCTTTGATTCTGATCGTTTTTAAAGCTGAAGGAATAACTTTCAAGCAATTCGATCGAGGGATCAGGACCACAGAAGGGAACAAGAAAAAGAATTAAAGCCAGGATCAGGATCCTGGATCTTTTAATTCCCCTTGTTGCAGCTATTTTTTTTATCATATAAATAATCATCTTATACTGATCTTATGCATTCTGATTAATACCTTAATACCGGTACTCTCAATCCAATCTGAAATGAGACAGAGCTGTTTTCAAAAACAGTCTCCCTGCTTAAAAATGCATCATATTCCGGCAGATAGGATCTTTCAAAAACCTCTCCGAGACCTCGGCGATACTGCAAGCCAAGATCGACTGTAAAACGTTTGAAAACGGGAATGGACATTCCTCCCCCGATCAGCCATCCGAAATCATTATCCTTTATTGCGCTTTCCAGATCGTCATTAATCGTCCTTTTATATCTGTTGTATGACCCTTGTCCCGCGCTGTTATAGAAAATTGTCCCCTTGCATCTGGCGTTCAGTTTTATCCCTGCATAGGGTCCGGTATTTAAATAGAACCTGCCCTGATTCCCTATCTGAAAATTAATGAGTAGCGGTATGGTCAGATAATCAACGCTGGTTTTTGTGTCGACATAATAGTAGGCATCATCAGTTATTAAATACCTGTTAAATGAGTCACTCGAATCTTTAAGGGAATAACCGGTACGGTCAAATGAGAGGCCGGTCTGAAATGATACGATCGGGGAAAGTCTGAAATTAACAAGTAATCCGAGGGAAGGTCCGCTATTCAGGGAGTATTTATCATAATTCTTTTCGCCTGAATTCCAGGAGACATTAACTCCTCCTTTATAAATCAGATAAATTTTCTCTGACACACTATCCTGGTTCTGATAACGCACCTTATCATTTTTGTTTTTCAGGATCCCATTCCAGGCAACACCAAAGGTGAAATCCATTGAGCCATGCCATGCAAAATCATAATTATTCATCCTGTTACGGCCCGTAATATATCTGGCATTTAATGTGGCTTCCAGCTTATCTGCCAGAGGGAAGGATAATCCCATGGAATAAATATAACCAAAATCCTCCTTTGAGGGTTGATATGTCCCACCATAATAACTCCCGCCATGATCGATCAGAAATGCATCATATATCCCGGCCATAAGATCAAGCCGCGGGACTGAAGGAACAGACAGTCTAATCTGAGCTGGAATAGTTAAAAAACTGAAATCTGATAATTCATTACCAGAATAATACGGCCACGGCCAAAATGATGAACTAAGGCCAAACGGATAATATTCAGAGCCCTGATAAATGTTGACACGTTCGTAGTTTATAGTCGAGTAATTAACTCCGGTCCGGAATCCTAAAATCCTGTTAAAGGAATAATCCAGGTAAAGGCCCTGAACAGGACCCGGTTTATACTTCCACTTTCCTTCTCCGTTGCCTCCGTGAATGTCAGAGAAATTTACGCCGCCATAATATCCGGCAGTAATCACCTGAGACCAACCGGGAGTACAATATAATATAAGAAAGATGAAAATCGAAAAGGATTTAAGCTTTTTCATCAGGTAAAAAGGGTTAGTAAGGTTACAAGAATTTTGCACAACTATCATGCCGAAGCTGCACCAAAATGCGAATTATTTCCCCTGAAAATTGAGCTTTTTCTCTTAATCTTTCCCTGTTTTTCGGGTTATCACTATTACACCGTTGGATCCTCTTACCCCATAGGCTGAAGCATCAGGACCTTTGAGGACTTCGATTGATTTTACGGTTTCAGGGGCAATATCATCAATTTCCCTTACCATCACACCGTCGACTACAAAAAGAGGCTCCGTACTTACGTTCAGTGAGTTGGAACCTCTTATCCTTATTGATTTTCCTGATACCTCAACCCCGGCAACCCTGCCGCGGATCATATCGTAAATATCCTGGTAAGCAGGTACTGAAGAGTCCTTTATTTCAATAACTCCGGGTCTTTCAGGTGCACTTCTGCGTGATTCTGCCTTATTTTCAACTGTGGCTTTTTCTTCTTTACCTGTCATACCATGCTTTGCAGATGAACAGGAGAACAGGAAAAGAGCAAGTACAAAAATTGATCTTATATAGTTCATGCCTGATCTTATCCAAGAATGTTCCTCATATAGTCGATGCATTTCTTTACTTCTTTTGCTGCATCAGATCCTTGCGGTATAGGGTACTCAAGTTCGACATCAACCCTGATAGGCCATTTTTCCTTTTTCAGGAGAAGAAGAACATCTGCAATAGGGGTCTCTCCTTCACCAAAAGGCTTGTTTGTATTTGGTGACGCATTTTTGGGACCTGTTTTATCCTTTATATGAATGCTCCTCATTCTGTCGTGGTATTTAATTATCACATCGTTCGGATGAAGCCCGGTAGCTCCAAAGTAGTGCCCGGCATCGAGGTTGAGCATGTTTGCAGGAGAATATCCGAGATACTTATCGAATGAGAAACCCGGATCGGCTACCTGACCGTGAGTGTGGTACATTGCCAGGCTTTTATGCTTTTCTGCAAATTTCCCCAATCTCTGGCAGTTTGCATCTGTCATCTCATCTGTAATACCAATCGATCCAAGAACTTTTGCAGCCCTGTATGCATAATCTATCTCGTCATCCGACCAGCCTGATGGAGCAAATTTTGCTATATATACTTCAATTCCGGCGCTATTGAACTTCTTACGCATATCCGCATAGCGTTCCATAGGCAGCGATAACCTCCATTTGCGCTGAGCTTCCTTGATCCCTTCAGCGGTCTTTGCCATTTCTGCCCTGTCTTTTTCAGTCATTTCCACACCCCGTGCCGGTCTCTGTACCTGCGGAATACCAAGATCTTCTTCTGCAACATTCCTGAGTTCAATCGAATTGACCCCTGCATAGAGAAGATATTGAATACAATCATCTACTTTATGAGGCATACTGCCATAACTGTAGGTAGTCACACCAAGCTGGACACCTCCGGCTTTTGAGTTTGGCTTTTTAACTTTTTTATCTGATGCAGTGACAATATTGAAAGGCACGCTGGTCAGTACAGCTGCAGCCGCTGCGGTACCTAAAAAACTACGTCTGGAAATTGTTTTGATTCTCATTTTTCATCCTTATTAAGTGACATAATTCAAAAAGATATAACTTTTAAAGATAGCAACATCTCATCGCAAAATCAAACTGATTTGTTATCTTTATTGATCAATGAACTTATATCCTCCTAACCTTAAATCTGCATTTATGAGTTCGAACAGAAGAGATTTCATTAAAAGTGCAACACTTGGAACTGCCGGTATCTTTGCTGTACCGACAATCCTTCCTTCTTACCTGTTTGGGAGAAGTTCGCCCGCCAACAGAATCAATGTTGCAATGATCGGTATCGGGCGACAGACTGTCAGTCCCAATATTCCGCAGTTCCTCAAGTCGGAAAATGCTCAGATTGTAGCGGTCTGCGATGTTGATAAATGGCGGCTTGCCAACGGACAAAAACAGGTTAATGATTTTTATTCACAGCAAAAGGGATTTAGTTACAAAGGATGTGATGCTTTGGATGATTTCCGGGAGATTCTGCTCCGGAAAGATATTGATGCTGTGATGATAGCAACCCCCGATCACTGGCATGTTCCTATGGCAATTGAAGCTGCCAGGGCAGGTAAGCATATTTCGCTCGAAAAACCAATATCTACCTGTATCGAACATGGTCGCCAGCTTGTTAAAGCCATTAAAAAATACGGAATCATAACCCGTAACGACAGTGAATTCAGAACCCTGCCAGAATTTGCGAGAGGTGTTGAACTGGTCAGAAACGGACGAATCGGAAAACTTCAGCGTATTTTTGTTGCCGTCCCTTCCGATGGACCTCCATTACCTGTTCAACAAACTATGCCTGTCCCTCCTGAGCTAAATTATGATTTCTGGCTTGGACCTGCGTGGGAAGTTCCATATACAGAAAAGAGGGTTCATGATATCAAAATCAAGACCAACCGGCCAGGCTGGATGAGAGTTGACTCCTATTGCAATGGAATGATATCAAACTGGGGCGCACATTTGATGGGAATTGTCCAATGGGGGAACAATACTGAGTATTCAGGTCCTGTAAAAATTGAAGGAACAGGTGAATTTGACAGAGGTCTGTGGAACACCCTGAATAAGTTTGATATTAAATACCAATATGCAGGAGGTGTTGAAGTAATATTTAAAATTGAACGTCCTTATGTTCGTTTTGAAGGAAGCAGCGGATGGATTGAAATAGAGTATCCCGATAAACTGAGTGCAAGTTCGCAATCGATGCTCGATTCGCCAATCGGTCCGGGAGAAGTCGCTTTTAAGAATCTCCTTTCGGACAAAGAGGATTTCTTAAATGCAATAAAGAACGGGAAGCAGACAGTCGAACCACTTGAAACGGCTCATCGCACAATTTCAATGTGTCAGCTTGGATTAATTGCCATTAAAACCGGATCTGCCCTTTCCTGGAATCCGGAAACTGAAGAGATTCTTAACGATAATGCGGCCTCTGCTTTACTGAATATCCCGATTCGTGAAAAATATTTTAAATTCTGAAAAACATGAAATTCACAAGACGCAACTTTATCAAAACGGCCGGAGCAGGAGCATTTGCAGCAGGGATGCCTGCTATAGAATCTGATCCGGAAATAGTAACTAATCCTGCACCAACAGATCTTTTCAGGCTTGCAATTGCAGGTTACAGCTTTGCAAAAATTAACCTTGATGATTCTCTTACGATGATGAAGAGAGTCGGAGTGGAGCTTCTTGGCGTTAAAGATTTCCATCTCCCTCTGAACAGTACAAAGGAGGTAATTGATCAGACGCTTGCAAAAATGAAGTCATACGGTGTTGAGCCCTATGGAGTCGGACCCATTTATATGAAATCAGAGTCCGCTGTGGATCAGGCTTTTGCATACGCAAAACTTGTTGGAGTAACTCTTGTTGTCGGTGTCCCGGATATTCAGTTACTTCCATATGTTGAGAAAAAAGTCAGAGAATATGAATTCCGTCTGGCAATTCATAATCACGGACCTGATCTTCCTCTCTATTCCAGCGCTGATGATGTCTGGAAGGAGATTAAAGGCCTCGATCCCAGAATCGGCTTCTGTTTTGATATAGCGCATGAAACACGTCTTGGTCTCGATCCCATAAAGTCTTACCTGAAATATAAGGACCGGATCTTTGATTTCCATATCTGGGATTGTGACAAACCTGAAAAAGCAGGCTGGTGCGTTGAGGCAGGCCGTGGGATAATCGATTTCCCTAAGTTCTTTAAAACTCTGCGCGAAAATAAATATGCCGGCACCTGCAGCCTGGAATATGGTAAGGATATGTCTGATCCATTGCCCGGTATAGC
>DOTV01000047.1:0-239 GCA_003520925.1 Bacteroidales bacterium | reverse complement strand
TGGACCGGAATTACAAATGGAGCTTATCAGAATCTCCTGAATCATCTGGGTAAAAACCCTGAGGAACCGGTCTGGTCTGATGTGGTTCAACAGATTGTGATACCTTCAGAAGACATTCTGGAGACACTAAAAGTTGATACCCGGGGATTATTTCCCCTTACAAGCCATAACCGGGATGTTTACAGCAAGCTTACCGATTCGGGGGATCATTGGGTATACAATGATGAATGGGGTTTTAC
>DOTV01000076.1:5520-9515 GCA_003520925.1 Bacteroidales bacterium | reverse complement strand
GGTTTAAGCGTCCAGGCTGGCTTTGTATTGTTTATAATTTTATCTTTCCCGGTCTCAACATATTTACCGTCTTTCCACTCCTTCTCCTGTCCGAAAGCAATTTCAACAGGCAGAAATTTGCAGTATTTCTTTAAAAGTTCCTCCACTTTGTTCTCTTCAAGAAAATCCTTTGATTCCTTGTCGATGTGGAGTATTATATCGGTACCCCTGGCAGTTCTGGAAGTCTCTTCAATCTGATATTCCGGGCTACCGTCGCACGTCCATTTTACTGCAGGTTCAGTTTCATCCCACGACTTTGAGATGACTTCTACTTTATCCGACACCATAAAAGAGGAATAGAAACCCAGACCAAAATGTCCGATCATAGAATTGACCTGATCCTTATATTTTTCCAGAAAATCATTTGCGCTCGAAAATGCTATCTGGTTAAGGTATTTGTCAATCTCATCGGATGTCATTCCTACACCTGAATCAGAAACTGTAATTGTTTTTTTCTTTTTATCAACGGAGACCCTTATTGTAAGGTTGCTCAGATCGCCTTTAAAATCCCCTGCTGAAGCCATGGCTTTCAGCTTCTGAGTAGCATCGACGGCGTTTGAAATAAGTTCACGAAGAAAGATCTCATGGTCAGAATAGAGGAATTTTTTTATTATCGGAAATATGTTCTCGGTTGTTACTCCAATTTTTCCTGTTTGCATATCGCTAGATTTAAAGGTTTAACATGATCAACGCCGGCTATCTCTCAAAAGACATGCCGTTCACTGGTTACTGACAAATAGTCACTTTTTATTTCTGACGTCAACGTCAGACTTTAATTTCCAGACGCCTTTTTCAAGGTTGTAAGTATCGAATGAGAAATCGGGGCCATAGAATTCCTTATTACCCTTTAAACCAGGTGACAGAGGAACCAGGTGATCAAAAATTATTGATTTGTCCGTAAGGAATCTAAGTGAAATTACTACCTCGGAGCTGTATTCAAGCACTTCCCTGTATTTGATCACATCTTCCGAAACAAACAGTTTCTTGCCAAAAACAATCTTTCCGTCAGGGCCGAAACTCAAGATATCTATTATTTTACGCGTAATCTTCGGATTTCCATAGTCGATACCCAATAGCACCCAATATGGATGTTTATTTTGTTTAAAGGCTCTCAGATCATAATAAACAGCGCCGTACCAGTCTTTTTCGGAATAAGTAATATCGGTTTTCAAAGGAGAATCATTGTATCTCCCCTCAAGCCTGTAAAGATTATTTTTCTTTCCCGTGCTGTTAATTAAATAACAAAAATACCTGCTTGCAGAATCTTTTAGTAACAGGTTCCATGTAATAATTTTTAGACCTGAATTTTTTGAAGTGACCTGACCGAGGTATTTCAGGTTTGTAAATTTATGTGTAAATACGGTATCGGTCTCTGAATAACTATCAATTATGAGCTTCACAGAGTCATTAATTCTCAGCTTTTCTGAATCTTCATGGCTGGCAACCAGTCTGCTGAATAGCTTTTCGAGTGTAACTGAGACATCCTGATTGTGAGTCTGTCCTTCAGCTACTGAAAAAATCCCTGATGCTGAAAGTAGCAATATTGAAATGATCCTTCTCATTATGACATTCCGTTTGTTCGTGCATCATCAAGAAGCTTGCATATCTGTAAGCAGGCCAGGGAAACCTCTTCCTCATTGATTGTAAGCGGAGGTGCTATCCTGAATGCATCATCGCAGAAAAGGAAATAATCGAGAATCAGGCCGAATTCCGGGGCTCTGGCGACAGCGTATCTCACGAAATCAGGGTGTGCCAGCTGAACAGCAAGGAGCAAACCCTCCCCTCTTATTCCTGTAATAAGGTCATGCTGAAGCAGATCCCTGAAGAGTTTTGATTTGCCGGCACAAGATCCAATAAGCTCTTCCTCAATAAGAATTTTCATCGACGCAAGTCCGGCAGCACAGCACACCGGATGGCCTCCGAATGTTGTAATATGTCCGAGGGTTGGTTTCGACGTCAGGGATGACATGATCTCAGCCGATGAAACAAACGCACCAAGTGGCATTCCTCCCCCCATTGCTTTTGCAAGGAGAAGTATGTCGGGGACAACTTTGAACCTGTCGATTGCAAACATATGGCCGGTTCTGCCGAACCCGGTCTGTATCTCATCGAAAATAAGAAGGGAATTTGTCGAAGTGCATTTCTGTCTGATAAGCTGTAGGAATCCTTCTTCCGGGAAAATCACCCCTCCTTCACCCTGGACGGGCTCAATAATTACGCAGGCAGTTTTGTCATCTATAACACTCAGGGCATCAGCATCATTGAATCTGATCATAAAAGTATCGGGGAGCAGTGGTCTGAATGCATTCCGGTATAATTCGCTGCCCTGAACACTCAATGCACCGTGGGTGCTTCCATGGTAGGCATTTTCAAACGAAACTATCTTGCTGCGGCCTGTATATCGCTTGGCGAGTTTCAAAGATCCCTCCACTGCCTCGCTGCCTGAATTGACAAAATATATGCTATTAAGAGAGGCCGGAAGAAATGAGGTAATATATTCAGCATATTTTACCTGAGGACTTTGGATCAGCTCACCATATACCATCAGATGCATATAATTGTCGACCTGTTCCCTGACAGCCTGCACCACTTTGGGATGCCGATGACCTGTATTGCTTACTGAAACACCTGATATAAGGTCGAGATATTTCTCGCCTGAAGGGCCATACATAAAGACACCTTCAGCTTTAACAATTTCAAGCATTAACGGAGAAGAAGAAGTTTGTCCCAGATGTTTCAGGAAAAGCTCTTTATTTGTGGACATTTGGCATTGAGAAAATTACCTGGCCATCACATTAATATCATTCAAAAGAGAATCCCTGAATGATTTCCCTACAGGTATATTCTTTAGAGTATGTCCAACCATTATATCAAGTGAGCTTTCTTTTATAGACTGGATCATGCTCTTGTTTATAATAAATGACCGGTGGACCCTTATAAAGACTCCTGAGGGAAGCTGGCTCTCGATAGCTTTCATCGTAAAATGAATGGTGAACTTGTCGGTATTTGTGTTCAGGGTCACATAATTTTCGAGGGCCTCCACAAAAACTATTTCCCTTAGTTTGAGTTTGACAAGTGAGGATCCTTTTTTTATGAAGATTTCTTCATCACCTGATTTACTGATCTCCTTTGGTGCAAAATATCTGACAACCTTATCAATTGCCTTGCAGAACCTTGCGTAGGATATTGGTTTCAGGAGAAAATCGACTACATTGAAATCAAAAGCTTTCAGGGCAAATTCCCCACCTCCCGATACAATTATAATATTAGGCGGGTGGTCAAGGCTTCCTATCAGATCGAAGCCGTCCATCTCGGGCATTTTTACATCGAGCAGTATAAGATCGACGTCTTTCTGTTTGGCAATTTCGTTTCTTGCAGAGACAGGATCATTAAATATGCCAATAAGATTAAGAGAGGCATATTTATTCACATACCCTTCAAGGAGTTTGCAGCTCAGTTTATCATCATCGACTATTATACAGTTCATTGCTTTCTTTTTTGAACCGGGATTACCAAATCAAAAATAGTAAAAAAATTGAAAACAAATTGTTGTATTAAAATTAAATGCTCTTTAAACGATTTCACTTGCTAAATTTTTCCTCACAAATTAGTTTTAAGTGCTAAAAAATAATTCGGGAAGGGAAAAAAAGGGGGTGTTTGAATAACACCCCCAAGGCAATCTCAATCAATTAAGATTAAAGACCTTTGTTAAGTGCCGGAGCTGGTTTGAATTTAACGACTTTTTTAGCAGGAACATTCAATTTTGCGTTGGTACGGGGATTCCGTACAACTCTTGCACTTCTTTTAGCAACTTTAAAAGTACCCATTCCCGGGAGCTGGATTCTCTGACCTTTTTTCATTGCTTTTCCAAAAGCTGCAACGAATGCGTTCAAAGCTTTGCCTGAATCCTTAATAGAGAGACCTGCATCGCCAGCAATTGCATTAACTAATTCTTT
>DOTV01000076.1:1986-5262 GCA_003520925.1 Bacteroidales bacterium | reverse complement strand
CTTTTTTTGTCATAATGAAAGATTTAAGGGTTAGACCAATGGTTCTAATTGGATACAAATATATTTCATTTTATATGATGTGCAAATAAATTTTGTCTATTTTGCGCAAATAGTGGCACTTTTAGTACAAAAAACGATATTTTTTGGGGTAATCTGGCTGTTTGGAAGAAATGTCGCTGAGGCTCATTATTCCAGCATTTCCTCATCATGACATGTTAAATATGTTAAAATCCTGTTCATAAATAGTTCATCTATCTGATTATCTGATATTTAGTATATTTTACAATAAAATTCCAAAAAGTCAAAAAAATATTATCTTTGCGGCGGACCGGAAAAGAAAGGGAGAAAAGGAGAATTGGAGAAATGGCAGAGCGGTCGAATGCGGCGGTCTTGAAAACCGTTGTCCGCCTATCGGTGGACCGGGGGTTCGAATCCCTCTTTCTCCGCCAATGTAAGAGAAAACCGTGTTCAGCACGGTTTTCTTGTTTTACCTAGACATTATAATTAGCCTCCTGCCCTCAATGCGGCTAAAGAAAAACTATAAAGTACTCATTCGAATTAATATCCATTGACATGGGCTACCTGATTCCAGTATCAATATCAATATTGAGCATGGTAATATTATTTGACACAATACTAACTTCAACAGGAAGGTTACTGCTGCCAAAACTTCTCCTGTCATTCTCAAGCTTGATCAGATATCTGCCAGGCTCAAGATAGTTTTTGTATGAGCCATCCAACGCAGGATTAATCTGTAATAATCTTTTTCCGCCATCAGCCGTCCAGACCCCAACCGGATAAGCTCTATATGTCTCTGCTCTGGGTAAACAACCCGGATCGGGCGGATCCGTTTCAACGGGACAGATTGGACCTATTAAGATTTTCCCTTCCAAAATTCCAGGCTCCTGAGAGGTCTGTATATCACATCCTGTGCTCATCAGTACCCACATAAGGAGCGTCAATCCAGGAATTATTTTCTTACTGTTACGCATCATTATTAAGAATAAGGTACATAGCTTGATCTCAAAAATTGTACCAATTCACCTCCTGATAATATACCTGTTCTTACTGGTTTGGAATAATTTTTGTTGTTAATAATTTCACAATGACAGCCAAGATGTCATCAATGAAATTACAATGAAAAAATTAGTATTACTTTCTGTTTTAATTTTAGTCCTGCCTTCATGCGAGAGAGGTAACTTTGAAGCAGATTCATATCTTATAGCGAGGATAGTAGGTTTTGATATGAATTGCTCAACCTGTACTTTGGAATTTCCCGACGACTCACTGAATGTCAGGAAAGAGATTGGAAAAAGTCCTGATAATAAGTATCAGTCTGTTAACCTGAACAGGGGTAATTTTCAGACCGGGCAGTTGTTAAAAGTAAAAATCAGACAACCTGCCACTGATGAACTTTCATCTTGTATTGATCTTTACCCGTCATACAATTATAAAAGTGTATTTGTTACAGAATATGAAGATTTTGACAATCTGGTTCTTAATGATACAATAACTTTGTCCACCAATGATTGTTTAAATGATGTTGAAAATCATTTTTATATATGCTTTGACACTGTTTTAAATGATTCCCGTTGCCCCACGGGGGTATATTGTTTCTGGGAAGGCAATGCTGCTGCCAGATTCAGGTACCAGAGTTATAATTCCAATCCTGTAATATTTAGTTTAAATACACATAAAGCGTTCGGAAGTGACACAATTATTGACAAATTTAAATTCACACTCATTGGACTGACTCCTTATCCAAATGCACATCATATAATAAAGCCAACTGATTATACTGCTAAGATCCTGATTGATAAAATATAAGCTTCGTAAAATTGTTCTTCTTCCGCTTTCTGAAAAACTGTGAAAGTGTAAACATTTCATTCTTATATTTGTTTATAAACTGAAAATGTTTTACGGCCTATTAAGCCAGATCTTATGAGAAGCGTATATGCAACGGCATTTGTTGGTCTGATTCTGTTGCTCGGAGCAATTGAAGTAGATGCCCAAAGTGGCTCAGAGGGAAAAAAATCCAGCCGGCAGGAGAGGGCACAGGATCTCAGGAATACACAGGAAATTGCGCGTTATATCAATAATGTAAACTACACTGACGTATACGACAGAAGTATCCTGATGTATGCATCCTCAAAGGGATATACCAGAGCATCCAAAATTCTTCTCAGGAGGGGAGCAGATCCCAATCTGCAGGCAATTGATGGAGCTACTGCAGGAATATTTGCCTCGTCAGCCGGCAATTTAATAATCCTGAAACTTCTTCTTGAAAAGGGACTTGATCCCAACTTACAGGCACTAGATGGCAGCAGTGCCCTTATGATGGCTTCTCAAAACGGACATACAGAAGTGGTAAGATTATTACTTAACTATGGCGCAAATCCAAATCTCCAGGCGTCCGACGGATTTACCTCGCTTATGCTTGCAGCTCAGAATGGATATACTGATGTTATTAGTCTGCTTTTAGAGAAAGGGGCAAAGACAGATGTCCGGGATTTTAATAATGAAACGACAGCTCTTATTCAGGCTTCCCTATTTGGATACACTTATGCGGCTATGCTGTTACTCAAAAACGGAGCTGACCCTGATCTTCAGGATAAGGGAGGTGCAACTGCGCTCATGACAGCTTCTATGCTCGGTCAAACCGATTACGCACAACTGCTGATGGCTGCCGGTGCTGATATTAACCTGAGATCGGCTGACGGGTCCGATGCCCTGATGCTGGCTTCATTAAATGGTCACACTGATATTGTAAAAGCTTTACTCGAGAAAGGCGCTGTACCTGATTCTAAGGAAACTGACGGAACAAATGCAATTGTAATTACTGCAAAAGATGATATAGCTGACAGTATTAAAATGAGGCTTTACACAGGATCAAGTAAGGATCTTCAATACTCTGAGAGTGTTAATGCAAGAGTAGCGTCAAATGAAAACGGTAAACTTGAAGCTGTTGGATTATCTTTCATAAATACAAACAATGATGAGTTCATGACGAATGCCGACAGGTCAACTGCATTCTTACGTTCATCCGGCAGCGGGCTTTTAGCTATTGTAAAAGTATTCTTCAAAAAGAACGGACATTTAGATTTACTCAAAACCGCTAAGTACACCGATCTTATGGTCGCCTCAATGAACGGTTATTCGGATATAGTGAAACTTCTCCTCGAAAAAGGAGGGGATCCCACTTTAAAGGATAATGAGGGAAAAACAGCTTTTGACTATGCTGGGAACCCCGATATTAAAAACCTGCTCAAGGGAACC
>DOTV01000076.1:0-1591 GCA_003520925.1 Bacteroidales bacterium | reverse complement strand
TAATCAATCCTGTACATATTCGCTCTCCATTTTGTACCGGATAAAGGAGGGACCTGAGGCAGCGGTTCCAGCAATTTATAAGGTATAAAGAACTCAGCAGTCCAGCCGGTTACTTTTCCTCCGCTCCGCTTCTCTCCCCCGATTGCATTTGTAGCATGAATAACCCTCTTTTCCCCGCCATAATTCCAGGGGAGCCATCCTAAAAACTTACCCTTATAGTTTGGTACTATGATCGGCAATTCAAAATTCATTGGAGAAATCTCATATTCGAAATAGACCGGAAAATCCTCGGATGTCCAGAGAAAAACCTCTGTTACATCTTCTTCCCACAGATTAAGGTTGTCAGCCTTCATAGTAGTTGTAAGCTTCTCATCGACGCAGCTGAAAAGGAAATATATTCCCTTTCCGGAATACAGCACCTTTACTTTCGTCTCATAGCTGATATTGATATTACCCTGGGGAACCAGGGATATCCATTCCGTTGTATTCCAGAAAACCGAACTCCCATCACCTGTGACAGTGAAATCCTGACATTTCTTGACAGTGACAGAAGTACTTGTCTGAGCTGACAAAGCAACCGGTATAAGGACAGAAAGAAATAGTAAGATTATCCTATTCATATTTTTTATAATATCTCATTCATTTTTACAGGACGGTTTTCCTTTTGTGATTTTTTTGCCGCCAGGGCTATAGCAACCGACATCAATCCGTCAGTACCGGAAACCGGAAGATCCTTATCATTAGTTACCGCATCGCAAAAGATCTTCATCTCATTTGCATATGCTTCGAGATATCTGTCCATGAAAAAGTTCAGCGGGAGTGACCCATGTACTCCATCATCTGCAAAATAGCGGTGATTTTCAGGGAAATTATTATCAGCACAGATCATTCCGCGGGACCCGAATATTTCAACACGCTGGTCATATCCATAGACTGCTTTGCGACTGTTATCTATAACTCCAATGGCTCCGTTAGCGAAACTGAGAGTAATAACAGCGGTATCAACATCTCCTGCCTTACCGATTGCCGGATCAACAAGCACTGCCGCTTTTGTATAGACTTCTGTCACTTCGCTACCGGTAATATACCTTGCCATATCAAAATCATGGATTGTCATATCCATGAACATTCCGCCTGATGTTGCGCTATATTCAGCAGGCGGAGGAGCCGGATCGCGTGAAGTTATCTTCAGGATGTGGGGATCACCTATTTTCCCTTCAAGCACCAGCTGTTTTATTTTGAAGAAATTTGGATCAAAACGACGGTTAAATCCAACCATCAGTTTAACACCTGATTTTTCTACTGCAGCAATTGCACCTTTAATTACTTCGAGGGAAAGATCGACAGGTTTTTCACAGAAAATATGCTTTCCTGCTATTGCCGAATCCACAATGTATTTTGCGTGTGTATCAGTCGGAGAGCATATGGCAACAGCCTCAACATCAGGATGATCAAGAACATCTTTATAACTGCTGAATACAGATGTTATGCCAAATGCCATTGCCACTTCATTTGCGCTTTTCAGATTTGTGTCTGCAACAGCTACCACATCAGCCTGTGGAACATTCTGAACAAGGGTTGCAATATGTAC
>DOTV01000123.1:9783-14519 GCA_003520925.1 Bacteroidales bacterium | reverse complement strand
CCAGACTTCAGAATTCATGTAAACACCTTCAAAAAGTATCCTGAGGCGCTTCCCTTTAAGAATTTCCGGAATTTTAAATGATTTCCTGTACCATCCGGTACCCCCGGTTGTGAATCCGCCGCTAACCTGGCTGATTGCATTTAAGCTGAATGGTGAATCTGTTCCTGGAATATCTTCAATGCTCCAGTCGTGAGGCAGATCAATCTTCCTCCATTTTGAGTCATCAAATTGGGGATTCTCAGCACCCTGGGCTCCTCCGCGATAAAACCGCCATCCGGAGTCAAAAAGGTTCCCACCCATATTAACAGACTGGGCAGAAACCTGTAAGATTGACATTAAGATCAAAATTACCAGAAAATAGATTTTAACACACTTGAATTTCATTGCCGGATCTTTTATTTCAAAAGCAAGATAAAAATTTCAAGCGGCAAAAATCACAGGCAGTAAATTTTAATTGATTTCAGGAGTAATTTACCTGTACTATTTTTTGAGATTGAGTTTATAGGTTCCCCGCAGTGCAAACACCAGATTATGGTCCTTATCATCTGAATCACTGCCTTCAAACAGGTTGATCATCCCCGGGATAACCCTGAATCCAACGCCAATTTTTTCATTTATCTGATAGCCTATTCCGACAGGGATCCCAATGTCAAATATTTTCATCTGGTCTTTAATATCATCGGTCGAATCACCCCATTTATCCTTTGCACTCAGTAATATACCAGGCTGAAGTCCGGCTTCACCGAAAAAACCGCTTTCGTGAAGAAATCTTACAACGACAGGTAAGTTCAAATACAGAAGATTGGTCCTTCCCATGCCGTCATAGTATTCCCACTTTGCTCCCTGCATTGATAAGTTGGCTTCTGCCCTTAAACTCAGTTCTTCACTTAAATTTGCTACAGGCATAATTATTCCGGCCTGTAACCCAAAAGGATCCTTCCAGCTTTCACTGCCTGTTATACTTGATTTGCTTAGACCTAAAACCAGGTCAAGTTGAGAAAAACAGGGTTTCGAAAAAAGAACTAAAACTAAAATCAGATTAACTGTGAAAATCAGCTTTTTCATAGGTCATTTTTTTAAGGTTAATAAATCAAAGATTTTATAATAAGAAATGAGATTTCAGGGTTTATTTTTTAATCGTTAATGGATTGTTTTCCCATGAGGTAAACTCTCTTTAAGGCCGGCTAATAACAAATTTATAATTTCTTATAATTCAAGCCAAATTTATTTTCAATGTCAATAAATAATCAGATATGAAATTAAAACCGGATAATTTACCTTTACTAAAAATATTGTCATGATAGTAACCTGCGTACACGTACATGTAAAACCAGAAGCTGTTGACGATTTTATTGAAGCGTCACTTCTGAACCACCGGGGATCTGTTAAGGAACCAGGTAACCTCAGGTTCGACTTTGTTCAGCAGGCAGATGATCCATGCCGGTTCATGCTTTATGAAGCTTTTGAATCGGAAGAGGCTGTACTGGCTCATAAAGAGACTGAACATTATCTCAGATGGCGCGATAATGTTAAAGATATGATGGCTGAAACAAGATATGGTGTAAAGTATAATATCATTGAGCCAAAAGAGAGATCGGAATGGTAAAAGCTTTCCAGTTTTCAAGGCTGCCCTTTATTCATTTCAGCACCGGCAAAATAAAGGTTCTCCCAGGGTTGATAAAGAGATACGGAAAAACTATTTTGCTGGTAACAGCCGGTGAATCATTCGTTAAATCACCTTATGCCGAAACTCTGTCTGAGGCGCTTCTGAGGGAAGGGATAAAATATCTTCATTTTGTTGTTTCCGGCGAGCCCTCTCCCGAAATAATTGATTCAGTTTCAGAGAAGATCAGGAATGAAGCTGTGAATGCTGTTGTTGCCGTTGGTGGCGGAAGTGTTCTGGATGCCGGGAAAGCCGTATCGGCAATGTATGGCGTTAAAGGATCTGTCAGGGAATATCTCGAAGGAGTCGGCACATGGGAACATCCCGGTACAAAGCTGCCGTTCATTGCACTGCCTACCACATCCGGAACAGGCAGCGAAGCAACCAAAAACGCAGTAATCTCGGAGATCGGGAAAAATGGATTCAAGAAATCTCTCCGGCACGATAATTTCGTTCCGGATATTGCAATTGTTGATCCGGAGCTTACTTTAAGCTGTCCTCCGGATATCACGGCAGCAAGCGGGATGGACTGCTTTACCCAGCTTACTGAATCATTTCTTTCCGGGAATGCATCAGAATACACCGATGCTCTTGCGTGGGAAGGACTTAAAGCAGTGAAATCCTCTCTTGTTCAAACCTGTCATAACGGTGATGATATTACGGCAAGGACAGGAATGTCGTTTGCCGCCCTCACATCGGGTATCTGTCTGGCAAATGCCGGACTTGGTGTTGTTCACGGTTTTGCGTCATCGGCAGGAGGGATGTTCAATATACCTCACGGTGTGGTTTGCGGCACTCTTATGGCACCTGCAAATGCAATAACTTTAAGAGAACTCAGGAGGGGAGTCAATAATCCTGAAATAACTAATAAATATGTAAGGCTTGGAAAGCTCTTTATTGAAACCCGCGGAAAACCTGATGATTATTATATGGATGGCTTTGTTGAATATCTTTTAAAGCTCTCCGACGACCTTAATTTACCGCGTCTTGATAAATACGGTATTAAGGAGGAGGATATTGAACCAATTTGCAGAATTACCGAATTGAAAAATAATCCGGTTAAGCTGAATTTAGAAGATCTGATGGAGATTTTAAGAAGCAGGCTTTAACATATGCTAAGAAATTGATCCCGGTAACTTTAAGATAAATTGGAATGAGAATCGATCTCCTCCATTTTAGTCCTATAGGAAAACAAAATGAAATTTTTCTTAACTTATAACCGCAAAGCACGCCAGGATTTGGTAAAGCACGCTAAGATTAATTACTGTTAATCAGTTCTTTGCGAACTCTGTATAAATTCTTTGCGGACTTTGCGGTTAATGGATTTATAATATTATTCAACTCATAACCAATTACAATGAAAACCAAAACCTACACAATCACACTCCTGACAATCCTTCTGTTAATAACTTCACAGATGGCACCTGCTCAGCTTCCGAAAGAGACTGAAGCCCAGAAGACACAAAGAATGAAATGGTGGACCGATGCCCGCTTCGGCATGTTCATTCACTGGGGATTATATGCCCTTCCAGCCCGCCACGAGTGGGTAAAAAACAGGGAACGTCTGACAACTGAACAATATCAGAAATACTTTGAAAACTTCAATCCCGATCTCTACAATCCAAAAGAATGGGCAAGAATGGCAAAGGAGGCGGGTATGAAATATGTCGTTCTTACTGCGAAGCATCACGAAGGTTTCTGCAACTGGGATTCAAAATTTACCGATTACAAATCTACAAATACCCCTTTCGGAAGGGATATTATCAGGGATTATGTTGATGCTTTCAGGGCAGAAGGTATAAAGGTCGGATTCTACTATTCCCTTATCGACTGGCACCATCCCGATTACACTATCGACAGGAATCACCCGCAGAGGCAGGAATATGACACTGCTTATGCAAGGCTTAACAAGGGCAAGGATATGAACAGGTACAGGGAATACATGAAGAACCAGGTGAGGGAGCTGCTTACAAACTATGGTGAAATAAGCATTATCTGGTTCGACTTCTCCTTCCCCGGTAAGAACGGAAAAGGTCGGCAGGACTGGGATTCGGAGAATCTTCTGAAACTGGCACGATCGCTTCAGCCTGGAATTATTGTCGACGACCGTCTCGACCTGAAAGATGTTGAAGGCGGTTGGGATTTCACAACACCCGAACAGTATAAGGTTACAAAATGGCCTGAGGTGAACGGTAAAAGAGTCGCATGGGAAACATGCCAGACATTTTCCGGTTCGTGGGGTTACTACCGCGATGAGACATCATGGAAGAGTCCGGCCCAGCTGCTTGAATTACTTGTTGAATCGGTCAGCAAAGGCGGCAACCTTTTACTTAATGTTGGGCCTACAGCAAGAGGTACATTCGACAACAGGGCTCAGGAGAGGCTGAAAGCAATGGGAGAGTGGATGAAATACAACAACCGTTCCGTCTACAACTGTACCGAGGCGCCGGCCGGATTTGTTCCTCCGGCCAATTCAATACTGACATATAATCCTACTTCAAAGCGATTATACGTTCACCTTCTTGCTTATCCTATGGGTTCGCTTACACTGGCAAATATGGCCGACAAGGTCAAATATGTTCAGTTCCTTCACGATGCCTCTGAAATACGATTCAGTACAGGAAACAATGAAACAAAGAATGATATTAACCTGCAGCTGCCTGTTCTGAAACCACCGGTAGAGATCCCTGTTCTTGAGGTATTTCTGAAGTAAGAATACTTATTCCCCCCTTGGGGGGGTTAGGGGGATGTTTATTATTTCTTTTTACATCCCCCCGCCCCCCCGCCGAAGCGGGGCAGGCTCTTCCAAGGGGGACTTTTTGTCTGAGCAGCTTATAAGGGTTTGGGGGCTACAACTCCATCACCAGAATCGTATCCGTCTCATCCATTATTCCTGCAGGAACTGAAACTGTAATACCGAATGCATCCTGCCTGAATTTAATTTTGGCTCCGGAATCGAAAAGTGTGATGTTCTTCACTTTTTTGCCAAAATCCGGAATTAACAGATTATTGTCTTCAAGGCTGAGAAGATGCACATATATTTTATTTGCCTTTTGTGTCATAACACCCCATG
>DOTV01000123.1:0-9460 GCA_003520925.1 Bacteroidales bacterium | reverse complement strand
GTGCCGACCTCGTTCAATGTTCTGACAAATTCAGGCTGGATCTTTCCGTTTGGCATCGGGCCGATATTCAGCAGGAAATTGGAATTATAGCCTGCCGCTTTTACAAGATAGCGGATAAGATCTTTTGTTGATTTATAATTTTTGTCCTGGAGATTAAATCCCCATGAATTGTTCATTGTTTCACAGGTTTCAAACGGCAGTTCGCCTATCTTCTGTTCAGTATTGAACCCGGTTGTCTTTTGTCCGGGCAGGTCTTTCTCGAACATCTGGAAATCCTCTCCGTCAAACGGAGCAAGATGATGGTTATTTCCGACCAGAGCAGCAGGCTGGAGGCTGTGAATAAGTTTATAAGTCTTGTCAAGACGCCAGTCGGCATCTTTTTTATCCCAGTGTCCGTCAAACCATATTCCTCCGATCTCACCGTAATTTGTAAGCAACTCGGTAAGCTGTCCGTCCATATAATCGAGATATTTGTACCAGTCGCCTTTCTCAGGCCGGCCTGAATATTGTCCTGTATTTCCCCTCGGAAAATAGTCATCCTGGTACCAGTCGAGGTGGGAATGGTAGAAAAATAATTTTATTCCCTGCTTTTGGCATTCATCAGCAAGCATTTTCAGAACATCCTTTCCATAAGGTGTCCGGTCAACAATATCCCAGTCAGTAAGTTTCGAGTCCCACATTGCAAAACCATCATGGTGTTTGCTGGTTATCGTGATATACTTCATGCCGGCAGCTTTTGCCAGGGCAACCCATTCTTTGGGATCGTAGCTGACGGGATTAAAGAATGCAGGCAGTTTCTGATAAGTCTGCCTGTCAATTTTCTGGTTATTCATAACCCATTCACCATCACCAAGAACGCTATAGACACCCCAGTGGATGAACATCCCGAATTTTGAATCCTGGAACCACTGGCGGGAATTGAGGTTTTCGGGTGTTGGGGTATAAACTGTTTGAGCGTTAATGCTTGTTGTAAAAAGAATTAATACGGGAAAAAGAAGTTTTCGGAACATTGTCTTAGGTTTTATTTTAATTAAACAAAAATCTTACCACGGAGTTACACGGAGAGCTTAACCCCCTGCCCCACAAGCGGGGTTTAAAGTATTACTTGGATTTTAGCCCCCCCTGGGGGGATGGGGGGTATTACCCTGCATCTTATTTTGTTGTTTTGAATTTTTCAGTTACCAGTTCGGGCCATTTAAGATCGAGATCCTCAAGAGCCTTAAGAACAACCTCGGCAACAGCATAAAGCTTCTGCCAGTTTTTATCGGATGGTACAATATGCCATGGAACTGTATCGCAGTTGTTAATTATCTTTTCATAAACCTCCATATACTGATCCCATTTTTCGCGTGTGTCCCAGTCACCGTCCTTGTGCTTCCAATGTTTCTCTTTAAGCTCGATCCTCTCCATAAGCCGCTCTTTCTGAGCTTCCCTGGATACATTCATAAAGAATTTCAGGATTCTGGTATCATTTTGTTCAAGTTGTTTTTCAAAATCATTTATAAGCTTGTACCGCTTTTCGACTATTTCTGCGGGGATATACTTTTCGACCGATGGAACCAGTATGTCTTCATAATGTGATCGTATGAAGAACTTAAGTTCCCCTTTAGCCGGGGCTACATTATGAACTCTCCAAAGGAAATCGTGTGCATATTCATCTTCAGTCGGCTTTTTGAAATAGTGGATCTTAATCCCGACCGGATTGCAGTATTTCACCAACCCCTTTGTGACACCGTCCTTCCCTGAAGCATCAGTTCCCTGAATCACCAGGAGTAAACTGAATTTATCCTGGGCATACATTTTGTTTTGCAGCTTTCCTATCTTTCTGAGGATCTTCTTCGTTTTTTCCTCAGTTTCCTTCCTGTCCCATTCTTGATTGAATGTCGGGAAATCAGCGATCTTTATTTTCATATTAGTATGGTTAATTAAGAACCTTATCCAAAGCATTCAAAATTGGTTTAGTGGAGATCTTTTCACCAACAGCTCCCATAATCCATTGCTGGGGAGTAAGACGCCCCTGACTGAACATCCGGTCGATCTCGCTGTTGAGGTTCTTCCCTTTTAAATACTCCTCTATCTGATACTGAACAATATGCCCGTAAGAATAATTCGGAAGATAAAGCGGTACTTCAACCATATGAGAGTAAATTGCGAGGATGGGTGAATCTTTTACTCCAATAATCGGGGCAAAATACATGTTCCAAACCTCCACAGCGAACCCGATAATACTCTGCTTTAGCTGAGCAGGAGTGGCTTCAGGATTATCATAAAGCCATTTCCATGATTTCATTTCAACCATCCCGACACCCATTATCTCCATCAGCGACCAGGCAGCATTCATTGTCTCCATCTTGTCTTTGTCGGCAGAATTATCCTTCATATCAAGGAGCATAAGGTTGCGGTTCTGAAAAACAAAGGCAAGAGCTTCGGTTATTGCAGTATTCGGCACACCCGACATCAAATAATTGTCGACATCATAAAGTGAAATAGTCTGCTCAATATTATGTCCGAATTCATGAACTGCAATTTCATATCCCTTGTAATCCATTCCTTTTTCCGAAATCCGGGTCCGCAGATGCGCAACAGAACCTTTCATGGCTGCACCGGCTGCATGCCCTGAGCCCCTGGCAGGATCAACCACGATCTTGTCGGAGAGATATTTTGCCCTTTCAGCGTCCCAACCAAGCTTTTGAAGCATGACAGGCATCTGGGCTTTAAATGCCTGAGGATTGGGATAGCGGGAGGAAGTTTTTGCGGTAAGTTGATCTTCAGGAATACTGCTTCGGCTTTTGAATCCGTCGTACCATATATCGAATGGTTTCAGATCGCGTCCAAGCCTTTCTTTTATGACAGCACCAAGTCTGACAAGCTGAGGAGAACTCAGGTATGAATCAAATAGGGCTTCTACCTCCTCCTGTGATATCTCCATTTCACCCGAGAATTTACGCAGGATTGCAGTGTTCATTTCCGGATTATAGGGATCAATATCTTTCATTGCCCTGAATATATTTGCAATATGTTCGTACCGGGTATCAGGTTCTGCTGCAGCTTCAACCTGAGTTCCATTCTTTGTTACTTTATTGGAGAAGGGCGCCCATTCATATCCCGGATTATTAATAATTATTTTTGGAATATCCTGGTTTATAATGTGTTCCATGACCTTGTAGATCATATCCTGTTTTTCAAGCCCTTTTTCTCCTTCAGCATAATGGGATTTCAGCTCATCACGCAGGTTCCAGTGCGAAAGAAGCACCATGTCGGCGGGGAAAAGCTGCCTCCCGTCATCTGTCCGGAGATGCCCCATGCAGATATTATATTCTGCAATATACATTTCTGCATTCCCTGTAGCTGTACTGAGAGCCTGGTTAAGTCCGGCAGGCACCCGCGATATGAAGAAATCGCCAAGCCGTGCCATTGCCCATTCATCGCGACTCCATCCGGGTCCGAGCTTTTCCTTCTCTTCGAGGGTGAAATAAGGGAAATTAAGGGCGATATAAAATGCAATCTTATTTGAGTAAAAATCGTCTGAAAAGTGAGAACTGACCGACCAGGTACCGAACATGCGGTCAATCTCATCTATTTCACCTGTAGCTTCATCGAGGTTCTTCTTTAAGTCAATAGTAATCTCGTTGAAATTACCCGCAAGGGATTCGAGATACCCGCTTATCTTCCGGAATATGGCTCTCCTTTTATCAGCGTCAGGAATATAGTTGTTTTTGACAAAGGAGGAAAAATCCGGAAGAGTTCCATCCTCTGCCCTCCAGAGTGATGCAGCATGCCTGACACCCTTCTCGAGAAGAATGGCATCAGCCGAAGGATTGATTGTTTTGACACTGTCAATAATGGATGATACTGCTGCATCATCAATAAATGCAGAGGTGGAAATGGTTGCTTTTTCAATCTTAGGTGAAGAGCAGGCAGCTGCCAGGATAAGGATAAGGAGCAGTGATTTTTTCATAACAATGATATTTTTTTACACGGAGTGACACGGAGTTTTACGGAGTTCCACGGTTTTTTTACTCTGTGCAACTCCCTTTAACTCTATGCAACTCCGTGTTTAAATGGATTTCGTGTTTTTATTCTACAAATTGTTTTGCATAATATTTTGCAGTCAGCTTTTCACCGGTCGATTTTTCGATCATATCGTTCCAGTAATATCTGGCCCCCGGCATGAAAACCTTCTCTTTCAGGTAGTCACCAACGGCATTTTCACCAACAAAAGAACTGTTTTTTGAAACATTGGATATAATGTAATAATACCATTGAGATGCAAGAATTTCACCAAGCAGGTAATTATGATAATAACACGGATAGAGTGCAACATGGATCTTTGTTGCCCAGTCAGGCATATTCCTGCCTTCTGGCTTCTTAAGCATCTGATATTTCTCAACCATGTTCCACCATTGCTGGTTAAGGTCCTGATCGGGATTTTCATACATTGACTTTTCAAACCGGTACATCACCTGTGCCCATCTGCTGAAGACAATCATCTGAAGCCGTTGTGCATTTTTGCTTGCGGGCATTATCTTTTCACTTTCAGTTTTATCTATCAGCCCCATCTCATTCATCCAGACAGGATCGGTGGCGAACCTGCCAAAAAGGTTGGCAATTGCTTCGGTGGTGAAAGAGTGTGCAGCGTCCCTGAGGGTGAATGGCAGCGACCGGTCATTATAATAGGAATATACCCCATGGCCGAGTTCATGAAGCATCGTGTTCATCCAATATGAATCGGGCTTAACATTGTCAAGTGTCCTTACATCGCCTGAACGGTCGATGTCGGTGCTGAAAGCATGCTGGTTTTTCCCGGGTTTCTCGTATAGGTCACTTTTTGCAAGGATAGCATCTACATTCAGTCCGATTCCGTCGTAAAATCTGGCAGCAAGCTTAACCGGATCCTGGTTTTCATAATACTGGTCAAAATCCACAGTGTAAATTTCAGGGGCTTCCTGGAAAAACCTGTTCTGATAATGCCATGGCTTCAGCTCATTGATCCCAATAAGGTACTGTTTTGCAAGAAAAGAGTCGATATCCCCTTTTAGCCTGGCAAAACTATCTTTTGTAAGGTCATCAAGCTCGTCGAAGACCTTTGTCACTTCCGCCGGATCCTGACCCGAAAGCCTCAGTGTCATTTCATGATAGTTGCTGAATCCGGTTTTCCTGGCTATCATATTGCGATGCCTGACAAGCTTTATGATATCCCCGGCAACAACCGGACCTATCATCTTATGGGCTTCCCAGGCAGCCTGAAGGTCGGAGCTTACTTTCGAACTTTTCAATATACCCTCTATCTCGTTATCAGTGAGTTCCTTCCCCTTCAGATTGGCTCTGAAATTGGAGTATTTCTTGCTGATTTCGGTCTCCATCTTAATCTGTTCAGCCAGAAGCTCAGGATCTACCTGTCCTCCAAGGTATGAATTATAAATAAGGTCAAGCTGACGGGCAAGAAGAGAATCTTTTACCAGGCCCCCTTCTTTCAGCTCTTTCAGTTGCTTAAAAGCAGTACTGTCGGTAAAGATTTTTGTGAGTTCAAATGATGCTTTTTCGCTTTTTGCCCAATCTTCATTAGAACCTGTGATATTTGCATTCCATGAAGCCAGGCTGGCTTCTTTATAAAGCGGAATGAGTTTCGTTTCATAAGCGGAGATAAAATCTTTCATCCCTGTTTCAGCTTTTTCCTGTTTTGAAGAACATCCGGGCAGCAATGAGAGTGCCACAATAGTTGTTACCGGCAGAAGATACTTTTTCATAAATTATTGATTGTTTCATACAAATATAGTCTGTTTTTATTCAAGTGAACCCGTAACTTTTTCAACTTCAGACAGAATTTCGCACGATCTAACAAGTTCCTTCATTTTAGTGTGATCGGGGTAAAGTGGTCTGTCTATTTCGAGAAAATCAACATATTTCCTGATTACATCCTTAGCTTTCTGAACCCCTGTCCCGAATTTGTATTCCTCTTTTCTGAAGTCCAGTGCCTGGGCAGCTGCCATGAATTCTATGCCTAGAACTCCGTAAGCGCAATCGAGGATCTGATTGTTCTTTATTGAAGTGTTCATTCCCATTGAAACAAAATCCTCCTGGTCGGCTGCTGCTGGTATCGATTGTATTGAGGCAGGCACCGACAGTATTCTCTGTTCGACAATCAGGGTATCAGCAGTATACTGACTGAGCATCATCCCTGAAAACATACCCGCCCCTTTTGTAAGGAAATCGGGTAGTCCGACGCTGAGAGCCTGATTGTTCATCCTGTTCATCCGTCTTTCCGACAAAACGCTTACCATAGTGATGCAGGCTCCGGCCATGTCCATTGGCACACATACCGGTGATCCCTGGAAATTGGCGCCTGAAAGCTGAATATTCTTCTCAGGGAAAAAGATAGGATTATCTCCAACTCCGTTGAGTTCAATTTCAACCTGCGATTTTGCATAGGCAAGCATGTCATGGGCCGATCCGATTACCTGCGGTGTTGACCTCATGGAATAGGCATCCTGGACTTTCGATTTTATCCTGCCCTCTTTCAGATCGCCTCCCGAAATGCATTTATTAATTGCATTAGCACTTCTTATTGCCCCCCTGAAGCCTCTCGCTTCATGAAGAAGAGGAGTATAAGGTTTCATATTGGCTTTCAGGGCTTCGAGCGACATCGAGGCGGCTATCTCAGCCTGTTTCAGCCAGTTGTTTGCATCAACAAGCCAGATTGCACTCATGGCTGTCAGCATGTTCGATCCGTTGATTGCTGCCAGTCCATCGCGTGCATGAAGGCCGGGCACTTTTATACCTGCCCTCTTCATCGCTTCAGCACCTTCCAGAAGCTCTCCTTTGAAGTAAGCACTGCCTTCACCAAGGAGAAGCAATGCAATCTGTGACATAGGTGCAAGATCGCCGGAGGCTCCTACTGATCCTTTCTGGCAGACAAAAGGAGTAACTCCCTTGTTAAGCATTTCCACAAGAGTATCGGTTATCTCAGGCCGGTTTCCTGAGTTTCCGTGTGCATGGACGTTTATCCTGCCCAGCATTGCCCCTCTCACCGTTTCGATTGATGCGGGGTCGCCGATACCGGCAGCATGATTATAGACAAGGTATTTCTGGAAGTCTTTTATCTGATCGTCATTCAGGACTATCTCCGAAAACTCCCCGATACCCGTGTTTACCCCGTACATTATTTCATGTGCGGCAATCTTTTTTTCAAGCATTTCACGGCAGGCAGCAATGCGCTTTCTGGCTTCAGGGTGAAGTTCAACCTTCTGACCATGACGGGCTACATTTACTACGTCGTTAATGGTCAGTCCGGTTCCTGTTACTATTAAATTATTCATCTGTTTTTGTTTAAATACAATTGAAGAAATTAAAATACACGAAATCAATCTGGTCTTTCAGATAGATTTAAATAAAGAATGGGAGGAATGCCCGGAAAAAGGTCAGCAGAGTCCGGAACGGTTGATTTTAATCTTATATTCAAGAACCCAGTTAAATTCCATGGTTTTGAATTGATGACCAAAATTAACACAAATTGTGCTATTTCCTATCTTTATAATGAAAACTGATATAATGAAACAATTATATTAAGAATTATAAATATTACAGATTAAGAATATCATGAGATATTAATATTATGAAAATATAATATAATGAATTAATTATATAATGAAAAATGAAAAGAATTGTCACATATTTTTTTTTAACCGGGCTTATTCTTTCAGTAATTAGCTGCAGACCCAAGGAAAATCCTGCTAAGCATACTGAAGCCTTTCATCCTCGCGATAGCGGATATATTTTCGACGGTAACTCGCTAAAAGGATGGGAGATAACTGATTTTGGAACCCAGGGAGATGTTTATGTTTCAGGTGACAAGATAATACTTGGAATGGGTGACGGCTGTACCGGAATAACCTGGAAAGAGGAGTTCCCTGTCACAAATTACGAAATTACGCTTGATGCAATGCGAGTGGATGGAAATGACTTCTTCTGTGGAATGACTTTTCCCGCAGGTAAAAATCATTGTTCTTTTATCGCAGGAGGCTGGGGCGGAACTGTTGTTGGCCTTAGCAGCATAAACGGTATGGATGCCTCTGAAAATGAGACTACAGTGACCAGACAATTTGAAAAGGAACGCTGGTACAGGATACGGCTTAAGGTCACTGAAGAAAAAATACTGGTATGGATCGATGATGAAATGGTTATCAATTTCACAATGGGGGATAATTTCCTGTCAATCCGCCCTGAAGTAGAACTTTCCAAACCTTTCGGGATAGCATCCTGGAGAACCACTGCAGCATTAAAGAATATTAGGTTGACACAATTAAGTTCCCCTTTATAGCGACCCGGCAGCAAAGATTGGCGTTGATGATCGGCAGGGGGATGTTGAGAAAAAGTGCATACTACATAAGGCAGGTATCACGTTTTTACTACTAAAGTAAATTTTCTATGAAAAACTTTATTTTCATAATCCTGCTAGCAATACTCTTCACTTCATGCAAAACCAACGAACTTTATATCAATGTAATGCAACCGGCCCCGGTTACAATTACTCCAGGTATTAAGAATATCGGTATAATTAACAGGAGTATCCCAACGGATGAGACAAAACTTCTTGATGACCTCGATAAAACTCTTTCGCTCGAAGGCACTGATCTCGACAGGGACGGAGCGTGGGAGAGCATTGCCGGACTGACCGAGGAGCTGAAGACAAATGAAAGATTCAGCCAGGTTAAGCTGTTGAATGATATCAACTTCAAAGCATCCAGAATCGGCATCCTTCCTCCTCCGTTAGCAGAAAGACTGGTCGACAGTATCTGCACTGTAACGGGAACAGATGCCCTTTTCGCACTTGAACGGTTTGACACCGATACAAAAGTAACCTGGTCCTCAGCAGGTAAGGTCGGCACAAAACTTGGTAACATACCCCTGCTCGGACTTGAGGTATCAATGGAGACAATTATAAAATCGGGATGGCGGATTTATGCTCCTGCAGGTACAGGGATAATCGATGAGTTCAGCTTTGCCGAATCGCTTGTTTTTACTTCCAGGGGACTAAACCTTATCGCAGCAGCAGCGGCGCTTAAAGAAAGGAAAAACGCAATCAGGGAAGTAAGCCGTAATGCCGGGCATACATATGCAATGAGACTGCTGCCATACAGACTCAGGGTGACCAGGGACTATTTTGTTAAGGGAACAAATAACTTTGAAATAGCCCGACGCAAAGCCCAGACAGGAAAATGGGATGAGGCCGGAAAACTCTGGGAACTTGAGACAACAAATCGTAAAATGAAGATTGCCGGCAGAGCCTGCTATAACATGGCAATTATAAACGAAATAAATGGTTCACTTGATGATGCTCTGGGATGGGCTCAGAAATCATGGGAAGATTACAAAACAAGGCAGGCACTTAAGTATGTAAGGATACTTGAAAACAGGAAGTACAACAGTGAACTCCTGAAAATACAGGAGATTAATTAAGCAG
>DOTV01000214.1:5028-5193 GCA_003520925.1 Bacteroidales bacterium | reverse complement strand
TGTATATGAAACACTTGCTTTAAAACTGGGAAAGAACTTTATTAATTCAATTTCGGATTTCGGATTTTCGATTTCGGATTTAAAATCCGCAATCACTAATCCGTATTCCGAAATCACCTGCCTCCTTCGCCAAGGCTTCTGAGGCTTATAGTGGAGAATAAGGGA
>DOTV01000214.1:3601-4704 GCA_003520925.1 Bacteroidales bacterium | reverse complement strand
TGGCCAACTGAGCTAATTCCCCGGTCCGATAGGCGATGTATTATGTATGATAGGCGATGTATTTAACATCATCTATCGCCTGTAATACATCGAACATCGTTGTAGTCCCACTCAGAGTTGAACTGAGGACCTCTACATTATCAGTGTAGCGCTCTAACCAACTGAGCTATGGGACTATTTATTGTTTGCTTTTCGATAATTTGCACATAAATAAATTCAAAGAACAATAACCCAACTTTTGGGACGTCAAAGATAATGCTTCAAAAATTCCTTGCAAAGAAATAAATAAATATTTTCCTCCCGGTAAGAAATAAATCATCGCATGTCCATCCTCTCAATTGAAAAATGTATTTTCGTGAATATTTTCCTGTCATGTCAAATGTGGTTATCATTCCTACCTACAAGGAAAAAGAGAACATTGAACTGCTTATCAGGGCAATATCTTCTCTTCCCGTTTCATTTGACATTCTTGTCATCGACGACAGCTCCCCGGACGGAACAGGCACCATAGTAAAAAACCTTATCCCTCAGTACCCTAATGTCCATCTTATAGAACGACCCGGCAAACTGGGTCTTGGAACAGCTTATATTACAGGTTTCAAGTGGGCCCTCGAAAATGAGTATACCTATATATATGAAATGGACGCTGACTTCTCACACAATCCCGAAGATCTGGTCAGGCTCTACAAGGCATGCAGCGAACAGGGCGCCGACATGGCAATCGGTTCAAGGTATATAAGCGGCGTAAATGTGGTCAACTGGCCACTGTCAAGGGTACTGATGTCCTACTTTGCATCTGTTTACGTAAGGATGATAACAAGGATGAAGATAATGGATGCAACCGCCGGTTTCGTATGCTATAGGAAAGAGGTAATTGAGAATATTAAGCCCGCGCAGATAAGATCAAAGGGATACTGCTTCCAGATCGAAATGAAGTTTACCGCCCATAAACTAAAATATAAAATTGTTGAAATACCTATAATCTTTACCGACCGACAGCTCGGCACATCCAAAATGACCGGGGGTATCTTTAATGAGGCTCTGTGGGGAGTATTGAGGATGAGGGTGAGGAGCTGGTTTATAAGGTATAAAAGAGGCGTAAC
>DOTV01000214.1:549-3282 GCA_003520925.1 Bacteroidales bacterium | reverse complement strand
CACAACTGAATAACCACATAACAGCGTAACCGTATCAGGACGAGTCCATGAACAATATTTTCATTAAGAATGCCACTATCATTAATGAAAGCAGAACCTTCATCGGAGATCTGCTGATCACGGGTGAAACCATTTCTTCGGTTGCACCAGCCGGACAGACAAGAATTCCTGAAAATGCTCAAATAATTGAGGCATCCGGATTGCTTCTTATACCTGGAGTTATTGATGACCAGGTTCATTTCAGAGAACCCGGACTTACTCACAAGGGAGATATCTTCACCGAATCGCGTGCTGCAGTTGCAGGAGGCATAACTTCCTTTATGGATATGCCAAATACAAATCCGCAGACTGTCACAAATGCTCTTTTAAACGAAAAATTCAAACTTGGATCAGATAGTTCTCTTGCAAACTACTCTTTCTATATCGGAGCGACAAACACAAACCTCAGTGAGGTAATGGATGCTGATCCTGCTGGAGTATGCGGAATAAAGCTATTTATGGGGTCATCAACAGGGAATATGCTTGTAGATGACGAAACCGCATTAAGGAATCTTTTCTCTAAAGCAGTATTTCCAGTTGCCTGCCACTGTGAAGCAGAACCGGTAATAAGAAGGAACACTGAAATTTACAGGAAAAAATACGGGGAGGATGTCCCTGTAAAAATGCATCCCATGATCCGGAGCCGTGAAGCTTGTTACCTCTCTTCATCCTATGCTGTTGCACTGGCAAAGGAATATAATACACGGATTCATATCCTGCATCTTTCAACGGCGGATGAAATGAAGCTTTTCAGCAACGAGCTTCCACTGTCTCAGAAAAGGATTACAGCAGAAGTATGTGTTCATCACCTTTGGTTCGATGAAACGGCTTATGAAGAAAAAGGCGCGCTGGTCAAATGGAATCCTGCCATCAAAACAAGGTTTGACCGTGAAGCTTTGCTTAAAAGCACTGTAAATGACGTTATAGATATTGTGGCAACCGATCATGCTCCCCACACCGCTGAAGAAAAAAACAACACTTATTTCAAAGCTCCATCGGGAGGACCTCTTGTTCAGCATTCCCTTGTGGCGATGCTTGAACTGTGGCATAGAAAAATGATTTCTGCTGAAAAAATAGTGGAAAAAATGTGTCATAATCCTGCCATACTGTTTAATATCAAGGAGCGTGGATTTATCAGGGAAGGTTACAAGGCTGATCTCTGCCTTGTCGACCCTGATAACTCATGGGCAGTTTCAAAAGATAATATTCTTTACAAGTGCGGATGGTCACCTTTTGAAGGCACAACTTTCAGGTCGAAAGTAATGAAGACTTTCATTAATGGAACCATTGTATATGATGATGGGGTGATCAATGAAGATTACAGGGGGCAGAAATTAGTTTTTGAGAGATAACTTTTCTGCCCTCTGTTGAGGATTGCTTCGTCACAAGCTCCTCGCAATGACTGTAATTCTAATCTAGCTTTTGTGCAGGGTCATTGCGAGGCCCGCATCAGCGGGACGAAGCAATCTTACGCACCACAAACCTCACCGTACTCCTGGTTTTCTGTTCGAGTAATATTTCACGGTCTGCAGTGATCCGCCTGATTGCTTCAGGAGTATAATGCCGTATCGACAGCATCTCAACATTATCATTATAAGCCGCGGTGAATTCAAGCTTAAGATCTTCAATCAGCGAATCGACCCTTCTGCGTTCATCATCGATACAGACATCAATACTTATCGCGCTGGCTTCAACCATGTTCACTTTAATTCCATGCCTTACAAAGAGGTAAAATATCCTGCTCAGGTTTTCACCCATAGCGAATGAAAAATCCCTGGGAAGAATTGATAACATTATCTGATCCTCCTTTCTTACAAAAACAGGAAGACCGTGCTTCAAAGCTGTTTCTGACTTAACAACTGTTCCGGTTTCCCCGGGGGAAATAAAAGATTTTACATGAAGCGGGATGTTTTTATTATGTAAAGGCTTAATAGTTTTTGGATGGATCACTTTTGCCCCTGAAAATGTCATTTCAACCGCTTCCCTGTAAGAGACCTCTTCAAGTCTGCCGGCATCAGAAATCCATTTGGGATCAGCATTCAGAAGTCCCGGAACATCTTTCCAGACTACAACCCTTTCCGCATCAAGCATATTTGCAAGGAGTGCGGCAGTATAGTCCGATCCTTCCCTTCCAAGAGTTGTGGTCTGTCCCGCGATCGTGCTACCTATGAAACCCTGTGTAACATAAATATCTTTATCATTAAAATTAAAAACGCCTTTAACTCTTGCTGTGCTTTCATTCCAAAGTATATCTGCATCACGGAATCTGTCGTCGGTAATGAGGTTACCCCTTATATCTACCCATTCTGCTTTCAGACCGGTGCTCTTCAGAAATGAAGCAACGATTATTGTTGACCAGATCTCACCACAGGAAACAATCTGATCATATTCATAATCATAACTTTCAGCATCAGATCTTTTAAGGTATTCTTCAAGCTTTGCAAAGGAAATGTCAATTTTGCTTTTAGCTGAATTGCCGGTAGGAAAAAGCTCATCGGTAACTGACAAATGGTAACTGTAAATGTCTTCCAGGAGTTCCCTGCAATTTTCGTCGCCGGCGATCCAGGTTTTCAGAACAATCTCAAGCGCGTTTGTAGTTTTCCCAAAAGCAGAAACCACTACCACAAGTTTGTCTTTTGCCGCCGCAACTATATCCTTAAGGTTTCTTATTCCTTCAGCATCCTTTACCGATGC
>DOTV01000214.1:0-302 GCA_003520925.1 Bacteroidales bacterium | reverse complement strand
CCAAATTTGTAAACTATCATTGGAATTAATTTGGTCCAAAATTATCATTTCCTCCTAATATTATTATTAGCATCACAACAATTTAGACTCCCAGTCCAAGGGACTATTTAAATATAACTTTTAAAAAGTTTTATCCTTTGTGTGACTTTGTGTTAACCTTTGTGGTCCTTTGTGGTTCAAGGATTTCATTTTTACCACAAAGGACTCAAAGGTCTTCACTAAGGTGCACAAAGGATTTTTTAGAAAGCCCCAGTTTGACAAATGATATATAATTATCAGGATTCATTTTTGTAAATTTGCCG
>DOTV01000001.1 GCA_003520925.1 Bacteroidales bacterium | reverse complement strand
TAAAGGCAGCAAAAAGAGTGCCAATCAATGTGTTATGGACAATTAATTATGTGTTATTTAGTGCTTAAAACAGGATAAAATCTGAAGTCACTGGGCACTGCTCCGATAGGTTCTTGTCATTGAAGACGGGATAACAATAATAAAATCTGCTTTTCCAAGGGATTCATCATCCATTTTATCTGTTTTATCCTGCAATACTGTGGTTAAAGTAACAATTTTCAGGCCCGGATTATATTTATTCAGATACCAGATTATCCCCATATACCTGTCGGAATGATAGCTGCCGTTAAAGTGAATAACTGTCTGTGACGGCTGACGGTACTTCAGAATTGAATTGGCCATTGTTGCATCCTTGACAGCCTGAGCCCTGGGAAGGTTCTGACTTACATTTTTTGCCATCGGTCCGCCAATTTCACCGCCCATTGAGAGCATATCCTTATAGCATGGCAGTTCAGGATCATATTCTATCGGAAGGGGTGCAATATAATCAAGCGCCAGCGGGGAAAGTGCTGACAAAGCTTCGAATCCTCCAGAAGCGACAACGGAAGCATATCTTCTCGGGATATTGGAGGCAACGAATTTCAGACCGTTCTCCCTTGCGAAATTCAGAAGGGGCTTATAATCGGTTTTATAATTTGTCCATAATCTTGCTTCACTTTCAAACGATGATTCCTTAATCGTTCCTGCAAAATACTCATCAATAATAAGCTGGTTATCTGTTTCGAACATTTCGGCTGCAAGCATAAGGTTCTTTCCTTTGGCTGACCAGAGGTCCTTTGTGATTTCAACTTCAAGCCAGTGGGCAATAGGATTATCATGGAGCTCTCCGAAGAAGACAACATCAGCTTTCAGTGATGCCTTCAGGATATCTCCATAATCTGCTTTTTTCCCTTCACCCGTAAAGACTTTGTAAGCTAATTTATCCTGGGCAGAAAGATTCAGAGTCAGCGATATTATAAGAAGGGTGAGTATATGTTTCATCTTTTAGCGAATTAAAAAGAACAGCTTTGTGTCCGCAAAGGAATAAAAAAAGGCGATATATTTCACATCGCCTGTAATACATAATACATTATACATTATTTCAGTCCAAACCTGTAGCTGAATTTGACAAGAAAAACATTTTTCAGGGTGTAATTATCATCGTCCCTGAAGAGATCGTGGCTGAACAGATCACCCATATTATTGAAATAGTCCATTGTACCAGAAGGATTATACCCGCTTCGTGTCTGGTTCCAGACAAGGTAAACAGTTGAACCGGGAGAATATTCCCATCTGAAAACCATGTTTGACAGAAACTCCTGGACATTGAAATCCCTTTTCTCAATATTATAGTCAAAATCGCCATCAAGGTTTTCATCTATTTCATAAGAATCGCTCGTTTCCGTTATCTCATTCCCGGAATAAACGTGGAACCGGTTTTTGTAAGTGTCATCCATCGGATTGAGGATATACTTATGATCGTAGTACTTTCCTGTGGCAATGAATGGCTGACCCCAGTATTGCAATGTAAGATCAGGAGTAAGGTTGAAGTTGACCCTTAAAGAGGCGCTAATTGTTTTTCTGTCGATGCTTGCAAAAATATATTTGTCACTGCCATTATTTGAAGTCAGTGTAACATATTGAAGTTCGCTGAATGATTTTGAATATCCGGGAGTAAGTGTAATTCTGAGGAAGTTAATAGGTTTATAGGTAACTCCAATTTCGGTATAGGTGCTTTTAGAATAATCCTCAAATCCCTTGTTGATATTAGTGAAAAAGCTGAATTCAAGCTTCTTGCGAGAATCAGTCTGGAATCCTATGCGTCCATTTACTGTTCCAGGGGTTTTCATCATTGGCCCGCCGCGAAGCATTCCTGTTGAGAGATAACTTGTATTGAGATTGCCTCCGCCAAATACAAACCAGTAATTCTTTAAGCCGATATTAATATTTGTATTTATCCCCTTGCCAACATTATCGCCTCCAAAGTTCCATGATGAAAAGAGACTGCCATTAATATTCAAAGTCCTGTAAATACCTTTTGGCTCCCATTCTTTATAGCTGCCCCATAATATCGCCAAGATCTGATCGGCTGTTTGCATATAACCCAGGTCGTTCAGCTCAAAGCCCGGTGTTTTCCATGAAAGTGATCCAAGAAGGTTAACATGGCCGTCGAGTTTCATTAACTGGACCCTTCCTCCTGAACCAAGGAGCGAGGTCCGGTTGGGATCAAGTTCCATATAATCATTGTCAGGCCTCTGAAAATATCGGGCTGAAGATCTCTGGGTATTTTCAAGCGCTTCTTTTGACCCATTGACCTGACTTAAGGCAGTATTAAGATTGAACTGCCATTTTTTGTCCTTGAAATACTGGGTAAAATCAATACCGCCGCTGTATGCCGATTTATGCATAAACTGCCCAAGGTTCTCATCCAGATTCCTGTTTGTGCTTGTCAGGATTCCCCCGAATATAGTATTCCCTTCTTTAATGTCTTTCTGGACTCTTGCTACAAAAAAATTTGTAAGAGGTTCAACTGTTTCATAGGTTCTGTCGCCATTATGGCTGATTTCTGCTTTCTCTTCAGCAGTTAAAGCTTCCACAAAACCAACTGAAAGTCCGTTCTGGGTCTTACCTGAAAGTTTTGCTGCTCCAAGAATTGTGGAAGCGACAGGTATGTCGGCATACATCCCGGTGCCAAGATCCGGACTACCCTGCGGCCTTCTGCCTATACGCCTTGAATAGAACAGGTTATCATCATCATCTTCTCCGTCGCCTATTCCAAATGAGAAACTGGTTATATTCTTTCCTTCAACGAAAAATGGTCTCTTCTCACTGAAGAAAGTCTCATATGCCGTCAGATTCACCTCTGACGGGTCCGCCTCAACCTGGCCGAAGTCAGGATTAATAGTGAGGTCCATTGTAAGGTTGTTTGTAACACCTATCTTGGCATCTACCCCGCCATTGAATTTATAATTCCTTCCTTTTTCCTTAAATGGATTTCCAGGTTCAGTCTTAAACGTTTCTATTTTTCCTACAAGATATGGAGTTATATCAAGGATCTTTCGTGGTTTGATCTGTTCAAGCCCCGACAGGTCTCCAAAAAGGTGCACCAATCCGGGTGCATCTGCCGGAATATGCTGCCAGAGACTTTGTTCATTCTTTCTGTATAGTAATCTGATCATGTCAAATCCCCAGGTATCGCCCGACTTTTTTTCAAACCTGACCTGACTGAAAGGAATCTTCATTTCAGCAATCCAGCCTTCATCATTTATCGAAGTCTTTACCCACCAGTTTGGATCCCATGAAGAATCCTCATTCATCCCATCATTTGTAAACATCTGATCATATTTGACTCCACCAGAACTGACGCCGAAGAAAAATGCAGTACGCAGATCATGAAAACTGTCAAGGAAAATCCCTAAAAGATCGCCATCAACATTATCACGCCTTGTCATCCTCCTTATTATACTGTCGGGACTTGTATCAAGAGCTTTGAAGGCAACATAGAGGTTATCTTCATCAAACAGGATCTTGAATTCTGTCTTCTGGGATGGCTCTTTCCCGTTGTGTGGATTATATTGTGTAAAATCATCGATCCAGGTTCCCTGCTTCCAGGTCTCATCGTCAAGAATCCCGTCTATTTCAGGTGCAACAGTCAACTTCTCGGCTTTATACTGCTTTTTTTCCGGTGTCTGGCCTGTAATTACTGGAAATATCAGGAAGAGCACAAATAAGTTGAACAGATTTCTTTTCATTTATCGATGAAGTTAAACACTGGGTTTGAATAAATCCCTCCTGTTTATTTCAAGCCAAACCTGTAGCTGAATTTGACAAGAAAAACATTTTTCAAGGAATAGTTATCATCATCTTTGAAAAGCTGGCGGTTAAACAGGTTTCCCATATCATTCAGGTAATCCATATCACCAGTAGGATTAAAACCGCTTCTGGTCTGGCTCCAAACAAGATATACTGATGAGCCCGGAGAATACTCCCATCTCAGAACCAGGTTGGAGAGAAATTCCTTGACATTAAAGTCGCCGGTATCGAAAGTATAATCGATAGTTCCATCAAGATTTTCATCGATCTGATTATAACCGTTCTGAGGTGTCAGTTCTCCGTCGGTATAGACATGGAACCTGTCGGTGTATTTATCAGCTACCGGATTCAGTATGTATTTATAGTCATAATATCTTCCTGAAGCCACAAA
>DOTV01000158.1 GCA_003520925.1 Bacteroidales bacterium | reverse complement strand
CTCAGCATAGTGTGAAATCGTATCTTTTTCAGATAAAATTTTATTCCGCCATAAACCGAATTCCGGAACTCGGCATATTCAAACAGGTTATCGGATATCTGATCGTTTATCCTGAAATCGTAACTTAGCTGCTGGTAATATAACTGATAGCCTGTTTCGATTTTCGCTGACATCCCCAGGGGATGTATATAATTCAGTTNNNNAGAAGGCAGGAAACAGGAATAATCAGGCTTTGTAACGGAATCAGCCTTGATATGGCTGTTTTCGACCCTCAGCATAGTCTGGAATCCGAATTTTTTCAGATTGTATGTTATTCCGCCATAAACCGAATTCCTTAATTCGGCATATTCAAACAGGTTATCTGACACCTGGTTGTTTATCCTGAAATCGTAGCTCAGCTGCTGGTAATATAACTGATATCCAGTCTCGATTTTTGCAGACATACCCAGGGGATGTATATAATTCAGTTTTGTCGAATAATAATTGCGGTTATTCAGATTGTCTTCAGCCCGGACATAGGTATCAATTACAGAACCCGAATTATAAAGGTACCGGGTATTCGTAAAATCATTCTCTTCGGTAGATTTAAAATTATAATATGTGTTCTCGGCCGTAAATTCCTGAGTTGGTTTTTTAAAAGTCTTTTTATAAAAGAGAGAAGCTGATTTTTCATTGCTTTTAAAGCCATTAAATGTCAGTGCTGAAATCCTGTTTAATGGAATACCATTTTTATACAGGAAAGATTCACTTGCCATATCAACATCCTGATTTATAGGTTTGTAACTGACGTTAAAGCTCAGGCTGTTCTTATCGTTTATATAATAATCGAATCCGCTGTTGATTGTTGACAATGTTACTTTTATCCCGCCTTGCCCTGTCAGGTTGATCGTTGAATCGATCATCGTGAAATGGTTTTCATTTATGTTGGTGACATCAAGACTCTGTGCAACATCAACGGCAGTCACATAAAATGTTATTTTGCCGAGAGCATAATCCAGGCTACCTGTTTCCTGACGGGTGATCTTGTTAAATGGTTTGACATTAAGACCGATATTACCGTTCATCCCAAACCTTGCCTCTTTTTTCAGGATAATGCTTAACACACCATCGATATTGCCTTCATATTTGCCTGACGGGTTGCTTATAATTTCGATACTTTCAATATCTGTCGGAAGCAGCCTGGCAAGATATTCCTTATCGCGCTGTCTTCCGTCCACCTGGATTATGAAATTGCTGCTGCCGTTTAGTGTAACGTTGTTCTGAAAATCTACATTAACCTGAGGTATTCTTTTTAACAGATCATACCCGTTACTTACAGTTTTGGAAACAACTGAAGGAATTGCATAAACGGTCCTGTCGACCATTTCTTTACCCTTCAGCCGCTCACCTACCACCGTGACTTCATTTAAGCTTGCGACGGCCTCAGCTAAATAAATTGTATCCACAGCAACCTCAGTGGTTCCCGCCTCAACAACAACCGCCTTTCCATTGGCTTTATAACCAACGAAACTTGCCCTTATGAAATAGTTGCCTGGTTTTACTTTTTCAAGAACATAACCGCCGTCGGTTAAAGTAATTACTCCCGTTATCATTGATGAATCAGGCAGTTGGAGCAGCCCCACCGAAGCAAACGGCACGGGGGATTTATCCGTTGCAAGGCATACTTTTCCCCTTATATTCTGAGCCTGAACGGTAACGGAGCAAAAAAGGATCAACCAGACTATAAATGTTTTCATTTTACTTATTGTTCAATTCACTGCAATGAGATTACTTTCGATTCCCCGTTTATATCCATGGGCATCTGCATACTGAAACCGGGAGCACTGATACCGAGGTTTCCGGCAATGTGTGATTTTGCCTTGTCTTCAACTAACAGTCCGGTGCGGATATCGATCACCATGTTTGACTTGCTCAACCCTTTCAGGTCGTTGTAAGTCACTTTAGCCCCTCCCGATTCAATCGGAGCCGCATTCTCCGCAGCCTTAATATCCGATTCGACAGTGATGTTTGCGTTATTGCCATTTAATCCGTCAAGATGATAGGTGGTAATAATATCGAGCATCATTCCGCCGGAATTCATTTGTTGGGATATTTTCCATGTATCACCGGTGGAAACCTGTTTACCGGGGAGTGACCAGGTAAACATATTGATCATCGTTTTTAAAGAATTATCGCTGATCATATTTGTTATCTCCTTTTTAACAGCTGCGGCTGTAGGACCCGTAAGAGTAATGGAACTTGTATCTTTCAGTATTAAGTCGGACAGCATTTTTGAATTTACGATCTCAAATGGCTTCCCGGTAAAATCCATTTTGACATAAAGTGCATTTTTACTTAACCGGTTCATTATCGATGATATAACATCATCAGTCTTTGCCGATTTGATATCTCCTTCTGAAACTGAACTCATAGTGGTTACCTTCCCCATTGCATTGGTATTTGTGATCAGGGTATCAAAATGTACTTCAGCAATCATGAAATCGGAGGTTGCATCAATCATTTTCAGCGAAATCGTATAATTGACTTTCGATTCGGTGGTCTGCTGAACCCCGTTCATAGTTTGAGTAATAACCTGCTCCGAAACAGACTTTAACCGGTAAACCTTGTTTTTCTCAAGGTTCATTTTAAGAGTGGCGGTGGTTTGTGCCACGACCGAAATGCAGGCTATAACTGCAATAATTGATAAAAAAGTCTTTTTCATCAGTCTGGATTTAAAAGGTTTATGAATTATGCAAATTTAAGACGGAGATAATGTTCTACAAAGAATTTATCGGTAAACGGAAGAATTTTGCAGGTGAATCACATATTTGAAAGGTATATTATGCAATCACAATTGCTTATTCACCCAATTTTATCATATCAGTAGGCATATTCCTGTTCAGAATTGATATCTGATGGTTGCAGTTCAGGGCAATACCCCGTTCAGCGAAAGTCTGCTGAAGCGACTGAAGCACCAGTTCGGGTGTATTATTGTTTATACTCAGATGGGCAAGGCAGATATTACTGAGATTCTCACCGATATTATCTGCCAGGAAAGCTGATGTTTGATGATTCCCCAGATGGCCGTGGTCTGATTGTATCCTTGCTTTTAAAAAATGAGGATAACTGCCATTCACAAGCATTTGCTCGTCGTAATTTGATTCTATTACAAGCAGGTTAGCCGCTTTAATATACGGAGCAGCGGTCTGGCAAATATGTCCAAGATCAGTGGCAATTGTTATTTTTTTTTCTCCGGCACAAATGTGGAATCCTATTGTCTCGGGAGCATCATGGCAAACGGGAAATGCCTCGATATCAAAACCTGCCAGGTGGAACTTTTGCATTAAGGGAATTTCGCGGATACAGTCCCTTGAAATATTGTTCCGGGGAGAAAGGATGCTTTGCCAGATTTTATTGGTCGTAAAGGCCGGAAGATTGTTTTTTCTTGTAAGGACTTCCAGTCCCTTGATATGGTCTGTATGATTATGAGATATCAGGACACCCATAATGGTTTGCATAGAGATATCCATATTCTTCAGGAACTTACGTATTGAGGTTGCTGAAATCCCTGCATCGATCAGAATTCCATGGAACTCGTTGCCCAGGTAATAACAATTACCGCTGCTGCCGCTGCTGAGACTGCAAAAATTCAATTTCATCAAAACTTTTATAATCCGGTTCAAAGATATAGATAATCATGCCAGACTATTTTAATAAAAACAATACGTTATTATTTCTTTGTGTAACTTGGTGTCTTTGCGTCCTGGTGGCTTTAAAATTCCATCAGTACAGTAAATTATATTTAAAAATGAAATATTTTTTAATCCTGATTATTGCTCTGTTAAGCATTTTTGGCTCCGGATTCAGGGATAACGACGGCAAAGGTCAGACTTCCAGAGCCCTGAGAAACTACAATCCTGTCGGATATGACCTGACAAGTCCGGATAAGATTGACGTTTTACCGGGAATTCTTCATGAAATTTCAGGGATTACAGAAATTGACAATTTGACAATTGCCAGCATACAGGATGAAAATGGCGTACTTGTTTTTTATGATTTATCAAAAAGCAGGATCACAAATCAATTTGTCTTTAATAGCGATGGAGATTATGAAGGAATCGCAAGGGCAGGGAATACAATTTTTGTTCTAAGAAGCGATGGGATATTATTTGAAATACCTGATTATAAAGCCGACGAATTTGCCGGTAATAAATATAAAACTGAAATTCCCGCAAAGGATAATGAAGGGCTCTGTTACTACAAAAAGAAAAATATGCTTCTGATAGGCCCCAAAAGCGATCTTGAAGGAAAGAAAAAGAGTAAAAAGGCAGTTTACGGCTTCAGCCTGGAGACAAAAAAACTCCTTGAGAAACCGGTTATTAAGTTTGATCTTGAGGAGATTAAGGATTATGCTGCCCGGCATAATCTTAATCTGCCCGTAACCAATAAAAAGAATGGGGAATCCGCACCAAAAATTGAGCTGAGGATTTCTGACATATGCATTCATCCCAGAACCAATAAGCTATTTTTGATTTCAGGTGTGGAACAATTATTTTGTGTGTTTGATTTAAGCGGTAAAATTGAATATATGGAGAAGCTTGACCCGGTATTATTTAATCAGCCTGAAGGAATTACTTTTTTAAATAACGGAGATATGCTTATTTCAAATGAGGGTGGGCCGGGAAAAGCAACTTTGCTTAGATTTAATT
>DOTV01000146.1:7861-10448 GCA_003520925.1 Bacteroidales bacterium | reverse complement strand
CATTCTCTCAGGCGGAGAAAGAAGAAGAGTCGCTCTGTGCAGGCTGCTCCTGAAACAGCCCGATATACTTCTGCTGGATGAGCCCACAAACCATCTTGACGCAGAGTCTGTCCAATGGCTCGAGACAACCCTCAAGCAATATAACGGTACTGTCATCTGTATAACTCACGACAGGTATTTCCTCGACAATGTTGCGGGATGGATCCTTGAACTCGACAGGGGAGAGGGTATCCCATGGAAAGGCAATTACTCATCATGGCTTGAACAGAAGACAAAGCGGCTTGAAGTCGAGGAAAAAGGAAATGTTAAAAGAAGGAAGATACTTGAAAGGGAACTTGAATGGGTAAGGATGTCTCCAAAGGCCCGGCATGCAAAATCGAAGGCGAGGCTTGGTGCTTACGAGAATCTTCTAAACCAGGATGTTAAGGCCAAGGAAGAGAGGCTCGAAATATTTATTCCAAACGGACCGAGACTTGGAGATAAGGTGATAAAAGCCTCAAAATTAGCCAAATCATTCGGAGATAAGCTCCTTTTTGATGACCTGGATTTCAATCTTCCTCCTAACGGAATAGTAGGGATAATCGGTCCGAACGGAGCCGGAAAAACAACCCTTTTCAGGATGATAATGGGTCAGGAAAAACCGACTAAAGGGGATTTCCAGATTGGTGAAACAGTTGTCCTGGGATATGTCGATCAGGCACATGCCGATATTGACCCCTCCAAAACAGTTTATGAGGTCATTTCAGGCGGACAAAACGATGTTATGGTCGGGAACAGGCTTGTAAATGCAAGGGCTTATGTTTCGAGATTTAATTTTACAGGAGCAGATCAGGAGAAGAAATGCGGTGTGCTGTCGGGAGGAGAAAGGAACAGGCTCCACCTTGCTCTTACACTTAAATCGGGAGCAAATGTGCTTCTGCTCGATGAGCCGACAAACGACATAGACGTTAACACCCTCAGGGCTCTCGAAGAGGGGCTTGAGAACTTCGCAGGCTGTGCAGTAATAATATCTCACGACAGATGGTTCCTCGACAGGGTCACAACTCACATGCTCGCTTTTGAAGGCGATTCAAAAGTCGTCTGGTTCGAAGGTAACTACTCCGATTATGAAGAGAACTATAAGAAACGGGTTGCGGATACAACACCGGTCAGGATAAAGTATAAGAAACTGGTGTGAAGAAATGTATTATGTATTATAGGCGATGTATTATGTTAAATTTTAAGGAAAATATCCATGTTCTGGCTGCAATTGTGTTATTAAATTCAGTCTTATTATCCACATCTCTTACCGCCCAGATAGGCCACCGTTTCCCTTCGGAAAAAAAGATAATTATTGATCCGGTAACCGGGACTCAGCTCACATTTCTGACAAGTACCCCTGCAGGCGATTCAAAAATCTACCAGACACATCGTCAATGGACAGCCGACGGTAAATGGCTTATTTTCAGGTCAGGCAGGGTACCAGGCGAAACACTGGCCGTTAATGAAAAAACAGGAGTTATGGTTCAGGTTTCAGAAGGTGGCTATATGGGAATGCTGACCCTGGCTCAGAAATCGATGAAGCTGTATTTCATGCGTATGGTTTTGCGGCAGCCTGGCCAGACCCGCGCCGGACCGGTTCAGATTGTGGAGGTTAATCTCGAAAAGCTGTTTAACGACAGTGAGGCAGGTACGTTGAAAAAAGAGAATGAATATCAGAAGGTTTGCGGAACAATTCCAGCTGAAATCGGGGCCGGTGGAGATATGGCTCTTGATGCTGACGAAGAATGGGTCTATTACAGGGTGGGCAGGGCAGAAGCTGCAAAACATCTGCCTGAAGGAACGAAGCCAGAACCGAATTTCGGTCCAAGAAATATGGGAGCCGGACCTTCGGGGATAGGAAGCCTGAATATAAAAACAGGCGAGATTAAATTTGTAGTTGCAGTTCCTTTCCAGGTCGGACACATTCAGACAAATCCATGGGTGCCGGGCGAGATAGTATTCTGCTGGGAAACCGGCGGAAAAGCTCCTCAGAGAACATGGACAGTAATGTCGGATGGATCCGGACTGCGGCCGCTGTATCCTGAGTCGGAATATGAATGGGTTACTCACGAAGCAGTAATAACGAAAGATGAGGTTGCCATTGCTATAATGGGACACCGGAAGATCGGAACTCCTGTAGTGCCTGCTGATCCTGCCAACCCGGGACAAGAGGTTGGATGGGGACCTTCAGGGACCCGCGAAAAGCCAACCGGACTGGGAATTGTGAACCTCAGGACCAGGGAAATGACAATAGCAGGACAAACACCTTCCGGGAGCGGACTTTGGCATGTGAACGGGTCAGGAGATGGCAGATGGGCAGTTGGAGATGATTTTACCAGGAATATCTATCTTATCGACAGGCATACACATGAGATGATCCTTCTTTCAGCTGGACATAAGACAACTGCTTCAGATCATCCTCATCCAACATTCAGTCCTGATGGGACCAGAATAGAAATCCAGTCAGCAATGCTGTCTGAAAATAACAAGTCGATGAATATCTGTATAATTCCCGTACCTGAAGAGTGGTTGAAGCGAAAAGATTAAGAAACGGAAGACCGAAGAC
>DOTV01000146.1:3740-7581 GCA_003520925.1 Bacteroidales bacterium | reverse complement strand
GAAGACGGAAGACCGAAGCAATTCAGGGTTATTTAAACAACTTTGGAGCAAACTCCGAAAGATATACTCTCCAGTTTGTCCAGGTATGACCTCCTTCACTTTCCCTGTATTCATAAGGCATCTTAATGCTGTCGAGTTTTTTCCTGAATTCTTCGTTATACTTGAAAAGGAAATCTGTCTTACCAATGCCTATCCAGTATAGCCTGTAACCGTTTGTCATTTGCTGTTTAAGCGTTGCATCAAAATTTTCATAAACTTTTGAAGTAACCTTCGAGTCAGGTAAAATGGCAGCAGAAAACAGCCCTATGTAATCGAATGTATTTGGATAATACCTCGAAATATGCAGTGAATGGTATCCTCCCATCGACAGACCGGCAATTGCCCGGCCCGATTTTGATGTAATTACATTGTAATTACTTTCCACGAAAGAAATTATATCTTTAAAAGTCTCTTCATACCTGCCGTCCATTGTGTTTGGAAGCTGCATAGTCGGCTTATAGAAGCCAAGACTTGATTCTCCGGGCGCTGCTTCCTGTACAATGTTTCCGTTCGGCATAACGACCAGCATTGGTTTTGCTTTTCCCTGTGCAATAAGATTATCAAGTATCTGGGATGTTCTTCCAAGATTTATCCATGCTTCTTCATCGCCGCCCATACCGTGCAGAAGGTACAGTACGGGGAATTTACCTGTACTTTTCTCATAACCTGCCGGGGTGTATACTGTAATGCGGCGGTTGATGCCAAGTGACGGGGAATTATACCAGCGTCTTGTAACTGACCCATGGGGAACATTATTGACTTTATAAAGGTCTGCCTTTCCACCGCCGATGATAAGAACATTAGTCACTGTAGCCACATCGCGGATCATATAAACATTGTTCGGATCAGTGCATTTAATGCCATCAACAATAAATGAATAGCTGTAAAGATCTGATGCAAGTACCTCTGTTGTGTATGACCAGATGCCTTTTTCGTCTTTAGTCATTTTTTCCGAACCCGGAGTATATCCTTGAGCCGGCATCCAGTCGCCTGAAATTTTCACATCCCTGGCGTCAGGAGCTTGGAAACGGAAAATGACCGAATTATCAGCATTTATTTCAGGTGATTTGATATTTGCCCCTCCCCAGAGAGCCTGCTGGGAAAACAAAGTATTGCAAATCAGAATAGCTGACAGAAGCATAAGTATAAGATTTTTTTTCATTATTATGGATTATTAGAACGATTTTGCAAAATACAAAAAAAGTACTTCATAAATTAAGGGAAATGCTGTGGGCTGATCAATTTTAAAGACCAAAGTCCTTACCGTAAAAGATGTTTTAAGCCCTAGTCAGAGTATGAAAACAAATCAGGGTTTTAGCATTGGTTTATTTCAGCGAAGCTCTTTTCTTCAACCACCTTTCTCTCAGCCTGAAGGAATCAAAACCCAGAGATACTCCTGAAGAATTATTGTTCTTTCCGGTCAGCTCGAACCGTACTGTATGGTTACCTTTTGAAAGAGTTGTGCTTCCCAGATAGTAATCCCTTACTTCAAGATTTTTTGAGTAAAGATCAAGGTTCCTGATGTTTTCCGGGGGAGAATTGAAATCCATATCAATTGTCATCGGTACGTTTGGTATCGGTACCCCATCCAAAAAAAGTCGCCATGTACCGTAATCGTATGATTTTGTCATTCTGACAACTAATCCGCGGGATTCATCCTTTTCAGTAATAAAATCGGTCTCTAGCCAGCCTTTTTCAGAAGACGGGGTGAAGAAGACCTGACCACTGCCGGTCCACTCATATCCGGCTTGCAGTTCAACTTTGCCTGGGGAATGCCGCAACGATTTCATCAAATCCTTTCCCTCAAATATGATATCCAGGTTTGGCAGGACACGCTCTTTATAAGATGGCATCACTGTAAAACGCTTTGGCTGGCTGGTCTGATACCAGAAAGCAACGGTTGCCATATCATCTTCTCTTTCCACATGCCCGTCAACTTTTCCGGTTTCTGTTTCATCGGCTGAGATCCATCCTTTATGCTCAATTGTGAATTTTAGCGATCTATTGAACCTGACAGGATCTGGAATATGCCACCGGTAAAGTGTGAACCTCACTCCGAGATCCTCTTCGGTATCCATGCTCTTATAGGTACATCCGAAATATGGAAAGATGCATTGGCTCAATCCCCAGGCGCAAAGGAAATAATCTTCAGTCCCTGTACCCCAGATTGAAGGCTCTTCTTCTCCGTCAATATAGAATTTTGCATCTCCTTCACCGAACCAGTAAGGACTCCGTGACCGGACTGACATTACTGTTCCTATATAATGACCCTGTCCTTCTGCATCAAGTAATAAGTAATCGTTTCCGATTTGTTCCGGAAATTCCTGCCGGTACTGAGCACAAAAATATGCTGCATCATCAGGAAGTTTATCCGTTTCGGTATAATCAATCTGATAATAAAAGCTTCTCACATTTTTATCTCCTTCATTTGTCAGAGTTATTCTGGCAGATTTTCGAAAAGGCATTGTCCAGTAACAATTATACCCATCGCCGCCTTCAACAATTACAGGCATGGAAACGATTTCAGTCCTTAATCCGAATCCGGCAGCAAAAAAATCTCCGAGTGGCGACTCTACAGCAGGCTCACTGGCACCGTCCCAGTAAATTCTGAGAACAATCTCAGCCGGATTTGCCGAACCTCCTGCCTCCAGCCAGTTAGGACGTGCCTCATTAAAAGTAAGCCATATGTGGTTAATGATGCCTGGACCTTTGATATTGGCAATCTCAGTTGTCTCACCGGATTTAATGTATTTTAATCTGTCCTCATTGCTGGCGGCAAATTTTGCATGAGAACTTACAGCGTTGGATCTGCCATTTTCGATTTTTGAAAGTCCGAGATCAGGGTAATTATTGTTGTTGGAACAAGAATAAAGAAAAACGGCCGACAAGAGGAGGACAGGAATATGTTTCATATAAATAATTTTATCAGGAAGGTAATAAAATTATATCAAATTATCAGGACTAAAATCCTTTCATTATATGGGTAAAAAACCACGGTTTTAGCCCTGAAATGTCACGAGTTCAAAATTTCCTCTGTAATTTTTATAGCATCGAGAATGCACTTCTCACAAACATTTTCACTAAGGTTACTTTCTTTCAATATACGGTGCCCATCTTCTGTTTTAAGATCAACATTTATAAGTTCCATACAATTCATTGTCCCATGCAAAACCTTGAATTCTTTGCTGAAAGACTGTATTGCTGCATATGTTGTTTCCTTTCTTTCTTTGTTATCGGAATACTTTCTGCAGTAATGGATTCCCATAACCATAAAAGCACCGGTTGCGGCTCCGCAGGTTTCCTGGAGCCGGCCCATTCCCCCTCCGAACCCGCAGGAGATGCCCAGAGCAAGGTTCCTGTCGAAACTCATTTCATCTGCATAAGCCGATACGACCGACTGTGAGCAGTTCAGGCCCGATCTGAAAGATTCAATCGCCATCTCTTCTTTTGATTTCATTCCAATATTTTTTAATGGTTAATGCAGAGATTATTTATCCGGAAATGAGGTTTTGAATTTCTTATGATCCTCTTTACAAATTGACTTTATCAGCCTCCGTGCTGACATTACACCTGTCGGCAATCCGCCACCCGGCTCAACCCATTGCCCGCACATATAGAAATTGCTCAGGCCAGGCAAAGTCTGTGACAAAGGTTTCATCATGACATAAGAATTTTCGGGAGTGAGCTGCCATCCTTCGAAGCTGCCCTTCCAGTTTCCCGTGTATCTTTCGAAAGTCATAGGGGTTGCCACATCGGTCATCTCGACCTGTGATGAAATTCCGGGGAAGCGTTGCTCAAGCAG
>DOTV01000146.1:0-3411 GCA_003520925.1 Bacteroidales bacterium | reverse complement strand
GAGCTTTTTCCAGTACTCATAATCTGTTTCGAGCATTATAATGAGGGCTGTCCTTCCATCGGGTGCCATTGACGGGTCATGGTGGAAAAGGTGCACCGGCAGTCTTTCAATCATCCTGTCGCCTACTTTTACCTGTTCTTTGAGCGGGAAGCTGAATCCTGATACTGATTGCCTGACATCATCGAATCTCCGGTTCACACCAATCCCGATAAAGATAAGCGGATGAAAGGGGATCCATTTTTCATACATATGCCTTATCCTGTCGTCGGTGAATTTTCCGTCGAGCATTCTGAAGATTGTCGAATAGCCGTCGGCACCAGAGATCACTTTTGAACTGAAGTATTCAGTGCCATCGTCAACCTTTATTCCGTTAGCCTTGCCGCTCTTAGTCAGAACCTTTTCCACCCGTTTTTTGTAGTGAATTGTACCACCGAGGGATTTGTAACGATCCTCAAGGGCTAATGACAGTGGCATCGAACCGCCCAGCGGGTATCCGGCATTCCTTTTATGCAGATATGCAAAAGTAAAGAACAGGAACAATATTGAAAACTCAGGCATCCACATCTCATCAAAGGCTTTTTTCAAAACAGGATCCTTAAATCCGGCAGCAAACTCCTTTCCGGTAATCTTCATCCATTCCTGTAACTTTTTTCCTTTTGTAACAAATGTCCAGCCAAGCCCTAACTGTTTAATCAGCTTTACTCCGAAAGGGGTATCTTTTGAAGGAGAGTCAAATGCGAGACAGACCCTGATTGCATTTATGAATTCACCAATTTTACCGGCATCAATCGGTGAGAATTCAAGAAGATGCTTCTCAAGCTTATCAATATCTGTATAAAAAGTCAGCACACGTCCGTCAGGCGATTCCAAATGCATGTATTCATCCATGTAAATGAATTCCCTGCCCTGTGTCACACCGACCTCTTCCCAGAAATCATGCATGCTGCTTTCAGGCGAAGAACCAACAAACCAGTGAATGCAGCCATCGATAATGTATCCCTTTCTTTTCCACGAAGTGCAAAGACCTCCGGGCTTATCATGCAATTCAAATATCTGAGTTTTGTAACCATTCATCTGGGCATAGATCCCGGCACAGAGTCCTGCAAATCCTGCCCCGATGATTATTATTGAGTTTTCATTGGTAATGTTTGCCATCTTTTCAAAATTGAATTGATTTCAAATTTATTGTTAAATAAATCAAAACAGGAAAGAAAAAAGGCATTTGTACAACTAGTTACGGTATTTAACGATTTTTTGCCGGTAAATGAGTTTTTCACCCCCCGAACCCACAGGGGGGGCTCAAAAACATGAATTTATTTTCTTTCTTTGTAAAAGCCAGTAAACAAATGCAAAACATGATATGAAAATCAAAATGAAAGTATTGACTGCTGCAGTTGTAATCACCTTGATATTACAGCCCGGGCTTCTATCCCAGATAAAGAAAGCATTACCACCTGTACCTGAGAAAGCGGTCCCGACTGTTGTTCCGGTTATAATCAACGGAGAAGCGCAAAAGATACCTGCCTTTGAAAACGCTGATGAATGGATAAAGCAGGATCTGTGGGTGGAAGCTGAATTTGATACCGATGGTGACGGGAAAAAAGACAGGATGCATGTTGATGTTACACGGCCAAAGCAAACAGAAACGGAAGGACTTAAACTCCCGGTCATCTATGAGTCGAGTCCTTATTTTGCCGGAACTGGCTCTACGGCAGGTCAGTATTTCTGGAATGTCAGGCAGGAACTTAATGCCGATCCTCCTAAAAGAAGTGATCCCCCGGCTATTGTAAGGAGAGGCCAGCGGCCGGTCATTTCAAATTCACAGACAAGGACATGGATCCCCTACGGGTTTATTATAGTTCATTCATCCGCCCCCGGAACAGGGCTCTCCCAGGGTTGCCCGACAGTTGGGACCAGAGTGGAAGCCCTGGCCCCCAAAGCTGTTATCGACTGGCTTAACGGCAGGGCAAAGGGTTTTACTTCACCTGACGGTTATGAGGAGGTGAAAGCCTACTGGACCACCGGGAAGGTCGGAATGACAGGTACCTCGTATAATGGTACAATTCCCTTTGCTGCAGCAACCACAGGTGTTGAAGGTCTTGAAGCGATCATCCCTGTATCGCCCAATAACTCATACTATCATTATTACCGTTCAAACGGGCTGGTCCGCAGTCCCGGCGGATATCTGGGAGAGGATGTTGATGTACTTTATGATTTTATCCATTCCAACCCGGATAATTGTGCGTGGTGCGACAGTGTCTACAAAAGAAGTATAATCCAGGCAAATATTGACCGGAAAACAGGCGACTATAATGACTTCTGGGCTCAGCGCGACCTGATGAATTATATGAAGGATTTCAAGGCTGCCACCCTTATGGCCCACGGGTTTAACGACTGGAATGTAATGATAAGCCACTCCGCCAGGTTTATAAAGGTTTTAGAAGAAAAAGGAGTTCCTGTTCAGATCTATTTTCACCAGGGCGGACATGGTGGTGAGCCTCCTTTTGCAATGATGAATAAATGGTTCACAAGATACCTTTTCGGAATCAATAACAATGTTGAGAATGATCCGAAAGCATGGATAGTCCGCGAAAAGGACGACAGGCTTAAACCAACTCCATACACTGATTATCCGAATCCTGATGCATCGCCAGTTGAGTTTTTTCTTTCACCGGGTGCACCAAAGGCAGGATCGCTTGTCATTGAAAAACCAAAAGAAAGCACCTACGAAACACTTGTGGATAATTACTCATTCAGCGGCTCTGCTCTTGCCCAGGCAGAATGGACCGAACACAGGCTGCTCTATATTACTGCTCCGCTGAAAGAGGATGTTCATATTTCAGGTACTCCGTTGGTAAAAATAAAAGCATCATGTAATAAACCTGCAGCAAATCTTTCGGTCTGGCTGGTGGCATTGCCATGGACAACCACTCCGAATGCAAGAAGCACCGATAATATTATCACACGCGGCTGGGCTGATCTGCAGAATAACAGCTCTTTATCAAAAAGCGAACCCCTTGCACCAGGGCGTTTCTATGAAGTCAGATTCGACCTTGAGCCCGATGACCAGATAATACCTGCCGGGAAACAGATCGGATTAATGATTTTCTCAACCGACAGGGAATTCACCCTCTGGCCCGAACCGGGAACAAGACTTACAGTAGATCTTAACGGGACCTCATTGACGTTACCTGTTGTGGGGGGGAAGGCAGTAGTCAAATTGCCCCCTGCCCCCTAAAGGGGGTTTTGTAAAAGCCTGTTTATCAATAAGTCCCCTTTAGGGGATTTAGGGGCAAACCAAAAGGGAAGTACTTTTTCAACAGCTACAATAACCTGCACGACCTGCAAGACCTGCACGACTTTACTTCATCGTCGCCTTTCTTGTTGTTGCGTTTACCGGCCCTCCTTTGC
>DOTV01000147.1 GCA_003520925.1 Bacteroidales bacterium | reverse complement strand
GAAAATTTCTTCCGATCCCAGAATCTGATTTGTAAACGGGATTTCAACCTTCCCTATTCTTTTAAGATTATCCTTTACCTGCTTCTCCTTGAACTGAAGCTGTTTTTCATATGGAAGATGCTGCCATTTGCAGCCTCCGCAAACTCCAAAATGTGCACACCTTGGCTTTATTCTGTCAGGAGAATATTCATGGAACCTGACTACCGTGCCCTCCATAAATTTCCTTCTCTTTTTCCTGATCATGATGTCGACCACATCTCCGGGTATCAGCATCGGGACAAAAACAACCTGGTTGTCAATCCGTGCAATCGCATTTCCCTCAGCACCGATATCTGTGATCGGCACCTTAACTAGCAATGGCATTTCTTTCTTTCGTCCCAACTTAGAAGTCTGTTAAAATATGAAAACTCTGATCAGGATCTTTGTTTATTTCTTTTCAAGATTCATAATAAACTGCAATCCTTTAATCATGACCGGAATAACAGCATCACCATGATCAAGGCCGGGAATGATCTCCTTTGTACAGGTCAGGGGCGAGGTTCCGGCTCCGATCATGGCATTGTAAATGCTCTCGGTTGTTATCGGATTAACAGATCGGTCTCCGCCTCCGTGAATCAATAACAGTGGTACGGAACTATTCCATCCGGCAATGCTGTTAAAGGCAAGCGATGATTTTATGGACGCATATTTAGAAGCTGATCCGAAACCCGAAAGGAAACTGTCTGTAAAGAGATCATGGATCGATGTTGTCAGCAACGCATTTATCTGATCAGATGTCAAAGAACCTGAATAAAGGCTTCCCAGTCTGGAAGCGTAAGGCTCTTTAAGAATATCCGAGACAGGATTGGTAAACTGATTGTATGCCTTGTATGCATTAATTATATACCCTATGTAAACAGGCATGGGATAAGAGTCAGAGCCAATCATCGACCCGAAAAGGAGGTTCATGTCATACGGTCCTGCCCCGCATACGCTTCCCTTCAGGGTAAAATCACCCGGATAATCCTTTTCAAGAGCCTCCTGGAGAGCAAGAGTGGCCCAACCGCCCTGTGAATAACCCGCAATATAAACCGCATCTGCAATAGCAATGTCAGGGAGCTCTTCCGGATCCATCTCTTTTGCAGTAAAAAGCATGTCAACTATCGATCTGACGGTCGGCTCCTTGATGAGGTACGGATGAGTTCTGTCAGCTGATTCTCCGAATCCGGGATAATCCGGGATAAGTACAACATAACCCATTGCAGCTATGACTTCAACGAACTGATATGAAGGATTTGAAGGATATTCACTTGGAGCATATGCATTCATTGTATTCGTGCCATTCTGAAAACTTAAAAGCGGAAAATCTCCTTTATCAGAGGGAACACAAAGCAAACCGGAAGCATTTATTTCCGTGTTATTAAGCTCCGTTCTGTAAATAACTCTGTAAATGTCAACGGGGTGAGAAATATGCTGTTTAAGAGTACTAAGTTCCGGGTAAGTGGACGATGCAATGTCAAGAAGAATGTTTATATAAAGTGTGGAATAACTGGTCAATAATTCCTTGGAAACAAAATGATCATATTGCAGGTCCTCACTCTTTTTGCACGAGGGGACAACCCAACTAATTGCAGAAATGAGGAGCAGGTAAACCGCATATCGTTTAATTGTTTTCATGGCGACAAAGATAACTGTTATCAGTCAAATCTCTTCTTCACAGGCTCCTCTACTTTTCATATATTTGCGCTTTATATTTTTTGTATGGTCTCGGTACAGGATATTTCAGTTTCATTCGGGAGTTTCGATTTGCTGACAGGCATCTCTTTTCTTATAAACGAACAGGACCGTATCGGTCTTACCGGGAAGAATGGTGCCGGAAAAACCACCCTTCTTAAGATAATTGCAGGTAATCAGAGCCCCACAAATGGTTTTGTAGATATGTCGAAAGAGGTTACCATAGGTTACCTTCCTCAGCAAATGTCAGTTGACGATTCCACTACGGTAATGAATGAAACCCTCAAGGCATTTGCCGGACTGATAAGCCTGTCGGAAGAAATAGAAAGATGCAGAAAGGAGTTGGAAGTGAGAGATGACTATCATTCTGACGATTATCTGAAGTTATGTGACAGACTCCATGAAACAGAGGAAAAATACCGGATTACGGGCGGGACAAACTATCTTGGTGACGCTGAGCAGACACTCACCGGACTTGGTTTTGAAAGAAAGGACTTTGACAGACCAACCCGTGAGCTTAGCGGAGGCTGGCGAATGAGGATTGAACTGGCAAAGCTGATCCTCCGGAAACCATCTCTTTTTCTACTCGATGAGCCAACCAATCACCTCGACATTGAATCAATCCAGTGGCTCGAAACTTTTCTTGCCGGTTATCCCGGAGCGGTTATGATGGTATCTCACGACAGGGCTTTCCTGGATAATGTAACCAACAGGACAATAGAAATTTCCCTTGGAAAAATCTATGACTACAAAGTATCATGGTCAAAATATGTGGTCCTCAGGGAGGAGAGAAGGACTCAGCAGATTGCTTCATTCAGGAACCAGCAGAAGATGATTGAGGATACAGAGAGGTTCATTGAACGATTCAGATATAAACCTACAAAATCAATCCAGGTCCAGTCAAAAATAAAGCAACTCGACAAAATTGAAAGGATAGAGGTCGATGAGGAAGATAACAGTACAATGAATCTCCGGTTTCCTCCTTCTCCGCGTTCAGGAACCGTTGTTGTCGAGGCAGGAAACCTATCAAAAAGCTTTGGTACCCTCAATGTGCTGAACAGGATCAATATTACGATTACCAGAGGGGAAAAAGTAGCCTTTGTCGGACGTAACGGGGAGGGAAAAACGACTTTCTCAAGAATAATAATCGGACAGCTCGATTATGAGGGATCGCTAAGGATAGGACATAATGTCAGAACTGGCTACTTTGCACAGAATCAGGATGAACTGCTCGATGAGAATTCCACTGTGCTCGATACAATTGATTATGTTGCAAAAGGCGAAATAAGGACCAAGATCCGTGATATGCTCGGCGCTTTTCTTTTCAGAGGTGAAGATGTTGACAAGAAAATCAAGGTGCTTTCGGGAGGTGAAAGATCGAGGCTTGCACTGGTAAAACTTCTTCTCGAACCGGCAAACCTTCTTGTTCTCGATGAACCTACCAACCACCTCGATATGCGATCGAAGGATATACTTAAGCAGGCCCTGATAAAATATGATGGCACGCTAATTGTGGTTTCGCATGACAGAGATTTCCTCGACGGGCTTGTTACAAAAGTATATGAGTTCCGGCATAACAGGATAAAAGAAAATATCGGAGGAATTTATGATTTCCTACGGAAGAAAAAGATTGTTAACCTCAGAGATATTGAGAAGAAAGATAAAGTCACTCCGGCAGCCGGAAACGATGTTAATACAACAAATAAGCAGAAATACCTTGAGAAGAAGGAATATGACAGATCACTGCGGAAACTGAGGAGAAAACTTGAAGATTCTGAAAAGAATATTGAAATGATGGAAACTGAATTGCAGGAAATGGACAGGGAATTAATGGCAACAGCTAGCTCCCCTGAGAACGCTGCAATTTACTTGAAATATGAAGATCTGAAAAAGCAGCTGAATGAAGAAATGAATAGATGGGCTATCTATTCCCATGAAGTTGATGAATTCTTAAAAACAAACTGCTGAAAATGGAATACCCTAAGCTTGAAAAAAGATACCTTGTTCACGTTTATGAGACAGGGCCCAATGGCCGGCTGAACATTCATTCCCTTTTTGATTATCTTCAGGATATTGCCTCAGATCATGCTGTTCAGCTTGGTTTCGGACGCGACGACCTGTTGAAGCAAAATCATTTCTGGGTTCTTTCAAGGATTTATGCTGAAATATCCGCATGGCCTTTATGGGGTGATACAATTTGTGTAAAAACATGGCCAAGGGGTACTGACCGGCTTTTTGCACTTAGAGACTTTGAAGTCAACTACCCCGACGGAATATCTGTCGCCCGTGCGACTTCATCATGGCTTATTATTGACCGGGATACAAAACGGATACAGAGGCCCGGCAATAATCTCAGCCAGCTTAACTCTGAACC
>DOTV01000074.1 GCA_003520925.1 Bacteroidales bacterium | reverse complement strand
CCTGACCGAACCCGGACGAATGTATTTTGATGCATGAGCTATAGTATAATATGCTATGTTCCTTGAAACAATATCGCCATTAATAGTTATTGCTCCCTGGCACATTGAACATCCCCCGTTATCGGTATGCGGATCATTCAGAGGATCGGCAGCAAGGTTCCATAAAATAACATTTCTGCTCCAGTTCTGAGTGGTTCTCAATATCAGGTTCTTTACCGGATCAGCAATGTTAATTTCCGGACTTCCCGGTCTTTCAACCACCATCTGTTCAGTGAAATAAAGGTTCTTGTCCGGGCGGGCAGTGTGCATCATGCTCATTGCCGCTGCAATATCCCCCACATAATTATGGAAACCCGAACCATCGGCATATTTTGCAACATCCGGATCATTCAGCATCGATAACGGATAATCGGGTCTGTCGCCATTATGATCAAAAAGAATGATCTTTGTTTTTATTCCGGCCTTTTCAAAAGCAGGTCCCAGGTTGTTTTTTATAAACTCGGCCTGTTCATTTTCAAACCATGTCATGCTGGGAGTATTCCTTGAATTCACAGGTTCATTCTGAATTGTTATTGCATCAATTGTAATTCCGGCATTCTTCATAGCCTCCACATACTTAACAAAATATAAGGCGTAAACACCGTAGCAATCGGTTTTAAGTCTTCCTCCCCTTACATCGTTGTTTGTCTTCATCCATGCCGGTGCTGACCATGGACTGCCAAGAATCTTTAAGGCAGGGTTTATGGCAAGGATCTCCTTCATTACTGGAACCACATCTTTATAATCCTGTGCAAGATTGAATTTTTTAAGTTCGAAATCTGTTTCTCCCTTCTTAAGATCGTCATATGAGAAAACAAAGCTGTTCAGGTCCGAAGCCCCTATCGAAAGCCGGATATAGCTGACACCTATATTCTTCTCATCCCAGGCAAACAGCTCCTTCAATATTTTTGCCCTTTCAGATGAGCTCATCTTCATCAGAAGCTCTGCGCTGCCACCTGTAAGTGCAAACCCAAAACCATCGATTGTCTGCATCTGATGAGAATCATCTATAACAATCGCAGGACCGTCAAAACCATTGTTCTCTTCTGAAAAGGATACTGCTTCGGTTTGTTTCGCAAATAAGGCAGAACGATCGTGGTTTGTGATCCATGACTCGATACGACCTGGCTGGGCAGATAAAAGATTAGCATTTAATGCTGCCAGCACAACCAAAAAAACTTTTTGTACGATTCCTGACATATGACTGAAATATTATTGTTTAATTTTGATAATGAAGTTAAAGAAATTTATGATGAAATGAATATGAAGAGACCGAATTGTGAATTATTTAAGTAATGGCCCATCATAATACAATAAAACATAATAACTACAAGAAACTGTCAGAAAGGCTCAATCTATTTCCCCAGGGAGCTGCTCCAACAGATCTTCTGTTTGAAATTCTGAAAATACTTTTTTCTGAAAGGGAGGCCGGACTTGTTTCAGCATTGCCGATAAAGCCATTTAATGCCGTAAAGGCAGCCGATATCTGGAAATTAAAAGAACCGGATGCAAAGAGTATTCTGAATGATCTTGCCGACAGAGGCATACTGATTGACGCCTGTAATGATGAGGAAGTGGTTTATTCAATGCCGCCTCCAATGGCCGGGTTCTTCGAGTTTTCAATGATGAGGTACAGAAATGATATTGATCAGAAGACTCTTGCTGAACTCTTTTATCAATATATGAATGTTGAAGAGGACTTTATCAGGAATCTCTTCACAATGGGTGAGACACAACTGGGGAGAGCTTTTATAAATGAAGAGGTTCTGACAAATGAAAATGCACTTCATGTTCTTGATTACGAAAGAGCATCAGAGGTTATAAAGACTGCTTCCTCAATTGGAATCGGGATCTGTTATTGCAGACATAAAATGGAACATCTCGGTAAAAACTGTGATGCACCCATGGATATCTGTATGACCTTTAACGGCAGTGCAGATTCTTTGACCCGTCATGGAATAGCACGAAAAGTCGATTCTTCAGAAGCGATTGATCTTTTGCAGAAAGCCCGGAATAACAACCTTGTTCAGTTCGGTGAGAATGTCCGCGAAAGAGTAAACTTTATATGTAACTGCTGCGGCTGCTGCTGTGAAGCACTTATTGCAGCCAGGAGATTCGGATTTCTTAATCCTGTTCATACAACTAATTTCATTCCCTTCGTTGTTGAAGAAGAATGCAATGGCTGCGGGAAATGCGTTGCATTATGTCCGGTCGAGGCTATGGGTCTTGTTTCGTCAAACGACCCGGGTAAGCCCAACAGGAAAAAAGCAAAACTCCGGGAGGATATCTGTCTTGGATGCGGTGTATGTCTCTCTGGCTGTAATAAAAATGCTCTAAAACTGAAATCGCGGGATGAAAGAGTCATAACCCCGGTAAACTCGGTTCACAGGGTAGTGACGATGTCTATTGAAAGAGGAAAGCTTCAGAACCTGATCTTCGACAGGCAGGTAATGTTCAGTCACAGAGCCATGGCAGCAGTGCTTGGCGTGATACTTAAATTACCTCCTTTAAAGCAGGCCCTGGCAAGCCGGCAATTCAAATCACGATATCTCGCTGCATTGATCAGTCGTCAAAAAAAATACTGATCCGGGCGATTCTTGTCATCGGGGACCCAGGATGCATTTTTTGATCAGAGGATGATATGTTCCGGGGTTATGCCGTTATGCCTTAACGCCGTTACACCTTTTTTACTATCTTTGTCAATTCCTTTATAAGATTACAATTCACTGAACATAAATGATATTTGACGATTTAGATCTGAATCCTGATTTGCTTGAATCAATTGATTACATGGGGTTCAGTGAGACGACACCAATCCAGGAGAAAGCCATTCCGGTCATAATGTCGGGGAGAGACCTGATTGCCTGTGCTCAGACAGGCACCGGAAAAACAGCTGCATATCTTCTGCCTGTGATGAACCAAATTTCGGAAAAACGACCCAGCCATACTCACACTCTCATACTTGTTCCGACACGTGAGCTTGCACTTCAGATTGACCAGCAGATACAGGGATTGGCTTATACACTTAACATCACATCATTAGCTGTTTACGGCGGAGGTGATGGCAGCGGATGGGATCAGGAAAAAGCGGCACTTTCAAAGGGAGCAGATATTATTGTTGCCACTCCCGGCAGGCTGATTTCACATCTCAACCAGGGCTATGTGAAATTCAACCAGATTGAGGTGCTGGTTCTCGACGAAGCCGACCGGATGCTCGACATAGGATTCTATGATGACATCATGCGAATTACTTCGTATGTGCCCAGAAAACGTCAGACTCTGATGTTCAGCGCAACTATGCCTCCCGATATCAGATCGTTGTCGAAGCATATCATGAAAAATCCGGCTGAGATTTCCCTTGAGATGTCAAAACCGCCTGAAGGTGTGGTGCAGGCAGTATATCATCTGAGTGACAATCAGAAATTACCGTTGATTAACAGTCTGATAGCTGACAACCCTGATTATCACAGCATTTTAATTTTCAGTTCAACCAGGAAAAAGGTCAGCGAAATTGTTCGGGGCCTGCGTTCAAAAAGCTACCTGGTGGAGGGCATCTCATCCGACCTTGAACAAAAGGAGAGGGAAAATATGCTTGTGAGATTCAGGTCGCGGAAAACCCGGGTTCTTGTGGCTACGGATGTCCTGAGCCGCGGGATAGATATTAAGGATATCAACCTCGTAATAAACTTTGATGCCCCTTCAGATGCCGAGGATTATGTGCATCGGGTGGGCCGTACTGCCCGCGCCGAAACCACAGGTGCTGCCATTACGCTTGTTAACAGATTCGATGTGCCTAAAATGCAAAGAATTGAAAAATTAATCGGAAACAGGATTTATAATGCACCTCTGCCTGCCTTTATAGCTGAAAATCATGCTTCAGGACCGGGCCATCGGCCGCCTTTGACAAAACCGGGAAAGAACCGGTTTAAAAGGAGATTCAATCAGAATGGAAGAAGTAAGAAAACTATAACTTGATTCTACGGCCATTGCTGTCACATTTATAAAACGATCCATTCTTATAAATAACCATCTCCCCGGGCTGATTATTCATTATTCCGGCATCGGCACCCAGGATTTTTGTGTTGAAAAGGGAGGTGATTTCAGGTTTAGGTGTATGTCCTACAACCAAATGCTTTTTGCCGTAAAAAGTAAGAATTGAATCTATCTTTGTCTCACAGAAAGTTGAATCGTTAAAATAACCTCTGTACCATATAGGTCCTTTAGACTGATTAAGAAATTTAAGTCCTTCTATTTCATATAACTCCGGCAGGTTTCTCCCAACGACTTGATTTGTAAATACCTTATTGATTTGCCTTATTTTCAGTTTTTTCAATGCCATTTCCATCGAAATCCCTCCATGGACAAACAAAATGTCGTTAATAGTAATTATTACCGGCTTGGTACGAAGCCATCTGCCCAATACCGATTTTTCGGAATACAGATCAGCATACCTGCTGCTTGCAAGTTTTTCAACTTTCCTGTATTTTTCATTTGTTTCAGCCAGATCATTTCTGAGTACCATAAATTCATGGTTCCCAAGTAGCACATGCACCATTCCTCCGGCTTGTTCGGCCTGCTTTTCCAGTCCAAAAAGATGCCAGAACACTTCAGTCACCATATCACCCCTGTCAAATACATCCCCGAGAATCACCAGATGTCCACTGCCAAAACTCCATCTCAGGTTTTTGTCAACAATGCCGACCCTTTTAAGCAGGTTTATATAGGTGTTGTACTCCCCGTGAACGTCGGAGATCACACCTATGCTGTCAATATTGATGTATGTCTGGTTGCACTCAGATTTTAAATGGTAAATGTTTGTCAGATCATCATAGCTAAATGAAAAACCAAATTTTTTTCTTATTTCATTGAAGTTACCGGATGTCAGAATTTCTTCCCTGTAAACACTGTTTTCAATCCATTTAACCTTAAGCTTATTCTTTATCAGAGTTATATATGGACCGTCATTTATCAGGTCACCGGATCCTGCTTCCCGACAGAAATTTCCTGACGGCTCCAGGGCGAAGAACAAACTGAATATTATATAAATGAGGTGGTTCATCATTTTTTTTTGAAGCATCCGGCTTCGTGCAGCGCTATCAGGTGAAAGAGAAAAATGTCTTGCAATATTATAACAAATCTTAATATTGCATTGTTGAGCAAACCGATTTTATTTTTTTAGTGTTGACCCGGAGTGATTTATTAAATTCTCAAATGCCCGCACCCGGCTCCGGATTAATTAAATATCAGCCATTTAATGATTCAACTTCCATTTCATAGTCATATTGCAGATCCTCATGAAGCAAACCTACCTTTTCTTTAATATTTGCGATCTGCCTTAAATACAAATTCCGCAGAGCAGCATTTCTCTGAATGGAGGGTGTGAATTTTTTCAGCTTCGAACAATAATAGATCAGCAGATCCACCTCAGTCTTCCTGTTATGCGAATATCTGATGTACTTTCCGGTATTTAGCAGGATCCGCCTGAGACCTTTCTTAATGAAGTAATAACTCTTTCTGTTTACCCTCTCAAATTCCAGATCAACCTCCCTTTTAACACTTTCTATATATGCTGCCTCATCAGCTGATTCAAAGAGCAGGTAAGTCAGCAGCTCCTTGTTCTCTTTCTTGAATCTTGCCAGCCTGAGACACAGATCCCTGAGCTCTTTTGGTGAAAGGTTTAGTAATTCCCGGCTGATTTCTTTTATCGTGACTGCTTTCATAATTATATTAAAATAAGCAAAAAAAATACTAAAAATGTAATTAAATTGATTTCCCTCTGATATTGATATAACTTTGAATCACACATACAATTAATCATCCGGACTTATGAAAACTCACGGAAGTATATAAAATCAACCACTTATGAGAAGAAATACTTTGATAATAATCCTGATAATCCTTATAGTAATGGCCCCTTCATGCAAAAATAAAAAACAATCTGATGAAGTTATCGGGCAGAGAGCTCAGCAAATCTGTGAAAAGAGTCTGATTCTTGATTCTCATATTGACTGGCCGGAATATGTCCTCGACAAGCCTGAAGATATTTCAATGCAGACAGTCAATGGAGATTTTGATCTTGTAAGAGCAAGAAAGGGAGGACTCGATGCTGTTTTGTCTGTGGTATTTATCAGTCCGGAGTATGAAACCGCGAAAGGTCGACTGATGGTGGACTCAATGCTGAAGCTTATCCGGCATTACCCCGAAACTTATCCTGATAAATTCGCTTTGGCTATTACACCGGCGGATGTAAAAAAGAATTTTGAAAGAAAACTGTTTTCACTGATACCATGTCTTGAAAACGGATCGCCTGTTGGCGATGATCCGGGATATCTGACTTATCTTAAAAATCAGGGAATTGCTTATATAACTCTCTGTCATAGTAAAACAAATCAGATAAGCGATTCCAATTTTGATGCTGACAGGAGATGGAATGGATTAAGTCCGGCAGGTACCGGTCTGATAAAGGAAATGAATCGTCTTGGGATTATTATTGACATTTCGCATTCATCCGACAGCACAGTTTCGCAGGCTGTTAGATTATCGGAGGCTCCCATTATTGCTTCACATTCGTCGTGCAGGTATTTCGTTCCCGGGTTCGAAAGAAATCTGCCCGATGATCTAATTAAAGCCATAGCAGAGAAAAGGGGGGTTGTTATGGTGAATTTCTGCACCCAGTTCCTCGATTCGGTCTGTATGAACAACACCGCTGAGATCCAGAACCTGCTGAATTCAAAGAAATTAAGCTACGACTCAAAGGAAGGGAGCGAATTGATTGCAGAATTCGGAAAAACTCACAGGTTAATCTGCGATTCAAAACAGCTGGTCGATCATATAGAACATATAATAGAAGTGGCCGGAATTGACTATGTGGGGCTAGGTTCTGATTTTGACGGAGTAGGGCCGTTAAAACCTTCCGATGTGCCTGATGTATCGGGGTATCCGGTAATTGTTTCCGAATTGCTCAGACGAGGCTATTCAGAAATTGATATTGAGAAAATACTCTCCGGGAACTTCCTCAGAGTATGGGATGATGTGATCGCAATGGCCGGATCCTTAAATAATAGTACTGGCAAAGAAGAATAATTTGGTTTATGCCGTCACGCCGTATCGCCGTTATGCCTTTTTCAATTAGGAAAAACTATGATCCCATAACTTAATTAGTATTTTTGGTTGTATGATCTAACTTGAAAAATATAGCCGATGAAGTCCATTTTGTTCTTTCTTTGCCTTAACCTGTTTACCCTGATGGCTCCTCAAACTATTGGAGGAATTATTTTACAGGATAATAATACCCAATTGATGGGGAATCGTTTTCTGACATTCAATGCTGTAATAAGAGTCAACCAGATAGAGGTTTCAAGGGATAAAAATGTCGGGTACGATGAACGCAGCCTTCACACACCTTCAAGGGTTATAAAATACCGTGAAGCTATTGAATCCGGTTTCCCCGGAGCAAAAATAACATGGGCTTTCAGCTGGCTGGCATTGCATGATACCACATCGGATTACATAAAGATCCGTGAACTGGTTGCAGGTTACCATAATAAATACGGAGATGAT
>DOTV01000031.1:2670-5632 GCA_003520925.1 Bacteroidales bacterium | reverse complement strand
GCAAAAGCAATTATTCCTGTTGAAACAGTTGGAGAAGCAAAGGATTTTAAGGCAAAGGGTTACCTGGTTGCAGCTGAAAGAGATGGCTATGTTCTTGATTTTGCGGATTTTGGTAATTCTCCTTTCAATTTCACTCCTGACAAGGTAGCCGACCGGACAATAGTCTACAGCACAACGAATGGTACAGGGATAATTAAGATCGCATCTCAGGCAGACACTATTATAATCGGGTCTTTTCTTAATATCAGTGCATTAACCGGATGGATTTCAAAACAGGATAAGCCGGTGGTTCTCTTCTGTTCAGGCTGGAAAAACAGGTTCAGCCTCGAGGATACAGTCTGTGCGGGGGCTATAGCAGAAAGACTGATGTCAACATCTCTTTATTCTACAAGGTGCGATTCAACCCATGCTGCACTTGATCTCTGGTCGGCTGCAAAAAATGATTTGCCCGGTTACATTGAAAAGGCAGCTCAGAGATCGAGGCTCAGGGATAAGAAGCTCGATGACTGTATTCCGTTCTGCCTGACGATGGATTATACAAAAAAGATACCGGCGATAAGAGAAGGCGTTCTGGTGAGTATGGATTCTTAACCACGGAGTTACACGGAGTTATCACGGAGTCACACACTTATTATGCAAAACATGGCTAATCCAAGATAAATTATTCGGTAAGTCAGGCCATTTGTCCCACCTAAATTGGACTACGTGATTTACTCCGTGTCACCCCGTGAAACCCCGTGGTTAAACAATAAAACCTGCCTGGACTTTAGTCCTTAATTCTTGAAATACTTAGGTTGCCAATGCTTAAAATTCCTTATTTTTGTATTAGCACCTTTTCAGATCAATCTTAATAGTAACATAATTCTCTAATCATGAAAAAACACAACTTTTACGCCGGCCCTTCTATTCTTCCCCAATACACAATTGACAAAACACTTGAAGGTATTAAGGATTTTGCCGGTTCAGGCTTATCTGTTCTGGAGATATCCCACAGGAGCAAGGAATTTGTGGCTTGCATGAACGATACGATTAGCCTTGTCAGGGAATTACTCGAAATTCCATCCGGATACCAGGTAATTTTCCTGGGCGGCGGAGCCAGTCTTCAGTTTGCCATGGTCCCAATGAATCTTATGAATACGAAATCAGCTTACCTGAATACAGGTGAATGGGCAAGCAAGGCTTTAAAAGAAGCCAAGCTTTTCGGCGAAGTGATTGAAGTGGCTTCCTCAAAAGATAAACTCTTTAATTTCATCCCAAAAAACTATTCGGTTCCGGCCGATGCCGACTATTTCCATGTAACAACCAATAACACTATATATGGTACTGAATTAAAAAAGGATCCTGTTGTCAGTATCCCTTTGGTTGCTGACATGTCGTCAGATATCTTCAGCCGCCCTGTAGATGTATCAAAGTACTCGTTGATTTATGCCGGTGCTCAGAAGAACCTTGCTCCCGCCGGCGTTACGCTGGTTATTATTAAAGAGGAGGTCCTTGGCAAAGTCACCCGCCCGATCCCGACAATGCTTGACTACCGCACACATATCAAGGGAGAATCAATGTTCAATACACCTCCTGTATTTGCAGTATTTGCAGCACAGCAGACTCTTCACTGGTTGAAGGATCTTGGCGGGGTCAAAGCAATTCAGAAGAAAAATATTGAAAAGGCCGCAATGCTTTATGATGAGATAGAAAGAAATAAGCTGTTTGTCCCAACCATTAAGGATCCGGAAGACAGATCTCTCATGAATATTTGTTTCGTAATGGCAGATGAATATAAAGATCTTGAAAAACTGTTTGGCGAATTTGCAAAATCAAAAGGGATACTTGGTATCGAGGGACACCGTTCTGTCGGAGGATTCCGTGCATCGACATATAATGCCCTTCCGGTTGAGAGCGTTCAGGCGTTAATTGATACAATGAAAGAATTTGAGTCCAAAAACTGACCGGTGGTTTATCCTTAGCATTTGAGCTGACTTAATATTACTCTTAACCAACTGTAATGAAAATACTAGTTGCAACAGAAAAACCATTTGCCCCGGCAGCAATAGAACAGATCAGGGCAGTTGCCTGGGCAGAAGATTGCGAGCTTGGTTTACTCGAAAATTATAAAAATATCGGTGAATTTAAAACGGCAGTTTCTGACGCCGATGCCCTGATTGTCCGGAGTGACTTTGTTACAGACGAAATCCTCTCCGCCGCTAAAAAGCTGAAAATTGTCGTAAGAGCCGGAGCAGGTTATGATAATCTGGATCTTGATGCCTGTACCGCTCATGGTGTGGTTGCTATGAATACTCCGGGACAGAATTCAAATGCTGTCGCCGAGCTTGTTTTTGAGATGATGCTCTACCATGCAAGAGGAGGATTCAGCGGAGGCACAGGCACGGAGTTGAGGGGTAAGAAACTGGGAATCCATGCCTTTGGAAATGTTGGGAAATATGTTGCTGATATAGGCAGGGGTTTTGGTATGATTACTTACGCCTTTGATCCATTTGTCAATGATAACATCATTACCTCATCCGGTGCGAAAGTGTGCAGGCATATTGACGAGCTCTATTCAACCTGCCAGTATGTTTCACTGCATCTTCCTGCAAACAAATCAACGGTAAAATCGATAGGGTATAATCTCCTTATAAATATGCCGTTTAACGCTGTCCTGATTAACACGGCGCGTAAGGAAATAATTGATGAAGAAGAACTCCTTAAGATTTTTGAAAACCGTCCCGATTTCAGATATTTGTCCGACGTCGAACCTGACTGTAAACCGGTTTTTGAGGAGAAATACAAAGGCAGGTACTTATTTACTGAGAAAAAAATGGGGGCTCAGACCAAAGAAGCCAATATGAATGCCGGGATAGCCGCTGCAAAGCAGATAATCAGTTATTTTAAGACCGGAGATGAGAGATACAGGGTAAACAAATAGAAACAATGAGAATTAAATTGAAATAGGTTGAAATAGGTTGAA
>DOTV01000031.1:0-2422 GCA_003520925.1 Bacteroidales bacterium | reverse complement strand
TTGAAATAGGTTGAAATAGGTAGAAATAGGTAGAAATAAGTAGAATTAGATAGAAATAAAATGGCTGTTGTCAAACCTTTCAGGGGATTAAGACCTCCGAAATCAATTGCGGGCGATCTGGCCTGCCTTCCATACGATGTTATGAATACTGGGGAAGCATTGAAGATGGCTCAGGGCAGAGAGTGCTCTCTACTTCATATAACTAGATCTGAAATCGATCTTCCTCCTGAGACTGACATTCATTCCACCGAAGTATACGATAAATCAGTAAGCAATTTTGCCCTTTGGCGTAAAAAAGGATGGCTGATCCAGGATGAAGAGCCTCATTTTTATATCTATTCCCAGACTATGAAAGGCAGGAAACAGACTGGCATTGTCGGATGTGCATCCGTCGATGATTATCTGAATGGTAAGATCAAAAAACATGAGCTTACCCGTCCTGACAAGGAACAGGATCGCATGATCCATGTGCGTGTCAATAATGCAAATATTGAACCCGTATTTTTTGCCTATCCTTCCGTAAAGCAGATTGATAAGATCGTCAGCTCAATTACGGAAAAAGAGACACCTGAATATGATTTTATTTCTGATGATGGTATTGGCCACACATTCTGGGTGGTTAAGGATCGTGATAAGAACAGGCTTATTGAGAAATTGTTCGCGGAGAAGGTGCCTTTCACCTATGTGGCTGACGGCCATCACAGGACCGCTGCGGCTGCATTGGTAGGTAAAGAAAAACGTGAAAATAATCCTTCACATGATGGTTCGGAGGAGTACAACTATTTTATGGCTGTACATTTTCCCGACAACCAGCTTAGTATTATGGACTATAACAGAACCATAAAGGATCTGAACGGGATGCCGGAGGAAGAATTTCTTGGTAAACTGGAAAAAGGATTTGTCGTAAGAATGAAGGGAGCATTGATATACAAACCAAGGAAACTCCATAATTTCTCAATGTATATGGATGGGACATGGTATAGCCTTACTGCCCGTCCTGATACTTATGACGACAGGGACCCTATCGGAGGACTAGATGTTACGATTCTTACGAATCAGATTCTGACACCGATCCTTGATATTCAGGATCTGAGAAGGTCAAAACGGATCGATTTTATTGGTGGCATAAGAGGGTTGGGAGAGCTTGAGAAGAGGGTCGACAGCGGAGAAATGAAGGTGGCTTTTGCACTTTACCCGGTATCGATGAAGCAACTTATAACCATTGCCGATTCTGGAAACATAATGCCCCCTAAAACAACCTGGTTTGAACCAAAGTTAAGAAGTGGTCTTGTAATACACCTTCTATAAACTTATTTCGCCCCCCGATCCACTCTCAAGGGGGGCTTATTAAATGTGTTATTAAAGCCCCCTTTAGGGGGTTGGGGGCAAAATTATGGCTGACATTGCTTCAAATATTATATCACTTAAACAACAGATTCCTACCTCTGTTAAGCTTGTCGCTGTATCCAAAACCAAACCGGTATCTGATATTCTTGAGGCTTATAACGCCGGACAGAAATCATTCGGCGAGAACAGGGTCCAGGAGCTGATGCAAAAAAAGGATCTTCTTCCCGGTGACATTGAGTGGCACCTTATCGGACACCTTCAAAGCAATAAGGTGAAGCTTATTGTCCCCTTTATAAGGCTTATTCATTCGGTGGACACCTTTAAACTGCTTAAAACCATCAATTTTGAAGCTACACGGCTTAACAGGGTTGTTGACTGCCTTTTGCAAATCCATATTGCTGAAGAGGAGACCAAATTCGGATTCAGCATTGACGAAATAAACAAAATGACAGGTTCGGAAGATTTCCTGAATCTTAATTTTATAAGGATTTGCGGAGTCATGGGTATGGCAACATATACAGAAGATACCGGCAGGATCCAAAAGGAGTTCAGATATCTTGCCGGCTGTTTTAACAAATTGCGAAGAGAATATTTTGCAGAAAAGCCGTGGTTTAAAGAGGTCTCGATGGGGATGTCCGGAGATTTTAAGATAGCAATCGGGGAGGGGAGTACGATTGTCAGAATAGGAAGTCTTATATTTGGAGAAAGAAAATAGTAATAATTCAATATATATGGAGAACCTTTCCACAAAATATCTCGGGCTTTCACTTAAGAGCCCTTTGATCGTCAGCAGCAGCCGTCTTACTTCAACCCTTGGTCAGCTAAAGGAAGCTGAGGACAATGGGGCAGGCGCGGTAGTTCTTAAATCCCTTTTTGAAGAACAGATTAATTACTATGTCCATTCAGTTTCATCCACACCCGGATATCCTGAAGCAGATGACTACCTTGCAAATTACATCCAGTCAAACTCGGTTGACAATTATCTTGATCTGATCAGAAAAGCGAAGAAGAACCTGAATATCCCGGTCATTCCCAGTATTAATTGCTTTTCAGCCGGAGGATGGATGGAGTTTGC
>DOTV01000135.1:9169-27188 GCA_003520925.1 Bacteroidales bacterium | reverse complement strand
GAAACACTTTTCGAAAGCGAATTATTCGGCCATGTTAAGGGTGCCTTTACAGATGCCAGGGATGATCGCAAAGGCAAGTTTGAACTTGCTCAAAATGGGACTCTTTTTCTTGATGAGATAGGGAATCTCTCAATACAGTCGCAGACCAAACTTCTCAGTGTTCTTCAGAACAGATTTATTGTAAGAGTTGGATCAAATAAGCAGATTCCCATTAATATACGTCTTGTTTGTGCTACGAATTGTGACCTTTTGCAAATGGTAAGAGAAGGGAAGTTCAGGGAAGACCTCCTTTATCGTATAAATACAATTATGATAGAAGTGCCTCCATTGCGTGACAGAGTTGATGATATTCCCATCCTGGCTAATTATTTTCTCAGGGCAAATTGTGAGAGATATAGAAAGGATTTACTTAAGATCAGTACCCATGCTCTTGAAAAACTGGCCAATCATACCTGGCCGGGTAACGTAAGAGAACTTCAGCATTCTATTGAAAAAGCCGTTATAATGTGTGATTCTCAGGTTCTTAAACCATCTGACTTTGTATTCACCCCATCACCGGGAAATATTGTTTATGATGAATTAACTTTGGAGGAGATGGAGAAAAAAATGATCATAAACTGCCTTAAGCGACATCTGAATAATATCAGTGTTGTTTCGGAAAAGCTTGGAGTTACCAGGCAGACGTTATATAATAAGATGAGGAAGTTCGGTCTATAGAGAATGGATCATCAATTGGCTAATAAAAGGATAAAAAAAGAGGTGCCCCTTTTAAAAGGCACCTCTTTAAAATTTCGGAAAGCTTTTATCGGATTATTTAAGATTCTCTGTAACAATCTGGCCATCAAACAGGTTAACTATCCTGTGTGCATATCCTGCATCCCTCTCGGAGTGTGTTACCATGATTATCGTGGTTCCTTCCTTATTGAGTTCAGAAAGCAGGTTTATTACTTCGATCCCGTTTTTTGAATCGAGGTTACCTGTTGGCTCATCTGCCAGGATCAGCCTTGGATTTGCAACGACAGCCCGAGCGATTGCCACCCTTTGCTGCTGCCCGCCCGAAAGTTGCTGAGGAAAATGTTTAGCGCGATGAGTAATCTTCATCCGGTCAAGGGCTTCTTCTACTTTCTTCTTCCTTTCGCTGGTCTTCATTTTCAGATAGATCAGGGGCAATTCTACATTCTCAAACACATTCAGTTCGTCAATCAGGTTAAAACTCTGAAAAACAAATCCGATATTCCCTTTACGGAATACTGTCCGGTCACGTTCTTTCAGATTCGCTACTTCTGTCCCGTTAAATAAATAGCTTCCTGAAGTTGGATTATCAAGCAATCCAAGAATATTCAGAAGAGTGGATTTTCCGCACCCGGAAGGGCCCATAACGGCTACATATTCACCTTCCTTAACATTAAGATTGATTTTATTGAGAGCTGTGGTCTCAACTTCTTCAGTTCTGAAGACTTTGGTTAATTCGTTAGTCTTAATCATAACAGTTATTATTAGTTATTTCGATTTTTTAAAGATCAGTTTTTCATTCTTGCCAAAGGTTTCATATCCCGATACTATTACTTTTTCACCTGTCTGAAGCCCGGTAAGTACCTCATAGTATTTAGGATTTTTCCGGCCAATTGAGATGTTTCGTTTTGTGGCATAAGATTCTGTCGGATCAAGTACATATATCCATTGCCCGCCCGTTTCCTGGAAAAAACCGCCTATCGGTACCATCAGTGATACCTTTGGCTGTCCAAGCTGGAGGCTTGTATAGTAAGTCTGTCCAGTCCTGATATTGTCAGGCATACTGTCCCTGAAAACCATATCTATTTCGAAAGTCCCGTTTCTAACTTCCGGATAGACTCTTTTTACGACCAGGTTAAACTCGGTTCCCTGTCGGTCAAGTGTTGCGGTCAGTTGTGTCCTGACTCTGTCGATGTAATGTTCATCAATCTGGGCTGTAACTTTGTACGAGGTAAGTACGTTTATCTGGCCCATGTTAGCGCCCCGTGATATTGATTGCCCTATTTCGGGGACCAGTAAACCAAGTTGCCCGTCAACAGTAGCCCGAACATTGAGATTTTCTACTCTTTGTCTTACAAGACCCAGATTCCTCTTCATATTTTCAAGGTTGGCTTTTAATGTCTCCACCTGGACAGAGCGGAAAATTGAATCCTGTTTCTGTCTCTCTATAAAAAGGTCACGGGAGCTGCGGGCCATATCCAAATCCTCCTTCGACCGGATAAATTCCTCTTTAGATATCAGGTTGTCTTTAATAAGAACAGAATTTTGCTGGTATACTCTTTCTTTTCTTTCAATATCATATCTCAGAGTGATAAGTTCTCTTTTAATAGATATCCTTTCCTGTTCCATTGTAACCTGGGTATTCCTCAGAAAATTCTCCTTTTCGGCAAGCTGAGCTTCGCTGTCAAGAATATTCAGATAAAGATCGGGATTGCTTAATCTCAGGATTATATCTCCTTTCCTTACCATTGAACCCTCTTCAATCAGTATCTCCTCCACACGCCCTCCCTCCTGGGCATCAAGGAGAATGATGCTGATAGGTTCAACAGTTCCGGGAACAGTAATATAATCGTTGAACTGATCTTCTATTATCGTTTCTATGATAAGCTTATCTTTTTCAACTTTGTATGTGGAGGTCCGGTCGGTGAAAAATGCCATATAAAATAGCACAATAACTACTATCCCGAAAATAATATATCCGATGTGTTTTTTCTGAAGACCTTTTTTCTTCGGAATTGCTTTATCCATTTTTTCAATAGGGGTATCCATATAAAATCTCTCTTTATTTAGTTGCTTAATATATTTTCGTATTCTCCCGTTGAATAGAACTGAATTGTAAGTCTTCTTATCAGGAGCTGAAGCCTGGTCCTCAAAGCCTCTGTGTCCGCCCTGAAAAGTGTGGTCTTTGCAGCTGAATAATCAGTTACATCAACGAGACCGGCTTCAAATTTCTTCTCTACGGCATCAAATGATTTCTTATTGAATTCAAGATTAGCTGTAGCGGCGGTATACTCATCCTTTCCCCGGTTGAAATAAAGACAGGCATTTTCGATTTCTGTATATAAGCTGTTCTTTTCTTGCTCCAGTTTCAGTTCAGTATCATTCCTCTTAATTTTTGCCAACCTGATATTTCTTCCGGTATTGAAGTTGTTAAAAATCGGAATATCGAGCGAAAGAAAGATGGCCTGACTGTTATTGTTCTTTAACTGTTGTGAAAAGGAGTCCTGTTCAGGGACACCTTCGCTTATTACTTTATAATATCCTGTATAGATTGCACCACCGACAGCCAGGCTTGGGGCAAGTCTGCCCCGGGCAGCAGCGACCTGCCTGCGCGAGGCCATCAATTCATAATTGATTGCTTTTAGCCGTGGCAGGGTTTGAGAAGCAATGTTATATACACTATCTGTATCAAAATTGTCATCTGTGATAACTGTATTTTCGAGATCAGGCATCAGCAGATCAAAGTCTGTTCCAGTTTCGATCTGCAGCAACTGTTTAAGGGATGTTATGGCCTGGTCTGATGTATTTTTTGCAATTGTGTAAGAGAGCTTGTCTTCTGAAGCCCTGCTTTCTAACTCGAATTGCTTTGAAAGAGCCTCTTTCCCGGTTTCAACCATTTTAGTGATTCTGAAAAGTTGTTTCTCAGAAAGATCCAGCTGCATTTTTGCTGCATCTTCAAGTCCCTTTGCATACAATACCTCGTAATATGCCCCAAGGATATTGACAATAAGAGTATTTCGGGTTACTTTCCCGGTTTCTATTCCTGCTTTGAGCATGAATTTGTTTGCAGAAATCGTATTTAGCGTAGCAAAACCGTTAAAGAGTTGAACAGAGGAGCTTAAAGAATAGGAGTTACTGAGGTTCTGCTTAAAAGTGATAAGGTTTGTTACAGGGTCAATTGACCTTCCAAACCCTACACGGGCATCAGAATTAAAATTAAGTGATGGCAGAAGGTTCAACTTTGCTTTAAGGAAATCAACCTCAGCAGATTCCGTTACTAACGTCTGCCTCTGGAGCCCGATATTTCTTTCAACAGCATAATCAATGCACTCCTGCAAGGTCCATTTCTTAGCTTCCTGGGCTGATATTCCACTATCACACAAAATAAGTTTAAATATGATTAACCAGACAACCCTTTTCATTTACAGATTATGTTTATTTCTAATATTCAAAATTGATGCCGCAATGTTAGATATCACTAAATCAACAATATAACAACAAGGCTTGTTTTATGAGTGTAAAATTTATAGACAATAATATGTATGAAAATAAGACACCTGACAGATTTCAAATCTCCCGGAAAATGGTATTAGTCAATGTTATGTTGTATTTTTCCAGTCCGAATATCCCCCTGTGTATTGCAATTTCTGCCAGACCTGGTATAAATCGTTTTAAAATCAATGAAATGTACTTACATCCATTTACTTCTGTGCAAATGAAAAATGCATTTGAACCATTGTCCAGGATCCTTTTCTTTTTTCCAGAACTCCTGTCCATCGTGTATTAAGCCAGCTCGCAGGTTCCCCTTTCCATTCATTGATGTCATCCAGGATACAATAGAACCAGGCAACTGTTCCCGACTGAGAGAGGGATATTTTAAGATCCCTGATTTCATAACCAATAGCTTTAAACCCGGGATCGCCCCAGATTGCTTCATTCTTTTTGAATTCTTCAAATCCTTTGGTTATTGTCGTACCTGGGCCAACCTCAAGATAATCGGAATCATTGGCAATTATACTGTAAAGCAGCTTAAAATCTTTATCCTTTGCCCATCCAATACAACTCCTTATCGAATTCTCTATTAACGGAAGATCTGCTGCAATAGGCTGCACATTATTAAATTGACATGAAATTAAGAAAATCATACCAGAAACTATTGGAAATACGGAGAATGGACTTTTCATGGCTATGCAGTTTTAATAAGAAATTATGATTTGATAAATTCTATTAGTAAATTTATACAATGATTGCCTTTATCTCAAAATAATTCAACAAACTAAATGGACTGCAGAGAAAACTGCGGCGCCTGCTGTATAGCTGTGTCAATTTCTTCCCCGATACCCGGCATGCCTGAAGGGAAACCTGCCGGAATCAGATGTATCCACCTTGAAGATAATTACCGGTGTGCACTTTATGATCAGGCAGATAGACCTAAAGTATGTTCGGCGTTTAAGGCAGAGCCTGAATTTTGCGGCAGTAACAGGGAGGAAGCATTACACATACTTTTTAAACTCAGTAAATAAATAAGAGTGTCATGCAAATCATGCAAGTCGTACATGTCGAGCAAGCCAAACCTGAAAGACCTGCAAGACCTGCACGACCTGCAATGGCAGCAGCCGCGTCGGCATAGTTTTAAGATTTATCTTATTCTCTATAAAGAGAGGCTGCCCCTTTTTGTTTTATGACTGTCTCTTTTATTTTCTAATTTGTGCATCGATTTTTTTTGAAATTTAATACAAGTTTTTATCAAAGAATATCCTGGTTAATGGTGAATCACCACCAATTTTAGCAGAAGCAGCCTGGTAATTAGCTGCATTTAATGTTTGTTCTCCTACGGGATAAAACAAACGAACAGGCACCTTGTTAATTTGTTGTTTGTATGCGGTAGGAGCATATAGTCTTGGATAATCCAATCTCCTGTAAGAATTCCAGAGAGTATTTCCACGGAGCCAGTAAGCTAACCATGCCTGGGTACCAATTTTCTGCTTCCAGTCGCTAAACGCTGTAGCGTAAGCCACAGATGGTTGTGATAAATATTCATTAGCCTGGGATGTGGTCCCTCCCCAGTAAACTATTGATGATCTGACTGCATTGTTATAATGCACTTCCGCAGTTCCGCCCACTGAAAAACCTCTTTCAACTGCTTCAGCTAAAAGAAATTCTGCTTCGGTGTAATCCATTATTATCCAGGGTCGGTTTGCAACCAGATGTATCGGATTCACATGGGAAAATGACTGATATGCATTTGAAGCTCCCTGCACACCACCCAGATATACGGGAGGATTGCTTCCAACAACAGGGATAGCATAAAATGCAAGACGCGGGTCGGTTATAGTAACACTTAAAATACTATATTGGGGAGCAGGAGTTGTTGGCTGCATGGCATCAATTATATTTGAAGTAATAACATAGTCATCACGGCCAGTTTGCACAAAATCAACATACTGCTGGTTTTGATTGGGACTTGCTGACAGGTAGTTCATCGTCATTACATCACCTTCAGCGAAAACCTTTGGGGCGGCTGCTTCTGCAATGGTTCTGGAATAACCGGCATCTACATCATAGAGCATTAGGCCCATCCTTAGCTTTAAAGTGTTTGCAAATCTGTACCATTTCGCAGTTCCTTGCGCGGTTCCTCCGAAGATATTATCATACCCGGCTGGCATCCCTGCTTCAGTTAGTGTTAACTTCCCCATTGCTGAATTCAAACGACTTATCAGATCTTTATAAATGGTTAGGCCATCATCATATACAGGAGAGGGAAATTTATAATCGAGCGCCTGCGTATATGGCATATCTCCGAAGTTTTCAACTATATAGCTCCATGCAAATACTGTCATTATTTCGACAATAGCTAACTGATTATCACGCTGGGCCTGAGAAATACCGGCCAGGGGTTGAGTTTGCAATAGCCTTGCAGCTTCCTTGTAATTATTCAGGACAAGTCTGTACATATTATTTGATGTAGCATTGGGTATTCCGCGGGTAGTCATGTCATACTGACTCTCCTGAGGATAGGTTGTATTGGCAAGGTGCTGCATCCACATCAATGTAACATTAAGATTAACGTCCTCTGTAGACAGCTGATTTATAAACTGGCGGGTAGCTCCATTGTAAAGCGATTCACCAGACACCAGAGCAAAATCCTTTGTGTTTACATTTAAGTCTTCCAATTTAGTACAAGCAGAGAAGGCCACTAGAACCGAAATAAATATCAATAATTTTTTCATGGTATTTCGATTAAAAATTAATTTTTATATTGAAAGTAAAATCACGGGTGGTGGGAAGAGATCCTGTTGAGTAACCCTGTATATTACCAGCTGACATCCCTGATTCGGGATCAGCATAAGGTAAATTCTTATGAATAATCCAAAGGTTAGAACCAATGGCACTTAATGATACCCCTTTTATAAATGATTTGCTTAAAAATCTGGAAGGAAGATTATACGTGAAGGCAACTTCTCTCAGTTTTACAAAGCTGGCATCATATATAGCTGCTGAATTTGGATCTATGTTCGTTCCCCATGCATCGGTATTAGTTGCATCAACACGTGTTTTATTGGGTTTGCTTGATCCATCTGAATTGAGATTTACACCTTCGATTATATATCCGCCACTTGTTGGTGAATAACCCTTGCTGTGATCATTTGGATCAACCCAGACAATCGGATCCCTAACAGGATTGCCCAAATCATTAATAAAAGCAGTTTCCGGATATAATCCGCTAGACAAGCCGTAATCCATATCGAGGGAATAAATATCCCCACCTTTTTGCATATCAATGAGGAAACTAAGCGATAAGTTTTTATAGCTGAAGGAGTTAATGAGACCGGCGGTATAATCCGGAGTAAAGTTTCCGATTGGAATGGCAGATGAAGAGGTTAAAACCGGCCTGCCGGTTTCCTCTTCAATTATTTTGTTTCCGTTGGCATCATAGGTAAAATCTTTTCCCTTGATAACACCGTATGGCTTTCCAACTTCTGCATTCACTGTAACCCCATTTTGTAAATTAACTGAATTCAAGCGAAGATTGGTTACTCCGGGATATAAAGAAATAACTTTGTTCATATTTTTGGACCAGTTTAAAGAGATATCCCAGTTGAATGATCCTATACTTACCGGATTGGCATTCAATGTTACCTCGATCCCTTTATTTTCAATTTCGCCGGCATTAATCATTAAATTCTGAAATCCGGTTGTCTGGCTGACAGTTAGAGGTATTATCTGATCCAGTGAATTTGTCCTGTAAACTGCAACATCGAAACCAAAGCGTGATTTGATGAATGACATTTCCAGACCTGCTTCAATGCTATTTGTACGTTCATTTTTCAGCTCGGGATTCTTTTTTGAAGGGGTGAGCTGATTATTAGCACCATTCATTGGGCTGTTGGCCAGATAAATATCCTTAAGCTGATCAAACCCTGCCAGGTTACCCACCTGAGCATAATTTAAACGGAGTTTTCCAAAAGAAATCCAATTCGTTTTAAGAACATTTGAAAATATAAATGCCCCGGTAACTGAAGGATAACGGTATATATTATTATCTGTAGGCAGAGTTGATGCATAATCCTGGCGGAATGTTCCGTCTAAAAACAAAAAGTCTTTATACCCCAATGATAAACTGGCATATTGGCTCCTTACACCAACTGCCTGATTTACTTCAATTGGGAGTGGTAACGGACTCCTGCTGTTTTGCAAGGAATAGACTCCTGGAATATTCAATCCCCCATTTGTGGCGTTATAGAAATATGTATTATTAGTTCTCCGTTCATTATAACCTAAAATTCCATTAAGGCTGATTGTCTGACCCAGCTTTTTGTTAAATTTCAACATTAAATCAAAATTATACTCGCTGAAAGTATTGTCCCTGCGAAGGTAACCTGACTGAACCCTGTCCGGAACATTTGCAAGCCCAAAGCGCATTGAAACACTGCCCACTGCCCTTCTTTCTTCCTGAAGCTCATAATAGGAATCGGCTGACAAACGACCATAGGCATCCAACCAGCTTGCAATTTTATAATTTACCGATGCATTTCCGATAAAGCGGTTCCTGCTGTCAGTTTCATAATTCTTGTAAGCATCCCAATAGGGATTATTGGAAAATAATGGGTAATTTAATGTAGAATTATAGTTCCATGTTAAATTCCTTTGAGTAAGATCATATGCAGTTTGTAAGTCATTAAAATCGAGGTTTGTTTGTTGCCATTGCCGGAAATTGGTTGTTATATTTCCATTATATCCGGTGGCATTCCTGCCCTTGCCGTTTTGTTTGATGTAATTAGCCGTACCGGAAACAGTGAGTTTTTTAGTGATGTTCCACTGACCGGTCAGCAATACATTGTTTTTTTTCAGGGAACTGTTAGGAAGCAATCCGGTCCCGTTATAATTAGTATAAGACATTCTGACTGAACTAAAATCGGTAGCTTTATCAATAGCTATTGTATTTGTATAAACCAAAGGCGTTTCGTAGAAAGTCACCGGGCCGTTTTTAGTAAATTCCCATGGTTTTGCTTGTTTGTACCATGGAGATTCCGGATCAACTGAATACCAACCCCAAACTGGTTGGCCGTCGAATTTGGGACCCAACGATGCATCCTCTGTCATTTGAACCCATCTTACCAAGGGATCATTGACAGGATCACTTGTTGTAAGACTCCCTGAGATAGTTCTAAAGGCAAAAGGATCCGTGTATCCGGTACCATACCCGGCACCATATTGATCCTGATAAATTGGGAAAGTTGATTTATCAATTTTGCTGAAAGTGAAACCGGAACTGAAAGAAATACCAACGGGAGCTTTCTCCCCTTCACCCAGGATCTTCCCTTTTTTAGTTGTGATCATTATAACACCAGCCGAAGCCCGTGAACCATAAAGTGCGGTAGCAGCAGATCCTTTCAAAACATTTATCGATTCAATACTTTCAGGGTCAATGTCGGCTGCAGCATTCCCATAATCATATCCTGCAACAGTTGCTGCCTGGCCCGGGGTCACTCCAACATCAGTGTATTTTCCAATTGCATTATTTATAGGTACACCATCAACAACATAAAGCACCTGGTTACTGTTTACCAAAGATTTACTTCCACGAACAATAACGTTTGTTGAGCCACCCATGTTTTGATTTCTTTGAACCTGAACTCCTGATATCTTTCCGGACAGTGAATTCGCGAAGTTGGCTGTTTTTACTTTAGAAATTTCGTCACCTTTTACTTCCTGGGTAGCATAGCCTAAGGATTTTCTCTCGCGGGAGATACCGAGGGCTGTTACAACAACTTCATTAAGGCCTTGAATATCAGCTTCCATTGTAACGTCAACCACATTGCGACCGGCAATTTCCACTTCCAACTTTTTCATGCCAATAAATGAGAAGACCAGGGTGGTTGAATTAGGAGGCACAGAAAGAGAATAACGCCCGTCAGCACCAGTGTTTATGCCAATGGTTGTACCTTTTACAATTATTGAAACACCGGCAATTGGGCCTTCCGATTCAACAGAAGATCTGACCGTACCGGTTATTACTTTGCTTTGTGCCAGAAGAGGTGAAGCACAAATGAACAAAAATGCAAAAATCAGAAATACAAATTTCTTCATAGGGAAAAGATTATGTTAATACTAAAATGATTAATGATTCTCTTAGTCTTTTACTGTCCGTTAATGAGAATCATCTGGCTGACCAAATTTGAGAGAATATATTTATTCAGAAAAATAAAATCAACGAACGACAGATATTTGTCATTAAACGTTGATTCTGATCTTTGAACGGTAAGAATCTGATTATGAAATAACCAGGATCGAGATATAAACTATGGTCCGGAAGACTTTAAGCATACGTCTCATTTTTTTAAAAAAAATTAGTGAGAAAACGTCATTCATATACATTAAACTGAATTTCACTGCATTTTGAAAACAACCGTCATACTTTTATTAATTTGATTGTATCTTTGAATACAGACCATAATCATTAATATGCTTAAAGAAGTAGTTAAAAGGTTTTTTTCAAACAGGAACCTGAATTTCTATATTCTTTACTGGATCTTTTATGTTTTGTTTTTTTCTTTTCAGCGATCCACAGCTCAGCATTATTTCTTTTTGGTAGGGGGTCTGAATCTTGACTACTCGGACTCCTTAAGGATTTCCTTTCAGACAAACCTGGCATTTTTACCGGGTGTTGTAATTTTTACTCATCTTGTGGTTGACTTTATCCTGCCAAAGTTTTATTTCAGTAATAAATTTTTCCTTTTTTCCATAATCCTTGTATTTATCGTTGTCTTATATCCTCTTATACCATATCTGGTTCGGACGTATATTGTTGAGCCGTTTATTTATAATGACCCCGACGATTATGTGTTGTACAACTATTTTGCAGCGATGCTGATCTTTGTCTTTGGCATGGCACCCCTGGCTGGTTTTAAGATTTCCTGGCATCTAAGGGAAAAAGCTTTGATTCAGCAAAACATAGAGCATGACAGACTCGAGTCAGAACTTAAACTTAAGGAGGCCGAATTGAAAATCCTGAAGAGTCAGATCCATCCCCATTTCCTGTTTAATACACTTAACAACCTATACTCTCTTTCTCTGGAAAAATCTGATAAGGCCCCTGACCTTATAATCCGGCTGGCAGATATGCTTAGCTACATTATATATGATTGCAACTCTGACAGGGTACAGCTCACAAAAGAAATCGATTTTCTTAAAAGCTTCATAGAGTTGCAGAAAGTCAGATATGATTCGTGCGACATTCAGTTTAATGTTAGTGGTGAATTGAACAAATTGCAGATTGCCCCGATGATTCTGCATACATTTGTTGATAACAGTTTTAAACACGGACCTGATAAAAATTCAGGAAGTCCATGGATAAGAATCTCACTTGCAATTAGTGGGAGTCTTTTGTTTTTAACAGTCATCAATAGCACTGTAGAAAATGAGACTTCCAACAGGAAAAATTCTGGCATCGGGATAAGTAACGCAAGGAAGAGACTTGAACTGATTTACCCGGAGAAGCACGATTTAGTTATCAATGAATCAGGTAATACATATTCGGTTTTTCTGAAAATACAATTGTAGGAAATGGAATGCATTAAAACAAGATGTTTAATTATTGATGATGAACCTCTTGCAATAAAGCTTATTAAAACGCATCTTGGCAAGCTGGATTCATTTGAAATAGCCGGGGAATGTAAAAGTGCTTTAAAGGCTGTTGAATACCTGCAAAGAGAGAAAATTGATCTTATGTTCCTGGATATCAACATGCCTGAGATTAATGGCCTTGATTTTCTTAAGTCCATTCCGGATCCTCCTTATGTAATAATAACGACAGCTTACAGGGAATACGCAATTGAAGGATATGATCTTGATGTTGTTGATTTTCTGCTTAAACCTATTTCTTTTGAAAGATTTCTTAAAGCGATTAACAGGTACTGTAACCGCTCCAGGAAATTAGATGCTAAAAGCACGGGTTTGCAATCCAGATCCCAGGAATTAAAGTTCATCTATATCCAGGATGGTAAAAATATCTTCAAGATTCTTTATGATGATGTCCTTTATTTTGAAGGTTACGGAGAATATGTTAAGGTAATAACAGCCGGCAAAAACTATATGGTCCGTGACTCCCTAACAGAATTTGAGCACAAGTTTTCGATTGATTATTTTCTAAGGATACATAAATCATATATCGTTAATACTCAGAAGATCACCGGATTCAATTCAATCCAGGTTATTCTCAGGAATACACAATTGCCGATCGGAAGGATGTATCGCGAAAAAGTATTGGGTGTTTTAAAACCTTCAGGAGGAGTAAAATAATACAATTTGCCGGCTTTATTCACCGGAATTATATACTATTTTCCCTCCAACTATCGTATAGTTGATTTTCGTTTTCATTATCTGGTCCTCAGGGATTGCAAGAAGATCCTTATCGAGAATAATAATATCTGCGAGGTAACCAGGTTTGATCATTCCCTTACGGTCATCCATAAACTGGGCATAAGCAGATCCGAGAGTATAATATTTTATCGCCTCTTCCATTGAAAGTTTCTGTTCTGGAAACCATCCATCACCCTCTTCCCCCAGTCTGTCTTTCCTTGTAACCGCAGCATATAAACCTTCCATTGGATTAAGCGGTTCAACCTGGTAGTCAGTTCCGAAAGCAAGATGAGCCCCGGTATTAAGAAGGCTCCGCCATGCATATGTCCCTTTGCATCGTTCATACCCAACCCTTTTCTCATAAAACAGCTTATCAGATATACAGTGAGTTGGCTGCATTGAAGGAATAATTCCAAGCTGTGCAAATCGCGGGATATCTGAAAGCTTAAGGGTCTGTGTATGTTCATCGCGATGACGGCTGTCGCGTTTTCCATTGACCTCTATCGCCTTTTCATAGGCATTGAGGATCCAGTTGTTTGCTTTATCTCCAATAGCATGGATTCCGATCTGAAATCCCATTTTATCAGCGGTAACTACCATTCTTTCAAGTTCTTCATAGGGCCACATTGCCAGACCCGATGTGGAAGGATTATCAGTGTATGGCTCAAACATAAGTGCAGTTGATGAACCTATTGATCCGTCTGCGAAAGCCTTCAGATAGCCAAACCGGATCCAGTTGCTGCCCTTTGAATATTTCTTTTCTTTTTCCTTATACTGAAGAAGAACAGCAGTATCACCGGTCAGCGGTGCCCCGATATCGATCCTGCTTGTCAGCAACCCTTCCTTTTGAAGCCTTTCATAGGCTTCAAAGTCAGCACTGCCAGCGTTCTGAATACTTGTCACACCAAGTTCGCGGGCTTCTTTCATGGCGAGAAGATATCCCTGCCATGTTCTTTCTTTTTCTTCTTCCCGGCTTCTTTTAACAGTCGGATTTCCAATCTTAATGAGGTCCATTGCAGCGTCCTTCAGAATCCCCGTAGGCTCGCCGGTCCCAGGATCCTTTTGAATTTCACCACCGAACGGAGCCTTTGTATCCCTTGTTATTCCCGATTTCCTGAGAACATAGCTGTTTACAAGCACCGAATGTCCGTCAGCGCGTTCGAGCAATACAGGATTTTCAGGGGAAACCTTATCCAGTAATTCTTTTGACGGCCATTTTTTATCAAAAAACAGCTCATGTACCCAGTGACCTCCTCTGATTACCTGGCCGGGACTTGATTTTGCTACCTGTTCAGCCACTTTTGTGGTTATCACTGAGGGGTCGGTAATATATCTCAGCTCGATGAAGTCAGGATCGAGTGGTCCGAAATGAACATGCGCGTCATTGAATCCGGGTATGACAAGTCTGCCGCCGGCATCAACAACCCTTGTGGAACGTTTGTCAATCATACCCGATATTTCCCGTGTGGTGCCAACTGCAATTATCTTTTCTCCTATTATTGCTACAGCCTGAGCCATAGGATTATCCTTGTCTATTGTAAGCACCTTGCCGTTGATAATTACAAGATCGGCTTTTTCCTTTTTGCTGTTTGAACAGGAAATTGTCATAATTAAAATTGATAATGAGATGATTATATTTTTCATAGTAAGACTTGAATAAGTATGAAATATATTAAAATTTATACAATTTAACTTCTCGTTAAGATTTTTAAGAGTTTCTTATAACTTAACATATTTTAAAAGGTATACATTCGCAAAAAATCAAAAGTATGAATATTGCAATTATCGGATATGGCCGGATGGGTCATGAGATAGAATCAGCCGCTCTGAACCGCGGTCATTTCATAAGGCTGATTATCGACAAAGATAACAAGCAGGATCTGAATGAAAGAAGTATAAGGGATATAGATGTTGTTATTGAATTCACAACCCCCGAAACAGCAGCTGAAAATGTTATAAAATGCCTTAATATGAAGATTCCGGTTGTTTGTGGCACAACGGGATGGCTCAGGGATTATGACAATGCTGTGGCAGCCTGCAATAACAACAGAACTTCCTTTATTCATTCATCAAATTTCAGCATAGGTGTAAATATCCTTTTCAGGCTTAATTCGGAACTTGCTAAACAAATGTCCCATTTTAATGATTACAAACCATTTATAGAGGAAATCCATCACACAAAAAAGCTTGACGCTCCAAGCGGCACTGCAATCACACTTGCCAGTGGGATTGAAGAGCAGCATAAAGGATATAATGGATGGTGTTTCGAGAATGATAAGGCTGATATGAAAGTCCCTGTCAGGGCAATACGTGAAGGTACGGTCCCGGGCACACATACAATAATCTGGGATTCGGACATTGATACATTAAGTCTGAGGCATGAAGCCAAAAACAGAAAAGGTCTGGCTCTTGGTGCCGTAATTGCCGCAGAGTATATTCATAACAGGAAAGGTGTATTCACGATGAACGAAGTACTCGGATTCTGATAATTATTCTTACTTTTACGGGTTATTATTCAAAATCCAACATGACTCAATCTTTAAAAAATAAGTACATCAGGTTCGCAATAGTCGCATTCCTTTATCTCCTGATCGTGATCTGGATCGGGAATTATTGGTTTTTACTTGGCTTGGGGATAGTATACGATATGTATGTAAGTGAAAAGGTTAACTGGACTTTCTGGAAAAAAAGGGAGGGAAAAAACAATAGTTTTATCGAATGGCTCGATGCTATAATTTTTGCAGTTATAGCTGTCACCCTGATAAACATATTTTTTTTCCAGAACTACCGTATCCCAACCGGCTCGATGGAGAAATCGCTTCTTGTTGGCGATCATCTTTTTGTAAGTAAACTGGCTTATGGTCCAAGAATGCCTAATACTCCAATAGCGTTTCCCTTCACACAGAATACTATGCCTCTGACAAAAGGAAAATCATGGTCAGATCTCATTACCTGGCCTTATAAAAGACTTGCAGGATTAGGCAAAATAAAGAATAACGATGCCATTGTATTCAACTTTCCTGAAGGGGATACTGTTGTTCTGGAGAGAACAGAGACCTCATACTATGAAATAGTCAGAGAGACTGCAAGGGATATGGCACAGAGAGAAAATCTCGGTAATCCCAAACCAAAGCCAGTTTCATATTTTATGAAAGCAGCAAGAAAGGAGGTATGGGACAGGTTTACAATAGTTTATCGGCCGGTCGACCGGCGCGATAATTATGTGAAGAGATGTATTGGCATACCGGGGGATACACTGGTTATTAAAAAAGGCTCTGTTTATATAAACGGAAAGCTTGTGCCCGAAAACAATGGTCAGCAGCTCAATTACCTTGTTGCTACAAATGGCACAACAATTAATCCGAAAACTTTTGAACGGCTTGGTATTTACAAGTCGGACCAGTCAATGCTTTCAGGTTCAGTCTATTTTCTGCCACTTACTAAATCCAATGCTGAAGCTATTTCGAAGTTTGCCAATGTGAAAGAGGTTACACCCTATTATTCTTCACCAGAGGACATAAATCCCTTAATTTTCCCTCACAGCAGCACATACCGCTGGAATGAAGATTATTTCGGGCCGCTCTGGATCCCGGTAAAAGGTGTCACCGTTAAACTTGACACCTCTAATCTCTGTCTGTACGATCATATAATTGATATATATGAGAACAACGATCTCCGTGTTGAAGGACGTACAATTTATATAAATGATAAGCCGGCGGACTCATACACATTTAAGATGGACTACTATTTTATGATGGGAGATAACCGTCACAATTCGGCTGATTCAAGGTTCTGGGGCTTTGTTCCCAAAGACCATATCGTTGGAAAGCCCAAGTTTATATGGCTTTCGATCGACAAGGAATTATCGGGGCTGAAGAAAATAAGGTTTAACAGAATTGCAAAGAAGATCAGGTGAACTCATCCCCCAACCCCAAATAAAAAAGGGACATGCTTCTGTATGTCCCTTTTTCTTATTTTCTTATCTTCTTATTTCACCTTCTCTACAATAGTCTTGAAAGCTTCGGGATGATTCATAGCCAGATCGGCAAGTGTTTTCCTGTTAAGGGCAATACCTTTCTTTTCGAGGTTCCCTATAAACTGTGAATAGCTCATTCCATACTGGCGCACCCCGGCGTTAATCCTCTGTATCCAGAGTGCTCTGAATTCGCCTTTTTTCTTTTTCCTGTCGCGGTATGCGTACCCCAGACCTTTGTCGAGAGTATTTTTTGCAACCGTTATTACGTTTCTTCTTGAACCGAAGTTCCCTTTTGTCTGCTTAAGAACCTTTTTTCTCCTGGCTCTTGATGCAACTGCATTTACTGATCTTGGCATAACTCATTTTTTTTTGATTGCCAGCGTTACGCTGTTGACGTAATCTTTCATGCTGAACAATCTGTTAATACTCGTTTAATTTTGTCAATACGGTATGCAATAGCTTATTTGCTTGCAAGCATGAGCTTTACATTTTTCCTGTCAGCTTTGTCAACAAGTCCGCCATAAGTGAGATTTCTCTTGCGCTTTGTCGATTTCTTTGTCAGGATATGACTTTTGAAAGCATGTTTCCGTTTGATCTTTCCTGTTCCGGTAAGAGAAAACCTCTTTTTGGCACCGGAATTAGTTTTCATTTTTGGCATTTTTCTTTTATCAGAATTTATTAAAACTATTTTTTCTTTTTCGGTGAGAAAGATATAATCATTCTCTTTCCTTCAAGCCGCGGGAGCTGTTCAACCTTCCCGTATTCCTCAAGGTCGTTGGCGAATCGCAACAACAGCACCTCACCCTGCTCCTTGAATAATATCGACCTTCCTTTAAAGAACACATAAGCCCTTACTTTTGCACCCTCCTCGAGGAATCTCATGGCATGCTTGAGCTTAAAATTATAATCGTGGTCATCGGTATTCGGACCAAACCTTATCTCTTTAACAACAACCTTCGACGTCTTTGCCTTTATCTCTTTCTGCTTCTTCTTTTGCTGATAAAGAAATTTCTGGTAATCAACAATTTTGCAAACAGGGGGGTCGGCATTCGGGGAAATTTCTACAAGATCGAGTTCCATCTGATCTGCCAGTTTCAGGGCATCCTGGATACTCATTATTGCTGCTTCTATTTCATCACCGACAACTCTGACCACTCTTGAAGTGATCTTGTTGTTAATTTTGTGAGCTGGCTGGGTAATCCTGCCAGGGCTTCGCCTTATAGGTCCGGTAATAGCTGGTTCCTCCTTACTTTTGTTAATACTAATTTAAATTCAAAAAGTGCTGTTAATATGCTACTTCTTTGTTAATCTCTTTTGTGATAAATTCAGCAAATTCTTCGAGCTTCATGCTCCCTTTATCCCCTTCACCCTGCTTACGGACAGCAATTGTTCCGCTCTCCACCTCTTTTTCACCTATGATCAACAGGTATGGAATTCTCTTTAATTCAT
>DOTV01000135.1:2152-8910 GCA_003520925.1 Bacteroidales bacterium | reverse complement strand
TGATCTTCTTACCTATCTTTTCACTCCTGTCGTCAATTAGTGTGCAAATATCGGAATTATTTAGAAAATCCAAAACTTTTACAGCATAATCATTAAATTTTTCACTTATCGGTAAAACCACTGCCTTTTCGGGGGCAAGCCAGAGAGGGAATTTTCCTGCCGTATTTTCGATAAGTACAGCAATAAACCTTTCCATAGATCCGAAAATGGCGCGATGGATCATAACCGGCCTGTGCTTCTGATTATCGCTTCCGTTGTATGTAAGGTCAAATCTTTCAGGAAGGTTATAGTCGACCTGTATCGTCCCCAGCTGCCACTTCCTTCCGATGGCATCTTTTACCATAAAATCGAGCTTCGGTCCATAGAAAGCTGCTTCTCCCAGAACCACTGTGGTTTCGAGCTTCTTCTCTTCAGCGGCCTCAATGATCGCTTTTTCCGCTTTTTCCCAGTTTTCATCCGATCCTATATATTTCTCCCTGTTCTCGGGATCACGGAGAGAGATCTGGGCTGTGAACTCACTTAAGTTAACAGCTTTAAATATAAACTGAACCAGGTCAATTATGCTCTTGAATTCTTCCAGAAGCTGGTCGGGTCTGCAAAAATGGTGAGCATCATCCTGCGTGAAGCTTCTTACCCGCGTCAGGCCGTGAAGCTCTCCACTTTGCTCATACCGGTAGACAGTTCCGAATTCCGCCATCCTGTACGGAAGATCCCTGTATGAATGTGGTGTTGAATTAAATATTTCACAATGGTGGGGACAATTCATCGGTTTAAGCATGAACTGCTCACCTTCCTGAGGTGTCGACATTGGCTGAAATGAATCTTTACCGTACTTTTCATAATGTCCCGAGGTCTTGTATAGATTTACATCGCCTATATGAGGTGTCGCAACAATTGTATATCCTCTTCTTTTAAGAACCCTTGTCATGAAATTAATAAGGTTCTGCCTGAGTTCAGCTCCCCTGGGCATCCATAAAGGAAGACCCATCCCGACCCTAGGAGAGAAAGTGAAGAGCTCTAGCTCTTTTCCGATACGGCGGTGATCCCTTTTCCTGGCTTCCTCAAGAAACAGAAGGTACTCATCGAGAAGTTTCTGTTTTGGATAAGTTATCCCGTATATACGTGTCAGCATCCTGTTCTTTTCGTTTCCACGCCAATAGGCACCTGCAACATTTAGAAGTTTTATAGCTTTTATCGGCTCCGTTGATGGCAGATGCGGACCACGGCACAGATCTGTAAATCCTCCCTGGGTATACAGAGTTATTGTACCATCCTCAAGCTCCCCGATCAGCTCAACCTTATACTGATCACCTTTTTCCGCAAAAAGCTCAAGCGCCTCCTTTTTACTTACTTCCTTCCGTGTATAAACCAGGTTTTTTGCAGCAAGCTCTTTCATCCGGTTCTCAATTGCCGGAAGTTCATTATCTGTAATAGTCTTACCTTCGCCAGGATCAACATCATAGTAGAATCCGTTCTCAATGGCAGGTCCGATTCCGAATTTGATTCCCGGGTAAAGGCTTTCGAGGGCTTCTGCAAGCAAATGAGCCGATGAATGCCAGAAAGCATGCTTTCCCTGCTCATCATCCCATTTATGAAGCTTAAGGGTGGCATCTGAATTTACCGGACGGGTAAGATCAATAACTTCCCCGTTTACTGTTGCAGCATATACTTCACTGGCAAGCCTCGGGCTTATCTGTTCAGCTATTTCGAGACTGCTGATTCCATTGCTGTATTGCTTAACGGAGCCATCGGGGAATGTTATGTTGATCATTACAGGTGTATTATAAATTTTGTGGTGTGCAAAGGTATTAAAAAAAAATATAAGAAAATGTAGTAATAGTTGAAGTCAGACCGTCTTAAAACATGGCACGTAATTTGAATTTATTATAGTGATTTATTAAATATCATCGCCATGAAAAAGATTATATTTCTCTCACTGGTCCTTCCCCTTTTAATTTTCTCATGTGAAATATCACCCAGAGCCTATTTTTCTGCAAGTCCTGCAGATCCTGTTGTAGGGGAGGATGTCTGGTTTACAAATGAATCAGAAAATGTTTCCAGCTTTGAATGGGATTTTGGAGATGGCACTATCTCGAACGAGGCGAATCCTATTCACAGGTATACCTCCACAGGAGCTTTCACCGTTTCACTAAAGGTATGGTCAGGCAGCGGTTTAACCGACGAAGCTTCCCTTTCCCTTAATGTTAAGATACCAACTCTTCTTGAGGTCGAAGTTCTTGAGTATTATGATGAATATCCGGTGGAAGGAGCGAGCGTGATTCTGTATCGGACGCTTACCGATTGGGAAAAAGAAACACATAGTGTCAGCGAAGGATTCACCGATTCAGAAGGTAAAACGGTGTTTGCAGGCCTCAACAATATTGTTTACTATCTGGATGTATGGGAAAAGAATCATGACAATTATGCTTTAAAAGCGGAGGATATCGGATTTATACGAACCTCTGAAATAATTCCCAACAAAATCAACAGGTTCATTGCATATGTTGATTATGTCGATCATGGAAAAGGTACGGCCAGAAAGGATGCCGCAGTGGTTATCAAAAAACTGGTAAGGAAACCTGAGGATAAGAAACAACCTGAAGCATCATCTGATACAACCGGCTGGCAGGAATTATACGCAAAAAGAGCGGGGAAAAAATAGAGTTTGAATTGCGGATTTCGGATTTTTGATTACGGATTTTTGAATTTAAATCCGTAATCCACAATCCGGGATCCGAAATTTAAAAACAAACTAGAACCAGTTCCTGATAAGGTTTTTTCTGTCGTGCTGGAATTCGCTCAGCTTGTAGAAAATCGAGTTGTCATCCGATTCTACCTGATACTCCCAGTAAGTTGAAACTGGCCCCGGTGAAAGCATAATCCTTTTTATGTACAAACGGTCTCCCTGTTTGAAATCACATCTGTCAGCATAAGCTGAAATTTTCCCGTAAGTGCTGTCCATTGTCGTTTTGATCCAGATCAGGTAGGGTTCACCGAATTTCTCAGGGATATGCTGCCGGTATTCAACGAAGTTGCCAACATACTTCCGGGTGAGTATCAATGAATCCTCCCTGACATCTGATTGTTTCGTGGTAGCACAGGATGCCAGAAGCAGAAAGCACAGATAAAAAGCTCTTTTCATACCTTTCGTTGTCTATTGCGGAACTTATTTTCAGGTTCAGGTAATGATTCCGCAATAATTATATAATCAGATGATTCCAATTATATTTAACGTGCAAATGTATAAAAAATTACCTTGTGATGAAAAAGATGAATTAAACAGGGTCAGGGCTTACCGGGGTATGCCACAACACCTTCATACTTGCTGTAGCCGCTTTCAGTTCTGACTGACATCTGAGGATTGCTTTTCCCGATCATGGTTGCACACCCGAGTTCCCCGTATTTATTTATCGCCACAAACTTCTCACCTGGATAAAATCCGGGATTAACCTTTTTGTACCTGTCAATAATCATATGAAGGGCATCTTCACATGCCTGCTGAGGGGTGCGCCCTTCCTTCATTTTCAGCAGCATATAATATGATGCACATGATTTTATGACATCCTCCCCACGCCCTGTGGCACCAGCCGCCCCCACCTCGTTATCTACATACAGGCCTGCACCGATAATGGGGGAATCGCCCACGCGTCCGTTGAGCTTGAAACTCATTCCGCTGGTTGTTGTGCATCCGGCTATATCCCCGTTAATATCTATGGCAAGAACATTTGTAGTTCCGTAATGATGCTCAATATCCGGAAAATCCTTCCAGTAAGCCTCATTTTTTCTGATATTCTGTAGATGCTCAGGTACACCCCAGTCATCCGACGGACTTAGTTCCTCTTTCCATCTCAGCCAGATTTTCCTGGCTTTTTCGGTAAGAAGGTTCTCTTCCCTGAATCCCCAGGCTTTGGCAAATTCAAGAGCTCCGGCACCTACAAGCAGAACATGATCCGTACGCTGCATTACAAGTTTTGCAACTGATGAAGGAGTTTTAATGTTTTCCAGACATGCTACGGCCCCTGCAGAATATGTTTTTCCATCCATAAATGATGAGTCAAGCTGAACAACTCCATGTTCATTGGGCAGCCCGCCGTAACCTACGCTTGTATCTTCAGGATCCACCTCGATGATATTTGCTGCCTTTTCCACAGCATCAACTGCGGTTCCCCCCGCCTTAAGAATCTCCCATCCTGCTTCCATAGCGTTACGGCCTGTATCATTGGTATGGCTCGTAATTATCATCGGCTTTATTACTTTATCCGATTTCTGGTTCGTCAGTCCCGAAATATTTGGAATTATAAGTACCCCAGTTCCGGCTCCGAGAGTACTTGTGACGAATTTCCGGCGTGAAATTGAATTCTTCATCAGATGATTTTCAATTATATATTAATTATTTACAAGTATATTATTCAGTTCATTCCTGATTATCCCTGACCAGATCCTGTAACCTTCTTCATTCAGATGAAGTTTGTCCTCAACAAAGAGCTCACTGCGCGGAAGACCACTGGAATTAAGGAAGTATTTTTCAGTATCGATAAAATATGTGTTTCGGTGACTGTCACAAATCTCTTTTATCATTTCGTTTGCTACCTTGATTTCTGGCCATACAGCCCATCTTGAAGGAGTGGGAGTAACGCTGATCCAGAAAACCGGAGTATCTTTAAATTTTCTTCTGATAATATAAAGTGTTTTTCTGAATAATTGTGACACCTCAAGAGGACTTTTGTCATTTTCATTTCCTGAAATATCGTTTGCAATAAAAATTACAATTGCCTTGCAGGGATGCGGATATATTATCCTGTCAGCATAAACGGCGAAATCGCTCAGCTTTGCCCCTCCATATCCCCGCTGGATAACATTATAAGGCATCATATCCTTTCCGATTGTCGACCAGAGCCTTATGCTTGAGCTGCCGGCAAAAAGTATTGCATCCGAAGGATAGGATTTTGTAACATCGAGCTGTTCAAATTTTTCAATGTCACCTCCCCAGGCCTTTACTTCCGGGAGATTCCTGTACTTGCCTAACGGAGCACAGGATAGTGAAATTAAAACTATAAATATTATCAGAATAAAATTGCGTCTCATGTTATGTCAGGATTGTTTTGATAAAGGTAACTGTAATTTGTTAAAATTTCATAATAATGCAGAGACACCAAATAAAGTTTTGCTTCATATAGCTGGAAAAATATTTATTTTAAAAGAAAAAAAGTTACGTTTGTATCAACTACTATTACCTTACTACTTAATGTTACTCTAAACCTGATGTCAAAAAGTAAACTGCTACTCACAAAGCCTCTGGGCCAGCTGATGGAAGAATCGAAGGAATCCGGAGGTCTGAAACGATCTTTAACTGCACTGAATTTAACTACTCTGGGAATTGGAGCTATAATAGGTGCTGGAATCTTTGTCCTCACTGGTCAGGCTGCAGCTCAGTATGCCGGGCCCGCAATCGTTATTTCATTCATTATTTCTGGTCTCGCCTGCGGTTTTGCCGGTCTTTGTTATGCCGAATTTGCTTCGATGATTCCAATCTCAGGAAGTGCATATACTTATTCTTACGCTACCCTCGGGGAGTTCCTCGCCTGGATAATAGGGTGGGACCTGATTCTGGAATATCTCTTTGCCGCTTCAACTGTTTCAGTCGGTTGGTCTGGTTATGTTGTGAGTTTTCTTAAAGATATCAATATCAACATTCCTGCCCAGTTTACAGGGGCTACCGGTTCTGTACTGGTTAATGTTCCCGATATGGGATGGAAGCCTCTGACAGATGCTTTTACCCAGACTCTTGCAGCATCAGGCATCAATGTGGATTCACTGGCTCATGTAACATGTATTCTGAATCTTCCGGCCATGTTCATTGTTGCATTATTGTCGACACTTCTGGTAATAGGAATCAGAGAATCGGCTAACTTCAATAACCTGATGGTAATTACAAAAGTGTCAGTCATCATTCTCTTCATCGCAATTGGCTTTATGTTCGTAAAAACGGCAAACTGGCATCCATTCATCCCGGCAAACGAGGGTGTATTCGGAAAATTCGGACTTAGCGGTATTCTGAGAGGAGCAGGAGTCATTTTCTTTGCATATATAGGTTTTGATGCAGTTTCGACTGCCGCTCAGGAAGCTAAAAATCCTCAGAGAGATATGCCAATTGGTATCCTTGGTTCTCTCGGTATTTCAACAGTGCTTTACATACTTGTTGCCATAGTACTGACAGGGATAGTCAGCTACACTACACTGAATGTACCTGATCCGGTTGCAGTAGGAGTTAACGCAATGGGTAAAGGTATGTTCTGGCTGAGACCGATTGTAAAAATTGCAGCAATTGCCGGGTTAAGCTCCGTAATTCTTGTGATGCTTCTCGGGCAGCCAAGGATATTTTTCACAATGGCAAAGGATGGTTTGCTTCCGCCTGTGTTTTCAAAAGTACATCCCCGGTTTAAGACTCCCTATATAAGTACTATTGTAACGGGTTCGGTTGCAATGATTATTGCCGGAATACTGCCGATCAGTATACTAGGTGAACTTGTATCGATAGGAACGCTTCTCGCTTTCATTATTGTATGCATCAGCGTAATGGTTCTGAGAAAGTCGAGACCCGATATCCACAGGCCATTCAGGACACCATGGGTGCCTTTCGTACCGATAGCCGGAGCAGCTATCTGTTTTCTTCAGATGGTTGCTTTGCCGCTTGATACATGGCTACGTCTTATTGTCTGGATGGGTATAGGTTTCCTGATTTACTTCCTTTATGGGAT
>DOTV01000135.1:0-1837 GCA_003520925.1 Bacteroidales bacterium | reverse complement strand
CTAAATCTCATCCGAGAATACCACTCCGGGAAGATCCCTGAGATTGTATCTTGAGGCCATTGCTTCACCATAGGCTCCGGCCGATCGAATTGCAATCAGATCTCCCCTCCGGGTCTCAGGCAGTTCAATATACTTTGCGAACGAATCAGCTGATTCGCAAACCGGGCCTACGACATCGTACCTGACAGCTTTCCCGTTTGATGTCAGATTCTCAATTTTATGTACAGCCTGGTACAATGCAGGTCTTATAAGATCAGTCATGCCGGCGTCAATTATTGCAAAGGTCGTGTTGCTACCGCTCTTTATATAAAGGACTTTTGATATCAATGATCCGCACTGTCCTACAAGCGACCGTCCTGGTTCAAAATGGAGCTTCTGATCCGGACGAAGCTTGACAAACTCCCTTATCAACGAGAAATATTCTTCAAACCGGGGAGCTTTCTCAGGATTCCCATAATCGATCCCTAATCCGCCTCCGACATTAATAATTTCAAGATCAATGTTCTGTGATGAAATTAACTCCTGGAGATCATTAATCCTTGAACACAGACTTTTAAAAACTGACATTTTAGTGATCTGTGAACCAATATGGAAGTGAATCCCTTTAAGGTTCAGATTCTGTAATGACTTCAGCCGTTCCAGAACTTCTTTAAGTTCCCAGGTATTGACCCCGAATTTGCTTTCAGCAACTCCGGTTGTAATATACTTATGTGTGTGTGCCTCAATGTAGGGATTGATTCTGAGTGCTATTGTTGCCACTTTGTTATGTTTCTTTGCTATTGAATTGATGACTTCCATCTCGGGAATGGATTCACAGTTATAACATAAAATATCGGCCTCAAGAGCTGCTTCAATATCCCTGTCAGTTTTTCCAACTCCTGCAAAAACTGTTTCCGAATGTTCAAACCCGCAAGAAATTGCACGTTCTATTTCATTGTATGAGACACAATCTGCCCCGAATCCGTAAGATGAGATTATTTTTAGTATTCTTGGATTTGGATTAGCCTTAACAGCATAATGGACTTTGAATCCTGCTTTTCCAGACTCTTCAAGGACTTTCTGGCAGGTTGAGTGAAGAACATCGAGATCGTAGAAATAAAAAGGTGTCGGCAGATCTCTGAATCTGGCAATGGTTTTACTGGTTATCATCTTATTGGTCAAAAAGATATTTGTTCAGAAGGTTTAGTGCTGCTATTTTGTCTTTTGAGTCTATCAGTAACGATATGCTGTGCGGACTTCCTCCGTACGAGATCATTTTAAGAGGGATCGTGTTCAATGCTTCAAATATCTCAGGTGCCGATCCTGTCCTCTCGGTCCGGAAATCGCCTACAATACATATAATGGTTTGATTCTCCTCGATTTCAACTGAACCAAGCTCTTTCAGATCCTGTTCTATTTGCTGAATGAACCGGGGATTATCGACTGTTATGGAAACGGAGACCTCGGAAGTAGTTACCATATCGACCGGTGTTTTATAGGCTTCAAAAATCTCAAAAACTTTCCTTATGAATCCATAAGCCATCAGCATCCTGTCCGATTTGATCCTGAATACAGTGATACCATCTTTTGCAGCAACAGCTTTGTAGTCCTGGAGAGCCGAAACAGATGTTATCAGTGTACCCTCATCCTGAGGATCCATAGTATTCTTGAGTCTTACCGGTATATTCTTCTCCCTTGCAGGATTTACGCTCGAAGGATGTAATATTTTAGCTCCGAAATAGGCAAGCTCGGCTGCTTCATCAAACGAAATTTCTCGTATAACTTTTGTTTCTCCAACAAAACGGGGATCGTTGTTATGGAACCCGTTTATGTCAGTCCATATCTGGATCTCTGAGGC
>DOTV01000243.1:23469-28869 GCA_003520925.1 Bacteroidales bacterium | reverse complement strand
GTTCCCCTGCCGAACCTTTCATGCTCGACAGTATCTCCTTCGGAAAAATCTCCGGTATCAATTCCATTGAAAGACGCAATAGCACCACTTCCGGTATTTGCAACTTTTTTGTATTTCCCTGTTAAAGAGTAACTTTGAGGTTCTTCCCTGAACGACTGTGGTCTGGATTCAGAACGATTTTTTGCAGGAAAAGGTTTCCCTCCTGACTGGGGATAATCAAGGAACTTCTGATCCATCTCCCTCAGAAATCTGCTTGGCCCGCTTCTCTCAAGGTTACCCCATTTGTACCTGTTCATCGCATAACTCAGGGTGGCCATCTTTCCGGCACGTGTAACTGCAACATAAAACAACCGCCTTTCCTCTTCGAGCTCCCTGGGACTGCCGGCTGACATCGGCGAGGGAAAAAGGGTGTCCTCCATACCGGCAATATATACAAGCCTGAATTCAAGCCCTTTGGCTGAGTGCATTGTCATCAGAGTCACCTTGTCGCGGTCCTCCTCCTTGTCGTTATCCTGGTCGGTAAGCAATGAAACATTTGTCATGTAAGCCTCGAGGGTCGACGGCTCTCCATTTGTCTCAGCCCCCTCAGTAAAAATCTTTATTCCGTTAAGCAGCTCTTCAAGGTTTTCAAACCTGCTTACCTCCTCAGGTGATTTTCCTTCCCTCAGCTCTTTCATAATTCCCGATCCTATGGCTATTTCCCTTGCTTTCGTAAAAGCATCTGTTTCGGAGGAATTCTTTCTGAATGAATTTATAAGCTCCGTATAACCTGTTAATTTTTTAACAGTCCCTGAATTAAAATGATCAGCATAACCTGATAAGGACGAAATTACCTGCCAGGGTGTGACCCCTGAGTGTTGGGCAAGTTCAAGGACTTTCTGAACAGAAGTATCACCAAGTCCCCTTTTGGGATAATTGACAGTTCGTTTTAAGGCTTCCTCATCCTCAGGATTAATAACCATCCTGAAGTATGCAAGTATATCTTTTATCTCTTTCCTCTCATAAAACGATAATCCGCCATAGATTTTATAAGGAATATTCTTCTTACGAAGGGTCTCCTCGAATATTCTCGACTGGGCGTTGGTCCTGTAAAGGATTGCAAAATCAGACCAGTTGAGTTGCAGTGAATATCTCTTGTCGAAAATATCTGAGGAAATATTGAATCCTTCATCTGAATCGGTAAGAGCCTGCATCACCTGGATCTTTTCGCCTGGTTCATTTTTTGAATATACTTTTTTATGGATCTGACCCTCATTGTTGGCAATAATTGCATTGGCAGCTTCCACGATCGTCTGCGTCGACCTGTAATTCTGCTCAAGCTTGAACAGCTTGTAATCGGGATAATCATTCCTGAATTCGAGGATGTTTTCAATTCTTGCCCCACGGAATGAGTAAATGCTCTGGGCATCATCACCTACAACGCAAATATTTTTACCAGCAGCAGCAAGCTTTTTAATAATAAGATACTGGGAATAATTTGTATCCTGGTATTCATCCACAAGGAGGTAAAGGAACTTTTTCTGGTATGCTGCAAGTACATCGGGGAAGTCCCTGAAAAGAATGTTTGTGTTCAGAAGCAGATCATCAAAATCCATTGCATTTGCCTTGAAGCATCTTACTGAATATGCCCTGTAAACTTCCGACAGAAGGGGCATCCGGCTCGATTTGTCATATTCCTGCATTCCGGGATCTGAAGCATAAATGGTGGCAGTTATAAGATTATTCTTCGACCAGGAAATCCTTGATGCAATCACCCCGGGCTTGTAGACACTGTCATCAAGGCTCATCTCTTTAAGGATGGTCCTGATAAGGCTTTTCGAATCGGAAGAATCGTAAATTGTGTAATTTGATTTGTATCCCAGCCTCGAGCCTTCCATCCTGAGGATCTTTGCAAAAACCGAATGAAAAGTACCCATCCAGAGGTATCTTGCAACGGAGGGATCAACTATGGCAGAGATCCGGTCTTTCATCTCTCTTGCTGCTTTATTTGTAAATGTCAGGGCGAGAATATTATAAGCCGGAATTCCTTTCTGTAACAGATGAACAATGCGGTAAGTCAACACTCTGGTCTTTCCTGAACCTGCTCCTGCAATAACCAGCGACGGACCTTCAGTATTGATAACTGCAAGTCGCTGAGCTTCATTCAGGTCATCAAGATAATTACGGTCCATCGATTGTTTTTGATAACAGCTTAACAAGGTGATGCAAATTTAACATTTACCAACTGAGGAAAACATTTTGCTAAACAGATAAGTCAGGATTTTATTAACAATATTTATTGTTTTTACCAGAAAGGACTCAGAGGGTTCACAAAGTCATACTAAAGGATTTACTTTGTGAAACTTAGTGAATACCTTTGAGCCCTTTGTGGTTAAACTGAGAGATTTTATTATAATTGCAGCTGATTATACCAAAGATAAACCGGAACCGTTATTGTTTAAACCCTGACATGCCTGGCATGTTAAAGAACAGATTGCCTGTGCGCCTTGCTTTTCTCATTTCAGCATTATTATTACCTGTAACGATAATGGGTCAGCTTTCCGCACCGGGAATGAATGCTGTGAGATACACTTCTTATCCATCATCTCCCGGCGTTAAGGACCCTGTCTTTGTCTACTGCAATTCTTCAGGAACTGTTAAAGGCAGCCTGAATGCCGTCAGTCCGGGAGGTACCGGACCATTCACGTTTTCATGGTACAGATGGAGCGATGCTACAAAAGGATTCACGGTGTTTATAAGTGCTGAAGCCGGGGTTATGAACTCCGCCCTTGCCAACCTTGATGAAGGAGGATACAGGGTAAGCATCTCTGATGGCTCAGGTTACAATTCAAGCCTTACGGGATGGATATTTACCGACAAACCTTCTTCACTGGCAAAGCTTCAGAACAGAACATGCGATTATGTTGCTCTCAGCGGCAAGGTGGCAGTCGATACCTTCTTCTACAGTGATCCTGCCGGTGGTCAGAGAATAAGATTGCCAAATGGTGTTAAGTTTCTCTGGTCCTCGAACCCGGTTTCATCCATACCTTACCCTGACATTGAAATAAATCCTCAGACTTTCAACCCTCCCCTTGAGAATGTTACGTACAGGCTCCTTGTGACTGACAGCCTTGGTTGCTCCGGGGAATCTTCATTCTTTTACGAATCAATCCATGTCAAGGCCGATTTTTCGGTCGATCCTTCGAAAGGCGAGGCCCCACTTGAGGTTACCTTTACTGATAAATCAATAAGGGCGTCGACCTATCTCTGGGAATTCGGGGATGATTCAATATCTGTTCTCAGCAATCCCAAGCCTCATACCTATTATATTCCGAAGGATTATTCCGTTAAGCTTACAGTCGAAAGTGATCTTCATTGCATCGATTCGGTAAGGTTCGAAAAAATCGCTGTTGATGAGTCAAAACTGGAGATCCCGAATGTTTTTACACCAAATGAGGATGGAATAAACGATATGTTTATGGTTAACAAGGCTTCGCTGAGATATATCAGTATTGTGATCTTCAGCCGCAACGGAACCAAAGTTTATGACTTTTTTGGTGAGGGCGAGGTACTGAAAGAGTGGGATGGTTGGGACGGAAATGTAGGGAACAGTTCAGCCAAAGCGAGCCCCGGAGTCTATTTCTATATTATAAAAGCTCTCGGCTGGGATGATGTAAAATATGACAGCAAAGAGTACAGGGGGTTCGTTTATCTATATAGGTAAGGCTTTAAGGTGTAAAGGCATGACGGCTCGAAGGCCTTAACATTGTAACACCACCAAACCTTTATGCCTTAACGCCTTAACTCCTTCCTATACCGTTATCTGTCTTGTTCTTGCTTCAACTTTCCATTCTTCGGTAACCATGCCGTCCCTGACCACAGATACCTTATCATAACGGTCAACTGTGGGACAAATGTGAAAGGGTATGCAATAGAGTTCGTCACCCTGTTCAATGCTGTCGGCTTTTGCCGTTCTTATCACAAGGTGTTCCTCGTTGTGCGCAACAAATTCATAATCTGAAAGACCAATGAGTTTGATCCTGGGATGAGTCATCTCGGAAGCTACAGCCTTGGTTCCCAGGTCAATACATATAAGATCTTTCCCCGGCTTGCTGATCACCCTGGTAAAGAGTACTGCAGCATGAAGGAAGTCAAGGTCCGCAAATGCAGAGCTGTATCCGTAATCCCAGAGTACTGCGGTGCCGGGACTTGTCTCAATTCCTTCTTTTGCTGCATGGAAAGGAAATGTGGGAGTGCCTCCTGCAATAATCCTCAATTTCCCGTAGCCAGACTTCAGTTCGGCGATCATGGGTTCTGCAGTTGCCCAGGCTTCATCGCATAAGCATTTTCTTAGTGAATAATCACTTTCATGAATGTGACCATCATAAATATGAAGGCCTTCTGCTTTCAGGCCCGGCAGATCACTGACCAGCCTGAACAGCCGGATTGCTTCATCCCCGGGAGCAATCCCCGTTCTGTTCATTCCCACATTGATATCTATCCATACCCCGGCTTTATCATTGAATTCAACGGCCTTCTCTGAAAGCTGACGAACAATCTTTTCGCAATCGGCAATGCATGAAATGGCAACTTCGGGAAATCTCTTTCTGAGCTCAAAAAACCTTCTGATATTTGGTCCCACCGGCTGATAGGTAAGAAGTACTTCATCGGGTCCGCAACCAGCTGTCATTTCGACTTCTGCTATCGTGGCGCATTTGAATTTCCTGATGCCATGTTTTATAAGAAGCCTTACTATTCCGGGCATCTTATATGTTTTGACATGAGGCCTCAGGAGAGATTTATCGCTTACAGATGCAATCAATCTCTCAATGTTCTCCTCAATCCGGTCAGGATAGACAAGCAGGGCAGGGGAGTTTACCTGGTTGGGATTCGAGATGCAATACCATTTGTCTTTGTCAGAGTCCATAAAATCAGTCATTAAGTTCAAACATGGCTTCAATCTCCACTGCGATATTTCCCGGAAGGATCATACCAACCGCACTCCTTACTCCAACCCCGTTATCATCTCCAAAGAGGTCAGCCATAAGTTCACTGAATCCGTTTATAACAGCCGGGTGCTGTTCAAAATCAGGAGAAGAATTTACCATCCCCAGCGTTTTTACAATCCGCCTGATTTTGTTCAGATCTCCAATGTTCGCCCTGATTGTTGAGAGCATTGCCAGGCCAACCTGTCTGGCTGCAATCTTTCCCTCTTCCATTGTGAGTTCTTTTCCGACCTTTCCTTTAATAAGGGTTCCGTCAGCCTTCAAAGGTCCCTGTCCTGATACATAAAGCAAATTACCGATTACGATCACTGGTTTATATACGCCCATTGGTTTCGGAGCGGGAGGTAATTCAAGTCCCAGTTCGGTGATTCTTAATTCCGGATTGTGGTTCATATCTGTAATGGTTATTAGTGTT
>DOTV01000243.1:17372-23128 GCA_003520925.1 Bacteroidales bacterium | reverse complement strand
CGTTTTGAAAAGCAGGAGAGAGTGGTGGTGGTGAATGGAAGCCATGGCCTCCATTCACCACCACCACCCTCTCTCAAAAACGCAAATAACTGTCATTCTGAGCGGAACGAAGTGAAGCGAAGAATCTCATTCTTTATTCAAATATTATCTTTATAATCATATTTCTAATTCTTACTTCTGTTTTCATATTTCTTATTTTTTCATCTTAAACCTTTTACCCACCACCCGCCCACCACAAATCTCCCCTGAAGTCTGGCTCCTTCCTGAAATTAGCCGCCGGCTAGTTTCTTATCAGTCAGCCCCCCAGGAGGGGAGCTCTTTGAGTGTCACCCGTCCACCCTCAAAGCGTGGCATGCTCTCCCGGGAGAGAAGCCTTCAAAGTATTTACAGTCATTGCGAGGAGCCTCCATCTGGCGGGGACAAAGCAATCTTTTTATCATACCTGCAACTCTGCCCTGAAGATTGTTACCGCTTCTCCTGCAATCTCAACCCTGTTGTCATGGAGCGAGACTTTCAATACTCCACCCCGTCTTGATACCTGATGCGAAATGAACTCCATTTTGCCGCTCTTTTTATGCCAGAAAGGAACAAGGGCACAATGAGCCGATCCTGTCACCGGATCCTCATCAATACCAAGGGCTGGAGCAAAGCATCGGACACAGAAATCATAACGCATATCGGAGGAAGGAGCTGTTGCAATCATATCACCGTAAATCGAATTCTTCAAAGCTCCGAAATCGGGATTAAGGCTTAATACCTCTTCTTCGTTGCGGAATACCAGAAAAGCCCAGCCGTGGGCAGTACGGTAATATTCAACAGGTGTAATTACATTGTAATTACATAAATCACCGGGTATTTCAGCCTGAACAAGTTCATATGAAGGGAAATTCATTATTACCCATCCATTAGAATAACGTAATTTTAGTATCCCTGCCTTTGAAGAAAAAGTAAAAGTATTATTCTTTGCTACTAAATTTGTTTCAAATATTATATGGGCAGATGAAAGTGTTGCATGTCCGCACAGTGGAATTTCTGATACCGGGGTGAAGAAACGGATGCCATATTCACCTTTCCCTCCGGTTATGAAAGCAGTTTCGGAGAGATTCATTTCAGCTGCAATATTCTGCATCCATTCGTCGGGCATCTCCTTTTCCAGAATACATACACCAGCCGGATTGCCTCTGAACGGCTCCGATGTAAAAGCATCAACCTGGTAGATTATTTTTCCTGTGGGCATAGTCTGTATATATTAAAAGGCATAACGGCTTGACGGCATAACGGCATAACGGCTTGACGGCTTAATGGCATAACAGCATTACGATTGCTTAGCTTCACGCCTTAACGCCTTTCGTTATTCACCGGTAATTTACCTCCTTTTACAGAAAAAAAAAGACAATTACCTATAAAAACTTTGTAAACTAAAAAAGTTTTCACATTTTTGTGCCTTCAAATTTTAATACATGGATTACCGTCAGAAAATAATTGAGGAGGGGGCGACGATGTTCCGTACTTACGGGATAAGGGCTGTAACTATGGATATGCTGGCTTCGCAGCTTGGCATTTCAAAAAGGACGATCTATGAGGTTTTCAGTGACAAGGATGAGCTTCTGAAGGGTGTTCTGGCATGGATGCTTGAAAGGCAGCGTGACTTAATGGGCAGGATCTTAGGTGAATCGGATAATGTGATCGAAGCCATTTTTAAAATGCTTGATATGATGATGGATCATTTTCACAAGATGAGCCCTGCTTTTCAGATGGATATGAAAAGACTGCACAGGGAAATGTGGAAAGATCCTGTTGAATCGTTCGATCTGCCGTATTTCTCAAATAATGCTGATATTCTGAAAAGAGGTATCGAAGAGGGTGTTTTCAGGGGTGATATAGATGTGGAAATTACCAACAAATGCCTTCTTGAGGTTGCACGGGTGACGAATGACAGGAATGTATTCCCTCCTGACTATTTTGAGAATAAGGATGTAGTAAGAAGTTTTTATATTAACTATCTGAGGGGTATATCGACTCAGAAAGGTCTTGATCTCATAAACTTTTACGAAAAGAAGTAAGAACTGTTTTTCCGGAACTACTTTTAAAAATGTATAAAACAAATTACATGAAACGCAAATTTTTATTCGCAGCAGCATTTTTCGCATTGCTTACAGTGAGTAAAGTGAACGCTCAGCAGGAAAGCAATGAGCTGAAGCTTTCACTTAAGGAGGCTCAGGATTATGCATTGGTTCACAATAAAATGATTATCAATGCCAGGTCGGATGTACAGGCATCAAAAGCAGCCTTATGGGAGACCATATCATCTGCACTGCCGCAGGTGAACGCATCAGCTTCATTTACAGATAACCTGAAACTCATGACTACTCTGTTACCGGGCGAATTTTTTGGACAGCCTGGTACAAAGATACCGGTTACATTCGGTTCTCAGTTTAATTCGAGCGCGGCAGTGGATGCGAGTCTGCTTATTTTCAATGCTCCCCTTTACGTCGGTATTGAGACCACAAAGCTTGCACAGAAGCTCAGTCAGCAGGGACTTCAGAAATCAGAACTCGATACAAAAGAATCAGTAAGCTCCGCTTATTTTCTGATACTTGTCTCAGAAAAGTCGCTTGAACTTCTCGATGGTAATATTGCTGATCTTATTGAGACCCTGAAATCCACTAAAGCGATGTTTTCGGCCGGAATGGCTGAATCGACCGATGTCGACCAGATGGTTTCGAACCTTAATATGGTCGAAAACAACAGGAGCTCTCTTGAAAGAACCATCGAGCTCAACTATAATATTATGAGGTTTCAGCTTGGTGTACCAGCAAATACAAAGATTTCGCTAACCGAGACTCTCGAAAGCCTGACCGATAAAATAAATGTTGAAGCATTGCTTTCGCAGGATTTTGATCATACTCAGAATATTGAATACAAGCTTGTTGAAGGACAGGAAATGATGTCGTCACTTATGCTTAAATCCCAGAAGGCTTCCGTTCTTCCCACACTTGCAGGATTTTACAACTATGGCACTAACGGGATGGGTGATAAGGTAGGTGATCTCAGGTGGTTCCAGAATTCGATGGCCGGGCTGTCGCTCTCAGTTCCAATAATGGCCAGCGGTCAACGGTATGCACGAATAAAGCAGGCTCAGATAAATCTTGAGAAGGCCAAGACTACAAAGAGTATGGTTGCCGAGCAGCTGCTGCTTCAGGAGAAACAGCTGCGTTACAACCTTGTGAATGCAAACCTTCAGTATTTAAGTCAGATGGAAAATGTAGAAGTCTCAAAAAGAGTCTATGCAAGCACAGAAAACAAATTCAGGCAGGGAATGGCTTCAAGTCTCGACCTGACCCAGGCAAACAGCCTTTACCTGCAGGCTGAGAATAATTATGTAACTGCACTTATGAACCTTCTTCAGACTAAGGTTGCCTTGGATAAGCTGTTAAATAATATGTAATCAGTAAAGAAAAAGATATACTTGAAATAAATTGAAATAAGAAGAAATAATTTGGTATAAGTTGAAATAAATTGAAACAATAATGAAATACTTTAAAACCCTCCTGGTAATTATGATAAGCGGCCTGATCCTTTCAGCCTGTTCATCAAAAAAAGAAACGACAACTCCGGAAAATGCAACTACGGTGACAGAAACGGCAGCCAAACCTGTAAAAGTCCTGGCACTTGCTAAATCCAGGATATCAAGAACAATTGATTATACAGCCACAATTCTTCCTTTTGAGGAGGTAAATATGGCTCCTTCGACTCCTGGCAGAATAGATAAGATTTACGTTGAGGAAGGCGACAGGGTAAACAAGGGACAGGATCTGTTCCTGATGGACCGCACAATGCTCTATCAGCAGAAAGTACAGCTGAGCAGCCTGGCAAAAGATCTGGCACGTCTCGACACTCTTCTGACCACAGGAAGCATAAAGCAGCAGCAGTACGATCAGTTAAAGACCCAGTATGATGTCACAAAGACAAATGTTGATTTCATGGAAGAAAATACACTGTTAAAGGCTCCATTTTATGGTGTTGTAACGGGAAAGTATTTTGAGAACGGAGAACTCTATTCAGGATCTCCAACCACTGCCACAGGCAGAGCAGCTGTTGTAACAATTATGCAGGTGAATCCCCTTAAAGTGAATGTTAGTATTTCTGAACAATACTATCCTCTTATTAAAAAAGGGATGAAAGCAAATGTTACAGCTGATGTATACGAAAATGAGAATTTTACAGCAACGGTCTACAGAATTTCACCGACTATAAATCCTGGTACCCGATCATTTAACGTTGAACTTGAACTTCCAAACAGGAAAGAAATGCTCAAACCCGGGATGTTCGTAAGAGTCTCCATGGATCTTGGTGAGGTTGAAACCTATGTCGTTCCGGCTGGTGTGGTCCTTGTACAGGAAGGTACTAACATACGGTACGTGTTTTTAGATAAGGATAACAAAGCTGAAAGAGTAGAGGTTTCGCTTGGAAAAAGATTTGATGACAAGCTGGAGATACTTTCAAATAATATAAAGGAGGGCGACCAGATTGTTTCTGAGGGACAGGCAAAGCTTAATAATGGCGACAAAATAGAAATAGTTAAATAACGAAAGGAACCTCAATCTTAATAATATGAGTATATACAGTGCTTCTGTAAAGAGACCGGTAACAACCATCCTGGTTTTTGTAGCCCTTATGGTTGTGGGTATTTATTCACTGGTCCAGTTACCGGTGGATCTTTATCCCGAGATGGAACTTCCCTATGTAGTAGTTTATACAACTTATCCCGGAGCCAGCGCCTCCGATATCGAAACAAATATAACACAGCCACTCGAAGATGCCCTGAATGCAACAAGCAATCTGAAGGAGATGACATCAACCTCAAGTGATGCCCTTTCAGTCATCTTCATGGAATTTGAGTATGGGACCAATCTGGATGAGACTTCAAACGATATCAGGAGTTCTCTCAGCTTCGTCACAAATTCCCTGCCTGAGGATGCTGAGGATCCAACTATCATAAAATTTAATTCCAGTATGATGCCTATCGCCTTCTATACAATTACAGCAGGAGAAAGCTATGAAGGCCTTGAAAAAATACTGAATGAAAAAATTGTAAATCCCCTTAACCGAATTGATGGGGTAGGCTCCCTGGGCCTGGCTGGAGTGCCCGGTCGGAAAGTTTATATAGATGTCGATCCGAGAAGGATGGAGGCTTACAATCTTACCATAGAACAGATTGGAAATGTTCTGAGGGCTGAAAATATGAATATGCCTTCAGGGTATATCGAAATGGGTCAGACAGATTACCCAATGCGTATCCAGGGTGAATTTACAGAGAGCGACATAATCAAGAATATTGTTGTCAGCAGCTATAATGGCAATGATGTTTATCTTAAGGATGTAGCAGAGGTGAATGACACTATCCGTGAAACCAAACTCGATACAAGGATTAACGGGGCCAAGGGAATGACCATGTACGTTCAGAAACAATCCGGAGGCAACACAGTTAAAATCACTAAGGAAATTGAACAGAACCTGGCCGTTTTAATGAAGGATTTGCCGCAGGATGTAAAGATTACCAAGCTTTTCGATTCAGCTTCGTTTATCAAGGATTCCATAAATAATCTGACCGAGACACTGATGTACGCGCTGATCTTTGTAATACTTGTCGTTCTGTTCTTCCTCGGCCGCTGGAGAGCCACATTTATAATTATTCTTACAATACCTATTTCGCTGATTGTGGCATTTATTTATCTCTTTCTTACCGGAGCCTC
>DOTV01000243.1:16383-17047 GCA_003520925.1 Bacteroidales bacterium | reverse complement strand
GTACTAGAGAATATAACTCGGCATATAGAGAGAGGTAACCGTCCCCGTGAGGCGGCAATTTATGCAACCAATGAGGTATGGCTTGCGGTTATTGTTACGACGTTAACAGTTGTGGCAGTATTCTTCCCGCTGACATTTGTCAAAGGTCTTACAGGTGTGCTCTTTAAACAGCTGGGTATGAGCGTTACAATTACTATTGTCACATCTGTTTTTGCAGCAATTACGCTTACTCCGACTTTGAGCGCTCTACTGTTGAAATGGTATCCAATCAGAAAGGATGCATCTTTCTGGACCTATGATGGCAGTATCCGTAAATGGCTTGACAGGTTTGACCATTTCTATGAGAAGTCACTTCGCTGGGCTCTTCACCATAAAACTTTCACTGCAATCGCAGCTTTTGTAGTATTTGTGGCATCGATGTCTCTGTTTTCAGTCATAAAAACTGAGTTTTTCCCCCAGTCGGATGAATCCCAGATCACAGCAACAATTGAACTGCAGACTGGTACCCGGGTTGACGAGACAATGAAAACAGCCCACAGGATTGATTCTCTGATTATGACAAAGTATCCTGAAGTTGAAGTAGTTTCAACTTCAACCGGATCGGATGACCAGGGAGGATTTGCTTCACTTTTTGGTGCAGGCGGGACTCATATAATTTCATATA
>DOTV01000243.1:8530-16060 GCA_003520925.1 Bacteroidales bacterium | reverse complement strand
AGCGACTTTTCAAAATTCCCTGAAATTGTTGACTATACAATAAGTACCTCAAATAATATGGGAAGCTTTGGAGGAAGTGCGGTTGGTGTTGAAATATACGGATACGATATCTCCCAGACCAATGTTGTTGCAGAAGAGCTTGCTGAAAAGATTAAGAAGATGGAGGGCGCCAAAGATGTTACTATCAGTCGCGACAAATCAAAACCTGAACTCCAGATTGTTCTGGATCAGAACAAAATGAGTTCCAACGGACTTAATACTGCTCTGGTAGCGGCGGCTGTAAGAAACAGGGTAGCAGGGATGACGGCGACAAGGCTGCGTCAGGCTGGCGATGAATTTGATATAGTTGTAAGATATAAACGAAGTTCCACAAGTACACTGACTGATATAGAAAATATTGGTATAAGTAACCTTGCAGGAAAGACAATAAGACTGGGTGAGATTGCACAAATAAAAGAGTATTGGGCGCCACCCAGCATCCAGCATAAAAGGAAGGAACGAATCGTTACAGTCTCTTTTACCCCCTATAAAAGGTCGCTTACGGAACTTCAGGTTGAGATTCAGAAGGCAATAGATGAGTCAAACCTTCCTGCAGGTGTGATGGTCCAGATTTCAGGTGCCATCAAAGATCAGATGGAATCTTTTATGGATATCGCATTTCTTATGGTCGTGAGCCTTATCCTTGTATACCTCATAATGGCCTCCCAATTTGAATCGCTGAAAATGCCATTCATAATAATGTTCTCGATACCGTTCGCTTTTTCCGGTGTGGCATTAGCACTTTTCCTCACGGGTACCTCATTAAGCGTAATATCAGGAATAGGAGCAGTGATGCTCATTGGAATTGTTGTTAAAAACGCCATTGTGCTTGTCGACTTTATAAACCTGATGCGTGAGAGAGGAAATGAATTGTATGAGGCAATTGCAATCTCAGGGCGATCACGTTTAAGACCAGTAGTCATGACTTCAGCTACCACTATACTTGGTATGCTGCCTCTGGCAATGAGCAGCGGAGCAGGGTCAGAGCTCTGGAGCCCGATGGGTATTGCTGTTATCGGTGGACTTGTTTTCTCGACAATTGTAACCCTTATTCTGGTGCCCGTTGTTTATGCGATCTTTGCAAAGCACGGCGAAAGGAACAAACAGCTTGCTGTCTATTCAGAAATGGATTTTATGAACAGTAAAAATGGTGACACCAAATAAATTAAATGTAAAAACCGGGTATTATGAAAGCTATCATGATAATATATAATCAGGCACACACCGAAAGGATCGAGTACCTGATGGATAAACTGGGGATAAAAGGGTACACGCTCTGGGAAAATGTAAGGGGAAGAGGAAGCCATACCGGCGTTCCTCATCTTGATACCCATGCCTGGCCAGAGATCAATAAAAGCCTCCTGACAATTGTAGAGAACGATATCGTTGATGAAGTACTCGCTACTGTTTCAAAGATAAATTCAATAAATGAAGAAGTAGGGATAAGGGCATTTGTGTGGAACGTGGAGAAAATGGTGTAACCTCATGTACTCATCCCCCCGCCCCCTTCTCTCCGCCAACCGGCGGAGAGAGGGGGATTAAAGGGGGTGAGTACGTGTAATATATTCTATTCTTCTTCTTCCTCTTCGGTATAAGCTTTTATGACGGCCTCCTGAACATCACCAGGAACCTGGGCATATTCCAGGAATTTCATTGTATACATTGCCCGGCCTCCGGTTATTGAACTTAGGGCAGTAGAGTATTTATTCATTTCAGCAAGAGGAACTCTGGCTTTTATCACCTCAAACCTCTTCTCACTCGACATCCCGAGAACCATTCCGCGGCGTCCCTGAAGATCGCTTATTACATCTCCCATCCTGTCGGACGGAACCATTATCTCAACTTCATAAATTGGCTCAAGGATCTTGGGACCTGCATTTTTGAATGCTATGCTGAATGCATTACGTCCAGCCAGCCTGAATGAAATTTCGTTTGAATCAACAGGGTGCATCTTACCGTCGTAAACATAAACCCTTATATCACGGGCATACGATCCGGTAAGCGGGCCAACCTCCATCTTCTCCATTATACCTTTTAATATTGCAGGCATGAACCTGGCATCGATCGATCCGCCCACGATGCAATTGACATATATTAATTTTCCTCCCCAGTCAAGGTCAATTTCATCTTTCCCTCTTACCGAAAGCTTTATTTCCTTGCCGCCGAATTTCATCATTGAAAGTTCGGATGATCCTTCGGTGTAAGGCTCAATTATAAGATGGACTTCACCAAACTGTCCGGCACCACCCGATTGCTTTTTGTGACGGTAGTCGGCAGGTGCGGATTTAGTAATAGTTTCACGGTACGGGATCTTCGGCGGATTATAACTGGTAGGTATCTTGTAAATATTGTCGAGATGCCATTTCATAATGTTCAGGTGATATTCACCCTGTCCGTGAACAATAATCTGTTTAAGTTCCTTTGAATATTCTATAATTATAGTAGGATCCTCAAGGTGGATTTTGTTGAGGGCTTCTCCAAGCTTTTCATCATCACTCTCGCTCTGAGCCTTTATCGCAGTGCGGTATTTTGGCTCGGGGAATTTAACCCCAGCATATCTCCAGTCGTTTCCTGGAACATTCAGCGTATGATCTGTTTTAGTATTTTTAAGCTTTACGAAGGCTCCTATATCGCCTGTATGTAATTCCGGAACACGTGTCCTGTTTTTGCCTGCACATACATATAACTGGGATAATCTTTCCTTGACACCATTATTGCTGTTGACAACATCGAGGTTCTCGGTAATTTTGCCTGAACATACCCTGAAATAGTTTATTTCCCCTATGTGCTCTTCAATTGAGGATTTGAAAACGTATACTGAACCTGGACCTGCAGGGTTTGGCTTTACTTCGGCTCCCTTACTGTTTAACGGGGAAGGCATGTCGTTAACCGATGGAGCTTCGCTGACAATGAACTCCATAAGACGGTCAATTCCCATATTGTTTTTGGCTGATATACAAAAAACCGGGAACAATCCCCTGGTAAGCAGACCTTTTGCAATACCTTTCCTTATCTCCTCTTCCGAGAGAGAATCATTTGAGAAAAACAGTTCCATAAGCGACTCATCGGCTTCAGCTGCTTTTTCGACAAGAGCGCTGTGTAAATCTTCAGCCCTCTTTTTGTGTTCAGCCGGAATCTCAAGCTCTTTGGCAGCTCCGCCCTCTTTAGGATACTGGAGCAATTTCATCTTAAGAACATCAACGACACTGTTAAAACCCACTCCTTCATTTACGGGAAACTGCACCAGGATCACATTGCTTCCGAACCTGTCCTTCATCATTTCAATCGACTTGTCAAAGTTGGCTTTTTCATGATCAAGGCCATTAATAACAAGAATAAGAGGCTTGTTAACTTTTTCAGCATGACGGAAATGTATCTCTGATCCTACTTCAACGCCGTTCTGAACATTTATTGTCAGTACCGCACAGTCGGTAGCATAAAGGGAAGAGACCACCCCGCCGCTGAAATCATCCAGGCCGGGAGTATCAAGTATGTTGATTTTTTTATTCTGCCATTCTGTATAAAGAACAGTTGAAAAAATTGAGTTACCGTTCTCCTGCTCAATCGGTCGGTAATCTGAAACTGTATTCTTTCCAGCAATTGTTCCTCTGCGTTCAATCACTCCTCCGTTGAAGAGCATTGCTTCGGCCAGGCATGTCTTCCCCGATCCGGAATTGCCAATCAGTGATACACACTTTACCTGGTCAGTCTGATAAGTTTTCATGGGCATATAAGTATTTGCTTGTTTTTTATATACTTGATTTGGAGGTGACAAAAATAATAAATTTTTAAAAACTGGTTAAGAAAGGATTCATTATTACAAAATTTTTATTTTCTTTGCACCAGTTTTTTGAAATGCAGGAGTACCGGTTTTTCTCTCAAGGTAAGTTTATAAAACGATTATTCGCATGGGAAAGGTCGGGAAGGAACCTGTTAATAACTTACAAATTTAAGTAAGATATTTTATTTTAAGAGACGTTAAGGAAGCTGTTTATCACTGATAATCAGTTTGGATAAACGTATGCTTTATGACAGTTTAAAAAAACATAAGACTAGTTTGTATTTATAAAAAATAAATCAATACCTTTGCGAACCGTTTTTTTGAATAAAATTTAATGTAAAATCATACTTTATTATGCCGACAATCCAGCAGTTAGTAAGAAAAGGCAGGAAAAGACTGATAGATAAAAGCAAAGCTCCTGCTTTGGATTCATGTCCTCAGAGACGGGGAGTTTGTGTGAGGGTTTACACAACCACGCCAAAGAAACCGAATTCAGCCATGAGGAAAGTAGCCAGGGTGAAGCTTACAAATCAGAAGGAAGTAAACGCTTATATTCCGGGTGAGGGACATAACCTTCAGGAGCACTCAATAGTGCTTATAAGAGGCGGCAGGGTAAAGGATCTGCCCGGTGTCCGTTACCATCTTGTTCGCGGCGCACTCGATACATCGGGAGTTGACGGCCGTACACAGAGAAGATCAAAATATGGCGCAAAAAGGCCAAAGAAATAACACGTAATTGATAAGATAATGAGAAAATCAAAACCAAAGAAGAGGATTATGTTACCGGATCCGAAATACCACGATCCGTATGTAACCAGGTTTGTGAACAATCTTATGTTTAGTGGTAAAAAGAATCTTGCTTTTAAAATCTTCTATGATTCTCTCGACATAGTCGCTGACAAGTTTAAAAGCGAAGGGAAGACGCCTCTTGAAATATTCAAGCAGGCTCTCGACAATGTTACTCCTCAGGTTGAGGTAAAAGCCAGGCGTGTCGGCGGTGCCACATTCCAGGTTCCTATGGAAATACGGTCCGACAGGAAAGTAGCAATCAGCATGAAGAATATGATCTCATTTGCTAGGAAAAGAACGGGTCATTCAATGGCTGAAAGGCTGGCTGCAGAACTTATGGCTGCCTATAAGCTTGAAGGTGGCGCTTACAAGAAAAAAGAAGATACTCACAGAATGGCAGAAGCTAACAAGGCGTTTGCCCATTTCAGATTTTAACTGAGATCTACCCTGGAAGAAGACAAATAATGAACAGTAACCTGAAATATACCAGAAACATCGGAATCATGGCCCACATCGATGCCGGCAAGACGACTACGACAGAGCGTATTCTGTTTTATACCGGCCGGACTCATCGCATGGGTGAGGTGCATGATGGCAATGCCCAGATGGACTGGATGATTCAGGAGCAGGAGAGAGGTATTACAATTACTTCAGCTGCTACTACTGCTTTCTGGAAAGTCAGAGATAACGAATATAAGATAAACATTATTGATACTCCGGGCCACGTTGATTTTACTGTCGAGGTTGAACGGTCACTCAGGGTTCTTGATGGAGCCGTGGCAGTTTTCTGCGCCGTTGGCGGGGTTGAGCCGCAGTCTGAAACTGTATGGCGGCAGGCTGACAAATACAATGTTCCCAGAATAGCTTTTGTAAATAAGATGGACAGGGCAGGAGCCGATTTTTTCAGCGTTGTCCATCAGATAGAACAAAAACTCGGAGCAAATCCTGTTCCGGTACAGCTGCCCATCGGTGCCGAAGAGAACTTCAGGGGAGTGATTGACCTTATAAGTATGAAGGCAATCGTCTGGTACAACAACGATACCACCGGAACAACATATGAAGTTGAAGATATTCCGAAGGATCTTTTTGAAGAGGCGGAAGAGTGGAGAGCTAAGCTTATAGAGTCGGTCGCCAATGTCGACGATACCCTTCTTGCCAGGTTCCTCGAAGATCATGATTCAATAACCGGGGATGAAATTGTGACCGCTCTCAGAAAATCCACAATCCTGGGGCTGGCAATACCCGTAATTTGCGGTTCGGCGTTCAAGAATAAAGGGATTCAGAACCTTCTCGATGCAGCTGTTGAGTTTCTGCCTTCACCGGTGGATATTGGTGCGGTTACGGGAATTGATCCGAGAAATGATAATGAAATCAGCCGGGAGCCTGATGATAATGAGCCTCTGGCTGCCCTTGCATTCAAAATAGCTACCGATCCTTATGTGGGAAGGCTTGTATTTCTTCGTATTTATTCAGGTGTTCTTCATGCAGGAGATACTGTTCTCAATACAAGGACCGGTAAAAGAGACAGGGTCAACCGGTTGTTCCAGATGCATGCAAACAAGCAGAATCCCGAAGAGAGCGTTTCAGCTGGAGATATCTGTGCAGGTGTAGGATTCAAGGATCTGAGAACAGGGGATACTCTCTGCGCAATTAACAAGCCGATTACACTTGAATCAATGGATTTCCCTGAGCCAGTAATAGGTGTAGCGGTTGAACCTAAGACCCAGGCCGATGTTGATAAGCTGTCGGTTGCGCTTAACAAGCTTGCAGAAGAAGATCCCACATTCCAGGTAAGAGTTGATCCCGACAGCGGGCAGACTATTATTAATGGAATGGGAGAATTGCATCTTGAAATTCTTATCGACCGTTTAAAACGTGAGTTTAAGGTTGAGTGTAATCAGGGTGTACCCCAGGTTGCTTATAAGGAAGCAATAACAACGACCACTGAATTTCGTGAAGTTTTTAAGAAGCAGACCGGAGGCAGAGGAAAATTTGCCGACATATATGCTGCGCTGATGCCGGCAGATAATAGCATCAGAGGTCTCGAATTTGTAAATGAGGTCAAGGGAGGAAATATTCCCAAAGAGTTTATCCCGTCGGTTGAAAAAGGATTCCGTGAAGCAATGTCAAACGGTCCGCTGGCGGGTTTCCCTCTCGAAAACCTTAAAGTAGTACTCAGAGACGGTTCATACCATCCTGTAGATTCCGACGCCCTTTCCTTTGAAATTGCTGCAAAACAGGCATTCAGGAAATATGCGGGGAAATGTAATCCCGTCATCCTTGAGCCAATAATGTCAACGGAGGTTGTCACCCCTGAGGAGTATGTTGGTGATGTAATCAGCGATTTTAACAGGAGAAGAGGCAGGGTGGAAGGTATGGAATCGAAGGCAGGAGCAAGGGTTGTTAAAGCAAAAGTACCTCTGGCCGAGAAATTCGGTTATGTTACAGTACTCAGAACCCTTACCTCGGGAAGAGCAACTTCGACAATGGAGTTTTCCCATTATGAAGAGGTGCCTGCAGAAATCGCAAACAGAATTATAGAAATTACAAAAGGAAAAATTCTTTAAAGAAATGAGTCAGAAAATTCGTATCAAACTGAAATCTTATGATCACAATCTTGTGGATAAATCTGCAGAGAAGATCGTTAAGACAGTAAAATCGACCGGTGCTGTTGTAAGTGGTCCCATTCCGCTTCCGACACATAAGAAGATCTATACGGTTCTTCGTTCCCCGTTCGTGAACAAGAAAGCAAGGGAACAGTTTCAGCTTTCATCCTATAAAAGGCTGCTCGACATCTACAGCTCAACGCCAAAAACGATTGATGCTCTGATGAAGCTGGAACTTCCAAGCGGGGTTGAAGTAGAAATAAAAGTGTGAAACCAGTAAAGCAATAAAGAGATGCAGGGATTAATTGGAAAAAA
>DOTV01000243.1:7680-8286 GCA_003520925.1 Bacteroidales bacterium | reverse complement strand
TAATTGGAAAAAAGGTAGGAATGACTTCCGTCTTCGATCAGGACGGGAAGAATGTTCCTTGTACTGTTCTCCAGGCAGGCCCGTGTGTTGTAACACAGGTCAAGACAGTTGAGAAGGACGGGTATTTCGCAGTACAGCTTGGTTTCGATGAGAAAAAGGAAAAGCATACCACAAAGGCTGAATTGGGCCATTTTAAAAAGGTTAATACAACTCCCAAAAGAAAGCTCATTGAATTCACCGGATTTGACGAAGGGCAGGTGAAGGAGGGGGAAGTGCTTACCGCTGAGCTATTCAGACCCGATAACTGGGTTGATGTGCGCGGCTGGACAAAAGGCAAGGGATTCCAGGGTGTCGTAAAACGTCACGGCTTCGGAGGCGTTGGCGGTCAGACCCACGGACAGCATAACAGAGGAAGAGCACCGGGTTCACTCGGAGCATCATCATTTCCGTCGAGGGTTCTGCCAGGGATGAGAATGGCAGGACGTATGGGCGGAAATAAAGTTATGTCGATAAGCATGAGGGTTATGAAGCTTATGGCAGAGACTAATTTAATTATAGTTAAAGGATCAGTTCCAGGTCCTAAAGGTGGTTACGTAATAATTACAA
>DOTV01000243.1:6906-7432 GCA_003520925.1 Bacteroidales bacterium | reverse complement strand
ATAATTACAAAATAATGGAATTAGCGATTCTTAATATCGATGGCAAGGAGACCGGAAGGAAAGTTAATCTTAACGATTCGATTTTCGGCATTGAACCTAATGATCACGCCATTTATCTGGATACGAAACAGTTCCTCGCAAATCAAAGGCAGGGAACCCATAAATCCAAACAGCGTGGCGAAGTGGCTGGCAGTACCAGGAAGATCAAGCGGCAGAAAGGGACCGGAACCGCCCGCGCAGGCAGTTTAAAGAACCCCCTGTTCCGTGGAGGCGGACGTGTATTTGGCCCGCAGCCCCGGTTTTATGGCTTCAAACTCAATAAAAAGCTGAAACAGCTGGCCAGGAAATCAGCCCTTTCATACAAGGCATCGGCAAACAGTATTATTGTTCTGGAAGACTTCTCTTTTGAAGCGCCAAAAACAAAAGAAATGATAAAAATAGGCAGCAGCCTGAATATTGGAAATAAAAAATCATTATTTGTTTTACCGGAACAAAATAAAAACATATATTTGTCATCCCGAAATGT
>DOTV01000243.1:5388-6645 GCA_003520925.1 Bacteroidales bacterium | reverse complement strand
TACAAGGGGTTGAAGTTGTAACTGCCGGTGAATTAAGTACTTATAAGATAATGAAGGCTTCAACTCTTGTACTTGCAGAGAGTGCAGTTGACGTTTTGCAGGCAACTTTTGAAAACCAGTAAATTTTGAGTAATGAATATTTTGCTTAAACCAATAGTAACGGAAAAAATGACAAGCCAGGGCGATAAATTCAATCGCTACGGGTTCATCGTTGCTAAAAGCGCAAATAAATTGCAGATCAGGAAAGCTGTCGAGGAACTGTATGGCGTAACTGTCGATTCAGTCAATACAATGAGGTATGGCGGCAAGGTAAAAACAAGAAACACGAAATCGGGTTTCCTTGTCGGTAAAACAGCAGCTTTGAAGAAAGCAGTTGTTACCCTGGCAGAAGGAAACAAGATTGATTTCTATAGCAATATTTAACAACAAGTATGGCAGTCAGAAAATTAAAACCTGTTACACCAGGTCAGAGAAACAAAATCATTAGTGCTTTTGACACTTTGACAAAAGCCACGCCGGAGAAATCCTTGCTTCAACCGCTCAGGAAATCTGGAGGAAGGAACGTTAACGGTAAAAGGACTATGCGGTACATCGGAGGCGGTCATAAACAGATGTACAGGGTCGTCGATTTTCTCAGGGAAAAAGATGGCATGCATGCAACAGTAAAGGCAATTGAATATGACCCGAACAGGTCATCGAGGATTGCCCTTCTTGTTTATGAAGATGGTGAGAAAAGATACATTGTATCTCCCAACGGATTGAAGGTGGGCCAGAAAGTTGTATCAGGAAAAGATGCAACACCTGAAATTGGTAACACGATGTTTCTCAATGATATTCCGCTTGGTACCATTGTTCATAATATTGAACTGAAGCCAGGTAAGGGAGGAGCTATTGCCCGCAGTGCAGGAACTTATGCACAGCTTTCGGCGCGCGAGGGGAAATATGCAATTATCAAGCTTCCTTCTGGTGAGACAAGGATGATTCTGACGACTTGCAGGGCGACAATCGGAACTGTTTCAAACGCCGATCATAACCTTGAGAAATCAGGTAAGGCCGGCCGTTCACGCTGGCAGGGCCGTCGTCCGAGAGTCAGAGGCGTTGTTATGAATCCGGTCGATCACCCAATGGGTGGCGGTGAAGGAAGGGCTTCGGGCGGACATCCTAGGTCGCGCAAAGGGGTGCCTGCAAAAGGTTTCAAAACCCGCGACAAGAAGAAATACTCTGCAAAACACATTATTGAAAGAAGGAAAAAATAAC
>DOTV01000243.1:4990-5149 GCA_003520925.1 Bacteroidales bacterium | reverse complement strand
AAAATAACTGATATACTATGAGCAGGTCAATAAAAAAGGGTCCTTTTATCGAATTCAAGATGGAAAAGAGAGTTCTTGAAATGAACAAGGGACAGAAAAAATCGGTTCTCAAGACATGGTCACGGAGATCAGTAATCTCCCCCGACTTTGTCGGACATA
>DOTV01000243.1:4131-4733 GCA_003520925.1 Bacteroidales bacterium | reverse complement strand
GACATACTATAGCAGTTCATAACGGAAATAAATTCATCCCCGTTTACATTACCGAAAACATGGTGGGACACAAGCTTGGCGAATTTGCTCCCACACGCACATTCAGAGGTCACTCGGGCAACAAGTAATAAGTAGTGTAAACCGAAAAATATTCAGAAATGGGTGCAAGAAAAAGAAATACAGCAGATAGGAGGAAAGAGGCTGCGAAAGCAAGGTACCAGGCTATTTTAAGGAACTGTCCGACCTCACCCCGAAAGATGAGGCTCGTAACAGGAATGATCAGCGGCCTGGAAGTGAACAAAGCACTTGATGTGCTTAAATTCAGCCCTCAGGAGGCATCACGCAGGCTCGAAAAGCTTCTTCTCTCGGCTATAGCCAACTGGCAGTCGAAAAATGAAGGTGTCAGAATCGAGGAGAGTAACCTTTTTGTTAAGGAGATAAGCGTTGATGGCGGACGAGCCCTGAAAAGGCTTCAGACAGCTCCTCAGGGAAGGGCTTACAGGGTCAGAAAAAGATCTAACCATGTTACTCTGATTCTCGACAGTATGAAAAAAGAAGTTGAAAATACAGCAAAATAAACAGATGGGACAAAAAGTAAATCC
>DOTV01000243.1:962-3894 GCA_003520925.1 Bacteroidales bacterium | reverse complement strand
TGGGACAAAAAGTAAATCCGATTGGCAACAGATTAGGTATAATCAAAGGTTGGGACTCGAACTGGTTCGGTGGAAAAGATTTCTCAGGAAAACTGGTTGAGGATACCAGGATAAGAGAATATCTTAATGCCAGGCTTGCAAAAGCCAGTATCTCAAAGATTATAATCGAGAGAACACTGAAGCTTATTACCGTAACCGTTAATACGGCCCGCCCGGGGATTATTATCGGTAAAGGAGGCCAGGAAGTTGACAAACTAAAGGAAGAACTTAAGAAGATTACAAAGAAAGAGGTTCAGATCAACATCTTTGAAGTGAAACGTCCGGAACTTGATGCAAATATTGTTGCAAACAATATAGCCCGTCAGCTCGAAGGCAAGATTTCGTACAGGCGTGCAATAAAGATGTCGATTGCCTCCACAATGAGGATGGGTGCCGAAGGGATTAAAGTTCTGATTTCAGGCCGCCTTGGAGGTGCTGAAATGGCAAGAAGCGAAACATACAAGGAGGGACGCATCCCACTTCATACACTTCGTGCCGACATTGATTACGCTCTGGGGGAAGCCCATACAAAGGTCGGTCTGCTCGGGATAAAAGTATGGATCTGCAACGGTGAAGTTTTCGGAAAACGAGATCTGAGTCCGAATATCGGTGCAAGAAATGCAAAGAGCAAAAGCCTTAAACGTAAGGCAAAGAAATAAGGAATGAGAGTATAAAATTTATAAAGATAGTTGAGCCATGTTACAACCGAAAAGGACCAAATTCAGGAGAGCCCAGAAAGGAAGAATGAAGGGAAATGCTCAGAGAGGCAACCAGCTTGCATTCGGGTCGTTTGGTATTAAGGCATTGGAAGAGTGCTGGATCACCGGTAGACAGATCGAAGCTGCCCGTCAGGCCGTAACACGTCATATGAAACGTGAAGGACAGATATGGATCAGGATATTCCCCGACAAGCCTATTACAAAGAAACCTGCCGAGGTCCGAATGGGAAAAGGCAAAGGTGCACCCGAAGGCTTTGTTGTACCAGTTACTCCGGGAAGAATTATAATTGAGGCTGAAGGAGTTCCATATGATATTGCTAAAGAGGCACTCCGGCTTGCAGCACAGAAACTTCCGATAACAACAAAATTCGTTGTCAGAACCGATTTCGTACAGGAATAAAATATAGAACAGATAGAGATGAAAACTTCAGAAATAAAGGAATTAAGCACTCCGGATCTGGTTGAAAGGATTGATACCGAGAAAACCATGCTTGTCCGCATGAAGCTTAACCATGCTATTACACCTCTGGATAATCCTCAGAAGCTCAAACAGGTTAAGCTGACAATTGCGCGTCTGCTTACAGAGCTGCGTGCCAGGGAAATTAATGAAAAACCTAAAAGCTAGATCAGCAATGGAAAGGAATATCAGAAAGGAACGTATCGGTGTTGTCGTCAGCAACAAAATGGATAAATCGATCGTGGTGGCCATTAAAAGGAAAGTAAAACATCCTATTTATGGCAAATTTGTCAACAGGACAAAAAAGCTGATGGCTCATGATGAAGAGAACTCGTGCAATATCGGCGATAAAGTACGTATCTCGGAGACCAGGCCTCTGAGTAAAAATAAATCCTGGAGATTGGTTGAAATAATTGAAAGAGCTAAGTAGTCATGATACAGCAGGAAAGCAGGTTAACAGTTGCCGACAACTCCGGAGCAAAGGAAGTTTTGTGTATCCGGGTTCTTGGAGGCAGTAAGAAAAGATATGCAACAGTCGGAGATAAGATAGTTGTCAGTGTTAAAAGCGCTCTCCCGTCAGGTGAGGCAAAAAAGGGAACAGTGAGCAAAGCTGTTGTTGTGAGGACGACCAAGGAGATACGCCGTGCTGATGGATCGTATATCAGGTTCGATGATAACGCAGTTGTGCTGCTCAATAATCTTAATGAGGTGAGAGGTACCCGTATATTTGGTCCGGTGGCAAGAGAACTGCGCGAAAAGTATATGAAGATTGTCTCTCTTGCACCTGAAGTTCTATAATCATTAAAAAAAGAGCAATGCAGAAGAAACTACATATTAAAAAAGGAGATACGGTTATGGTGATAACCGGTGAGTCCAAAGGGCAGAAAGGAAGAGTCCTCGAGGTTGACAGGGAAAAGAACAGAGCTTTGGTTGAAGGTATTAACACAGTTTCAAAACACACAAAACCAAATGCAAAATCACCTCAGGGAGGCATTCTTAAGAAAGAGGCCCCGGTTAATCTGTCGAACCTTATGCTTATCGATCCTGCGTCGGGCAAACCAACACGTATCGGCAGAAGGTATAATGACAAAAATAAATTAGTTCGTTACGCAAAAAAATCAGGAGAGGAGATCAAGTAATGTATACACCTGCTTTAAAAACCAGATATAAGGAAGAGATCGTCCCTGAATTAATGAAGGAATTCAGCTATAAGACCGTAATGCAGGTTCCAAAGCTGGAAAAGATTGTTCTTAATCAGGGTGTGGGACAGGCAATAGCTGACAAGAAGCTGCTTGAATTCAGTGTTAAGGAATTAACAGATATTGCCGGACAGAAAGCTGTTCAGACCTATTCATCGAAGGACATTTCAAACTTCAAGCTCAGGAAAAATATGCCGATCGGTGTAATGGTCACGCTACGCAAAGATAAAATGTATGAATTCCTTGAAAGGCTCATCTGCGTTGCTTTGCCGAGGATCCGCGACTTCAAGGGAATAAGTGCAAAGCTGGACGGACGTGGTAATTATACTCTCGGAATCACCGAGCAGATTATTTTCCCTGAGATTGACCTTGACAAAGTTGCCAAGATCATGGGTCTTCAGATGACTTTTGTAACATCGGCAAATACCGATGAGGAGGCGCTGGCACTACTGAAGCATTTTGGATTACCGTTTAAAAACATTAAAAACTGATTATATGGCTAAAGAATCGATGATAGC
>DOTV01000243.1:0-721 GCA_003520925.1 Bacteroidales bacterium | reverse complement strand
GAATCGATGATAGCCCGCGAAGTAAAACGCGCAAGACTGACTGAGAAGTACGCAGCAAAAAGAGCAAAACTGAAAGCTGATGGAGATTATATTGGACTGAGCCGTCTTCCACGGAATTCAAATCCCAACAGACTTCATAACCGTTGCAAGCTTACCGGACGTTCAAGAGGTTATATGAGACAGTTCGGAATAAGCAGGATAACTTTCAGGGAGATGGCATCTTTCGGACTTATCCCCGGTGTCAAGAAAGCCAGCTGGTAAAAGTAAGAATGAATATTAACTATTTTAAAGAATAAGAGATGACTGATCCGATTGCAGATTTACTGACCAGAATAAGGAACGCCATTATGGCTGGTCATAAGGTGGTTGAAGCTCCAGCATCCAATCTTAAAAAGGAGATTGCCAGAATTTTGTTTGAAAAAGGGTATATCCTTAGCTATAAGGTGGTTGACGGAGAAGAAAAACAGAGTGTGTTGAAAATCGCCCTGAAATATAATCCGAAGAGCAAAAAACCAGCTATTAAAAAAATTACAAGGGCCAGTCGTCCGGGCCTCAGACGTTACATCGGAGTCGATGAAATGCCAAGGGTCCTGAACGGACTCGGAATTGCAATAATCTCAACCTCAAAGGGTCTGATGACCGATAAAGAGGCTAAAAATGAGAATATAGGTGGAGAAGTATTATGTTACGTATACTAATAGGAGGATAGTTTAATGTCACG
>DOTV01000239.1 GCA_003520925.1 Bacteroidales bacterium | reverse complement strand
TTATTCCCTTTTAGTTTTATCCCGTCACTTCTGTCAGGGATGATCCTTTGCAATGAGTTCTATCCTTTATCGGCAATAATTGGTTTTCTGCAGGCAATGGTCGCCGGACTTGTATATGTAACTATCAGAAGTGAAAAAATCAGGTTTATGGCAGGACTGATCCTTATTCCTCTGACTTACTGGTTATCAGGCGGATCATTTGTGAGCCTTCTTCTTTTAATGCTGTTTTATGAATATTTGTGTTATCTCCATTCGCGTAAGAAAGAAGACAAAAAGAATGATGAATCACCTGTATATGGTATGAAGTGGTGGTATTTTATTTCCTTTGTCATCCTTGCTTTCGCGTTTCCTCTCCTGGTGAGACAATATCTTATTCTTCAGCCTCTTATGATGACATTCATGAGTGAGTTTTATTATAACATTATCAACTCAATCCCTAAGGCAGTCCTGGTTTTGTTTTTGTTGCCTCCCATGCTGCTCCTGATATATTTTATTTCTCCAAAAGAAAAACATGTAAAGAGATTCCTGGTATTACAGTTTGCAGTTTTTACGGTTCTGTGCTGGCTGGGATTTAAGAGCTTTGCAAACTTTGAAGCTGAAGAGATTATGACTTACGATTACCTTGCCAGGAACGAAAGGTGGAATGACATAGTAAAATATTCTGAAAAAAAACCTCCCAGGAACTATCTGTCGCTTGCAATGCTTAATCTCTCTCTGGCCAAAACCGGACAACTTGGCAACAGGATGTTCAACTATGACCAGCACGGTGTGGACGGGCTTTTCCTGCCCTTTAACAGAGAATATGTTACTGCTATCATGGGCAGTGAGATTCTTTACCACCTCGGATTGACAAATGCCTCCCAGGAATATGCGTTTGAAAGCATGGAAACAATTCCCAATATGGGGAAATCGGCAAGGATCTTAAAAAGGCTGGCTGAAACTAATCTTATAAACGGTCAGTATAGAGTATCCGGGAAATATTTAAACATTCTTAAAAAAACAGTTTTTTACAGAAAATGGGCTGAAAATACTACCACTTTTCTAAACAATGAAGAGAAGATAAATCAAAATGCCGGCTGGGCAGAAAAAAGGAAGTTTGCAGTCAGAAATGACTATTTCTTTCATATAAAAGATGTTGAGGCGGTCCTTAACATGATGATCAGCGAACACCCAGGAAATAAAATTGCTTTTGAATATCTGATGGCTTTCTACATGATCAATAAGGATATGGGTAATATAACCAGGCTCATTCCTGTTATGGAGAAAATGGAATACAGCAGGGTTCCGGTATCGTACCAGGAAGCTGTAATGTACATTATAGGACTTAACAATGAGGACCCCTTTATTAATTCTCCTCAATATGTCAGCCAGAATACCAGGCAGCGGATGAAAGCTTATGCGGATATGTATTCAGGATACACTGATGCTGGTGAACGACTTCAGAAGAATTTTGCAGGAACTTATTGGTTTTACATTCATTTTAAGGATGTTGAATCCAGTTCTCACGAGGAGAAAAAAAACAATACAGGATCGACATGAGCCAGACTAATTACATAATATTTATCATAAGCGCAGCTTTTTTTCTTTCTTGCAGCAGACCGGGGAATGATCTGAAGGAGATTGAGACACTGCCGCCTATCTTTCCTGATTACTGTGACGTGGTCATACCGGTAAATATCGCACCTTTGAATTTTAAAATTTGTGATTATCCTGAAAAAACGGATGCATTAATTGAAGGGGCTAAAGAAAGCATAAAGATTCATGGTAAAGATAAAGTCATCATTCCGGAATATAAATGGAAGAGACTTTTAAGAAACAATACAAACGGAAGGCTTAGTATAACTGTTTATGCAAGACGCGATGGAAGATGGTATAAATACAAGCCTTTCAATATCAGCATCCGGGGCGAGCCTGCCGACCCGTTCATTGTATACCGTCTTATTGCACCAGGGTATGAAACTTGGTCCGAAATGGGGATATATCAGCGCAACCTTACCAGTTTTGATCAGGACCCGATAATAACAAACAGGCTGTTGCCCGGGGCATGCATGAATTGTCACTCATTCAGGGCGAACAACCCTGATGACATGATGTTTCATCTGAGAGGAATCAATGGAGGTACTATTCTTGTTCAGGACGGCAATTCAATCAAGCTTAATACAAAAGTAAAGGAGACAATCTCAAACTGTGTTTACCCATACTGGCACCCTTCAGAAGACTTCATAGCCTTTTCGGTAAACAATATTCAGCAGGTTTTTCATTCGGTGAAAGAAAAAAGAATTGAGGTATTCGATTCAAAATCGGATATAGTGGTTTATGATATCAGGAATAATAAGTTGATAACAAGTAAGATAATCTCATCTGAAGAGAGTTTTGAGACATTCCCGGCCTTTTCTCACGACGGGAAAAGTCTTTATTTCTGCAGTGCAAAAAAAGGAATCCAGCCCGATAACTACAATAAGATAAAATACAGCTTGTGCAGGATTGATTTTAATGCAACAACAGGCTCTTTCGGCGGTAATATTGATACACTTGTAAGCTCATACCGCACAGGGAAAAGTGTTTCCTTTCCCAGAATTTCACCCGATGGCAGGACCCTTGTTTTCACTCTTTCAGATTATGGTAATTTTTCAATCTGGCACAGGGAAGCCGACCTTTACCAGTTCGATATCCAGTCAGGCGATTTCCACCCGATAGATGCAGTTAACAGTTCTGAATCGGAGAGTTATCATTCCTGGTCCTCAAATTCACGCTGGATGATATTAAGCAGCAGAAGGCTTGATGGATTATATACGCGTCCATTCATAACCTATGCTGCCGAAAATGGTTCATTCAGCAAACCCTTTCTGGTGCCCCAGAGAAACCCTGATTTTTATGAGTTGCTGCTCAGATCCTTCAATGTTCCGGAGTTTGTTAAGGACAAAGTCAGGTCAGATGGACGGTCAATGTTGAAAACTATTGACTCCAAACCAAAAGATGTCAGCTTTGAACAAAGGGATTGATTTTAGTTTTTAAAAGGGATGGACAATACCTCAATCTTAAAAACTCTTGATATCTTCTGGTTGACTTTTATCATTAGTTACCGATAATCAATTAATTTTATTACAGATTTTTTATTGGTTCAGCTGAATGATCCTGTAACGGTTAATCAGATAATATACGCATATCGATGAGAAAACTATTATGTTTTGTCCCTGCATTCGTCATTTTGTTTTCCATGTGCTCACAGACTACATGGAAGAAAACGGATAACGGCGTGATCATAAGGCTCAGATCAGGTAATCAGGATATCCCGAAACAAATGAAGCTGGAGATTGTAAACGATGATATTATTCATGTAATAGCGTCTCCTGTAAACGGTTTCTCCGGAGAAAAGAGCCTGTGTGTTGTTGACCGGGATAATCCGAGACCTTCTTTCACTGTCAGGCAGGAAAGAGACACAATTGTCGTCTCAACGACCAGGGTAACTTCTAAAGTATCAATTGTGACAGGTCAGGTTATATTCTGCGACGAAAACAATAAAGTAATACTGGGTGAGAAAGCAGGAGGAGGGAAGTCATTTTCCCCGATTAGCAAAGAGGGTACTTCAGGATTCACGATGGGACAGGTTTTTGACTCCCCTTCTGATGAAGCCTTTTACGGACTTGGCCAGCATCAGTCGGACGAATTTAATTACAAGGGGCTTAACGAAAGCCTTTATCAGTACAACACAAAAGTTTCGGTTCCCTTCTTAGTCTCAAACCGCAATTACGGGATCCTGTGGGACAATTATTCACTTACAAAATTCGGCGATCCGCGCGATTATTCGGAAATGGATCTTTTCAGACTATACGACAAGAATGGTCAGGAAGGAGGGCTTACTGCATCTTACTACATCAATTCCGACACATCAAAGATCTTTGTCCGCCGCAACGAATCATCAATCGATTATGAAAATCTTACTACAATAAAGAATTTCCCTGATAAATTTCCTTTTTACGGGTCAGCAATTACCTGGACGGGTGATATTGAACCTTTGGAATCAGGAGTATATTATTTCAAGCTATATTATGCAGGTTATACAAAGCTCTATCTTGGTGGAGAACTTGTAGTCCCGGAACGCTGGAGAACTGCCTGGAACCCTAATACATACAAATTCAGCAGGAATCTCGAGAAAGGTCATAAATACCCGGTGAAGCTTGAATGGATGCCTGATGGAGGGGTCTCCTATATAGGACTTAAAGTATTGAGCCCGCGTCCTGCAAAAGAACAGGGATCCTTATCCCTGACATCTGAAATGGGAAATCAGATCGATTATTACTTTATCCGTGGTAACAACCTTGACGATGTTATAAGCGGTTATCGTACACTCACCGGCAAAGCATCCATAATGCCTAAATGGGCAATGGGATTCTGGCAAAGCCGGGAAAGGTACAGGTCACAGAAAGAACTTCTTGATGTTGTAAAGGAATACCGTAAATTGAAAATCCCTCTCGATAACATTGTGCTCGACTGGTCGTACTGGCCGGTCGATTTATGGGGCTCCCATGAATTTGACCCGAAGTTTTTTCCCGACCCCTTGGGAATGGTTGATTCTGTCCATAAGCTTAATTCAAGGATAATGATTTCGGTATGGCCGAAATTCTACTATACAACAGATCATTACAAAGAATTCGACACCATGGGATGGATGTACCGACAGGCTGTTAGTGACAGCGTAAGGGACTGGATAGGAAAAGGATACATTGGTTCATTCTATGATGCTTACAGCCAGGGTGCACGGGATCTCTTCTGGGAACAGATAAGGGAGCATCTGTTCACAAAGGGTTTTGATGCATGGTGGATGGATGCATCAGAACCTGATATCCTTTCAAATGCAAGTATCGAATACAGAAAAAAGCTTTCCACGCCTACTGCTCTGGGACCCTCAACGAAATATTTTAACACATATGCCCTAGTTAATGCCATGGCAATATACGACGGCCAGAGAAGTGCCGATCCAGGAAGGAGGGTATTTTTGCTAACACGCTCAGGGTTTGCAGGGCTGCAGAGATACTCAACTGCCACATGGAGCGGAGATATCGGCACAAGATGGGAAGATATGAAAGCTCAGATACCCGCTGGCCTTAACTTTTCAATGTCGGGGATCCCGTACTGGACTTTTGATATAGGAGGCTTTTGTGTTGAGAACAGATATGCCCAGGCTGTTGAAGGTTCGGAAGATCTTAATGAATGGAGGGAGCTTAATACCCGATGGTTCCAGTTCGGATCGTTCTGCCCGCTCTTCCGAAGTCACGGGCAATACCCATACAGGGAGATTTTTAATATTTCACCAGCCGGAAGTCCGGCATTTGAAAGCATGGTTTATTACGACAAGCTGAGATACAGACTTATGCCATACCTGTACAGCCTGGCAGGTGCGGCTTATTTCAACGATTACACTATTATGCGGGCTATGGTTATGGATTTTGGAGGGGATAAAGCAGTAAAGAACATTGGTGACCAGTATATGTTCGGTCCTTCGCTGCTTGTTGCACCGGTTTTTAAATATAAGGCCCGTTCACGTGATGTTTATTTTCCCTCCTCATGCGGGTGGTACGATTTCTATTCCGGAATTTATATCCTGGGAGGACATCAGCTTCAGGTTGACGCTCCCTTCGGACAGATCCCTCTTTTTGCCAGGGAAGGTTCAATAATACCATTTGGCCCTGAAATTCAATTTACAGACGAGAAACCTGCTGATCCGGTTACTTTGTATGTTTATACTGGCAGAAACTGCGCATTTACTTTATATGAGGATGAGGGAACCAATTACAATTATGAAAAGGGAGAATGCAGCGCAATCAAATTCAGCTACAATGAAACAACAGGTGAACTGACAATTGGCGATAGAACAGGTGAATACAGAGGGATGCTCAAGGAAAGAGTATTTAATATTGTCTGGATAACCCGCAACAATCCTGCCGGATTTGATCCTGAAATTAAACCACATGATTCAGTCTCCTATAGAGGGGAAAATGTTGTGATTAAGAAATCAATTGAATAACCAAAATAAATCATATAATTTTTATTATCCCGAATACTATGAAAAAACTATCCGTTATTGCCATTATCCTTTTTTTCTTTTCAATGATCGATTCAGCCGCTGATGCTCAGATTGCATCAGTAAGGGACTCATTGGGAGGAGCTCCGGTGCCTGCCGAAATCGAGGATCCAGAATGTATTGGTATTAACAAAGAACCGGCACATGCCACCCTTATGCCATATGCAAACCTTAAGGAGGCTCTTGCAGCTGAAAGACATGCATCGACATTCTGCCGGAGCCTTAACGGCATGTGGAAATTCAACTGGGTATCGTGGCCACAGGCGAGGCCAGTTGATTTTTACAAGACTACTTACGATGTGTCGGCATGGAAAGAGATTCCGGTTCCTTCGAACTGGCAGCTCCTGGGTTATGGAACACCTTACTACAGGAACCTCGGATACACATTTAAGAAGGATTTTCCTAAAGTGATGAGCACTCCTCCCAGGAACTTCACAGCTTATGAAGAGCGGAATCCTGTCGGGAGCTACAGAAGGGATTTTGATGTTCCGGCTGACTGGAATGGCCGTCAGATATTTATTTCATTTGATGGTGTGGATGCAGGATTCTTTTTATGGGTCAATGGTCAGAAGGTAGGTTATAGCGTCAACAGCCGCAATGCGGCTGAATTTGATATTACAAAATTTGTGAAGCCCGGTAAGAATATGGTAGCAGCAGAGGTTTACCGCTATACAACAGGAAGCTACCTCGAGGACCAGGATATGTGGAGGCTCAGCGGAATATTCCGCAATGTTACGATATGGAGCTCTCCGCAACAGCACATCCGTGATTTCTTCATTAGGACCGATCTTGATGACAAGTACATAAATGCTACTGTTGATGTTGTGGCAAAAGTCAGGAACTATGCCGCCAAACAGGTCAAGCCATCAAAACTTTTTGTAACTCTTTATGATGGAGAGACCGTCGTGGCATCATATTCGGCAATAGATGGAGTACCTGCTCTTAAACCGGGCGAAGAGGTATCGGTAAGGCTTTCATTTCCTGTTGAGAAACCTGTTAAATGGACAGCAGAGACACCCAAGCTTTATACAACAGTGATTACACTTAACAGGGGGAACAAAGTAATTGAGACCCTCTCTGCAAAAACCGGTTTCAGGGAAGTTGAAATAAAAGGCAGGACATTTTTGGCTAATGGGGTCCCAATCAAGCTGAAAGGAGTCAACCGTCACGAAAACTGGCCCGATGTGGGTCACGCAGTTACGGAGGCACAGATGATCCGCGACCTTGAACTTATAAAGCAGGGCAACTGCAATCATGTACGCACATGCCATTATTCGGATGATCCCCGATGGTACGAACTGTGTGATGAATGGGGAATATGGCTTGTTGCTGAAGCCAATGTTGAATGTCATGGTAATTCCGGGAAATTTGACGAGGAACCCAGGATGAAGGCAGCAATTCTTGACAGGAATATTGCAAACGCCGAAAATTTTAAAAATCATCCCTCTGTAATAATCTGGTCCCTTGGGAATGAGAATGGCAGGGGAGGTTCCAACTTCAGGGCAGCCATGGCAGCTGTCAAATCGATCGATAAAACAAGGCCGGTTCATTATGAAGGTTTTGGAACAGGGAAGAACAATCCGGCTGACCTCGACAGCAGGATGTATACTAATGTTCCTGATGTTGAGCGCATAGCAGCAGATACTTCATTTCATAAGCCATTCTACCTGTGCGAATATGCTCATGCTATGTTCAACTCAATGGGCGCCATTGGAGAGTATAATGATGTTTTCGACAAATATGAGACACTTCTGGGAGGTGCAATATGGGAGTGGCAAGACCAGGGCATCTGGAACAGGCGTGACCCGGACCATGTAATTCTGGCCTACGGCGGTGGCTTTGGTGAGTTCCCGAACGACCGTTATTTTATTCATAAGGGAGTCATTGCTTCCGACCGCTCACTTAAACCGCATTACCCTGAAATGAAACACGCCTACCAGTGGATACAAATCTCGGAAGGAAATCTTTCGGAGGGGATTATAAAGATCAGGAATAAATATCAGTTTACAAGCCTCAAAGACTTTACTGCTTCATGGACACTTTCGGAAAACGGAACAATAATCGGCTCGGGGACCTACCCTTCATTTGATGTAAAACCGGGAATGGAGACATCCGTAATGGTTCCTTTTGAAATTCCCAATCCGAAGGCCGGAGCGGAATATTTCCTTCGTATTTCCTATACCCTTCCAAAAGATGAGATATGGGCAAAAAAGGGGTATGAGATAGCATCTCAGCAATTCAAATTGCCTGTAAAATTAGCCGCTGCCAGGCCTGTTTCAGATGCAAAACCAATTGTAATGACTCAGAACGACGGGGAGATCACTTTAAAGGGAGAAAGTTTTAATGTTGTTTTTGACATGACTGCAGGAACATTCTCGAAGCTCGAACGTAACGGAATTAACATTCTGAAGGCCGGTGGAGGACCCAGATTACATCTTTGGAGAGCTCCTCACCGCAATGATGACATGTATGCCGATAGGGGATGGAACACCAATGGCATTAAAGCACTGAAATGGACCGTCCAGGGAATATCTGTCGGGCAATCCTCACCTTCTGAAGTGAACATCTCGGTAAAACTAACTGGGGAAGGGAGGAACGGATTTACTGTAAATCATGATGTTATTTACAAAATCTCCGGCAATGGTATAATAACCGCCGAAAACAATTTCAACTCAAGCAATTCTCAGCAGGTTATTGCAAGACTTGGTGTACGGCTGTTTCTTGATAAGCAATTTGAAATGGCAGAGTATTTTGGACGCGGACCTATGGAAAACTATGCTGACCGTAAACGTGCATTTGATGTTGGGGTGTATAAAAGCACTGTTAAAGATCTTCTTACCCCTTATGAGAAGCCGATGGATGCAGGAAATCACGAGGATGTCCGGTGGGTAAAGATCACCAATAAGGGAGGAACCGGCATTATGGCTCAGTGCGATACCTCGCTTCTTCAGTTCACGGCTCTTCCTTACAGCGATGAGCAGATGGAAAATGTGGAATACAAAATAGATCTTCCACAAAGCGATGCAACAGTGTTATGCATAAGCAGCCATACCCTGGGTGTCGGGTCGAATGGCTGCGGTCCCAGACCATTACCTCAGTATATGGTGTATACAGCACCGGCATCCTTTACATATAAGCTGAATCTTCTTACTGAATAAATCTTTAAGGCATTATATAATGAACCGAAAAATTTTTCTTCCCATACTGCTGATTCTATTTGCCTCCAGCATATCCTTTGCACAAAACCTTGAAGGCTACAGGAATTTCAAGGTTGCGGTTTATGCGCGTGCATATGAAGTGAGGCAGATGGATGATCTGAAGTGGCTCGAACCAATCTGGAATACCATCTCAAACCAGGTTCATGTCGATAAAATCTATCTTGAAACTCATCGGGACCAGATAATTGTTAATGAAAAGACAATTGAAAAGGCTAAGGCCTTCTTCAATAGCCGTGGCATAAAAACAGCAGGAGGAATAACTCTTACAGTCAGCGAAATGAACCGGTTTGAGACCTATTGTTATTCAAATCCGGAACACAGGAAAAAGGTTAAAGAGATTGTTGAGCTTACTGCCCGGCATTTTGATGAGATCATTCTTGATGATTTCTTCTTTACCGACTGCAAATGTGAGCTCTGCATTAAGGCCAAAGGGGATCAGAGCTGGACAGATTTCAGGCTGAAACAGATGACTGAAGCAGCTCAAAGTCTGGTGATTGGGCCAGCCAGAGCAGTAAATCCGAAAGTCAGGGTGGTTGTCAAATATCCCAACTGGTATGAACATTTCCAGGGATTGGGTTTCAATCTTGAAACTGAGCCAGGAATGTTCGACGGAATATATACAGGCACAGAGACCAGGAATCCTGATGCCCCGGGCCAGCATCTTCAGCAGTACCTCGGTTATCTGATCTTCAGATACTTTGAAAACATAAAGCCCGGAGGAAATGGAGGTGGCTGGGTTGATACAGGAGGGATGAATTATATGGACAGGTATGCTGAACAGCTGTGGCTGACACTCTTTGCAAAAGCACCCGAAATAACTCTTTTTGATTTCAGACAGATGCAGCGTAACATCAGACCGGCTGACCGTCCGGTGTGGCAGGACCAGAAACCAAGCTTCGATTTTGACGAAATGTCGAAATCTTATGTTCTGAAGGATGGGAAAAGTTTTACTCCGGCAACAGTTGCCAGGGCTGCCGGATATACATTTGAAAAGGTTGACAGATTCCTTGACAAGCTTGGGAAGCCGGTCGGTATCCAGGCATACAGGCCTTTCCATTCAACAGGTGAAGATTTCATTCAAAACTATTTTGGAATGATTGGCCTCCCTGTCGACTTGAAATCTGAATTCCCGGTTGAACCTAAAATGATTCTTCTTACAGAATCAGCAAAATTTGATCCTGACATTGTAAAAAAGATTAAACAAAGACTTATTACGGGGAAAGATGTTGCTATCACATCGGGGCTTCTCAGGGCGCTTCAGGGTAAGGGGATTGAGGATATAATTGAACTGGAATATACTGAAAGAAAAGCACTTGTCTCTGAATTCGCAGTTGGTTTTGCCAGTTCGGGAAACAAATCATCAAAGGAGATACTGATACCTCAGATACAATATCTTACTAACGATTCATGGACAGATATAGAGGCTTTGGGCGGACCCGCAGGATGGCCGTTTCTTCACCAGGGAAGATATGGAAAGGCTTCCCTGTTCGTCCTGACTATTCCTGACTCATTCGCAGATATTTATGCCCTTCCTGCTGGTGTCCTGAACAGGATAAGGGATGTACTTTCTTCCGACCTCAGTTTCCGGTTAGAGGGACCTTCGATGGTAAGTCTGTTTGTTTATGATAATAACACATTTATTGTTGAGTCCTTTCTGCCTGAAGAAACAAAGATAAAAGTTGTTGCAGGGCAGGGTATTACGAAACTGACCGACATATTATCGTCGGAACAGATAACCGGTAGCGGTAAATCGACCAGTATGATCTGGGGGCGGCCCAGGGAGGAAAGATCCACATTTGAAATGACGATTAAACCTCATAGCTACAGGGTTTTCAGAGCAGAATAAACATTTACGTAAAACAAAATATTATGAAACTTAAAATCATCGGACTTATATTTATGATTGCAATGACCGGTTGCGGCAAAAAGCCTTCCGGGATTGAGCTTCCTTCGCTCATTGGCGACAATATGCTTCTTCAGCAGAAGACAAATATTGTAATATGGGGTAAAGCATTACCAGGAAATAAAATTGAGGTGACTGCCAGCTGGAAGGCGAATGGAAGGGCTGTTTCGGGTAAGGATGGCAAATGGTCAGTATCCCTCGATACACCTGAGACTGGTGGCCCGTATTCGGTTACAATCACTGCAAAAGATACAATTCTGACAGTAAAAAATATTCTTATTGGTGAAGTCTGGGTCTGCTCCGGGCAGTCAAATATGGAGATGCCTCTTGCAGGCTGGCCCCCTAATGATACTATTATGTATTCAGCGCAGACTATTGCATCGGCATCGGTTCCTGAAATCCGTCTTTTCATTGTTCAGCGAAAAGTATCGGGCCAACCCCTTGAAGAGTGCACCGGGAGGTGGGAAGTCTGCAGTCCGGAAACAGTAAGCCAGTTCAGTGCCGCAGGGTATTTCTTCGGGAAAAAGCTTCATGATGAATTGAATATCCCGGTTGGCCTCATTGAATCTGCCTGGGGAGGCACGCCTGCTGAAGCCTGGATGTCGGCGGATGTTCTTGAAAATGCCGGTGAGTTTGTTCCTGAAATTAAGGGAATTAAAGAGTCAGCTCCTCTGCTCGCTGAGTACGAGTCGTGGCTGAACTCTCATAAACAGGTGGTTGCTGACAAGAGTGGTGAAGAGCAATGGAAAGACCTCATTTTCAATGATGAGAAAGTCCCTCTGCCCGGATTCGATGACAGCAGCTGGCCTGTTATTAAGCTTCCTGGCCAGTTTGAAGCAGTAACCGGGGATTTCGACGGTGCCGTATGGTTCCGGAGAAATGTGGATATACCTGAGAAGATGGCAGGACGGGACCTTTCACTGGTTCTCGGTCCTGTTGATGACATGGACAGGACTTATTTTAACGGAAAGCTGGTGGGCTCGCATGAGGTATCAGGTTTCTGGCAGACCGAAAGAATCTATGATATTCCAAAGGAAAATGTTAAAGCAGGTTCAAACACCATTGCAGTCCGTGTCCTGGATACTCAGGGAGGAGGCGGAATCTGGGGGAAACCTGGTTCGATGATGCTAAACCTGAAGGATAATAAACAAGCTCAGATTAAGCTCGATGGTGAATGGAAATTTCAACCGGTCGCTGAGCTGATCGGTAACAGGTTTTACATCCTTGACCTGACCAAAAATGAGTTTTCTGAAGTTAAAAGGCCAAAAACGATAAGCGCCTCAACACCTTCATCATTATTCAATGGGATGATCAATCCGCTTATAAGGTATCCTGTAAGGGGAGCAATCTGGTATCAGGGTGAAGCAAACGTCGGAAGAGCAGATCAATACTCAAAAATATTTCCCCTTATGATCCGGAACTGGAGGAGTGCATGGAAGAATGATGATCTGGCATTCTATTTTGCCCAGATAGCTCCATATGCTTATGGA
>DOTV01000149.1 GCA_003520925.1 Bacteroidales bacterium | reverse complement strand
TCAAAGCTTTTCGCCTGTCAGATTAGTTCTTGTCCCATCGTTTTCAATAACATCAACGATCCTGTTAAAGATTAACTGAACCGCTTTTAGAGCAAATTCCGTATTTGGATGAGAATCATTTGAAGAAGTCGCATACTCTTCTTTAAAGTACAATCCACCTTCAGTCTCCAGGCTGTAGAGATCCCATATGTGAATATTATCCCCGGGCTGATCCCATTCATCTTTTACCCAGGTAAAAAATTCACTGGCTCTCAATGCTTCATCCTCTGATATAGCTGACTTTACCTGGGCAGCGCCGGTCCAGAGAATAAATTTTGTATCAGGAAATTCGTGAAGCTTGTCTCTTAAAGCCAGATATTGAAGTTTGTAATTGGGAATGGATTTGTAATCGGAATTAATGTCAGCCGAGTCTTTATCAGGTTGGATATTGCTCACAGGATAACAATGCTTAAATGAAATGACCTGATATTGCTTTGTGAGCATTTCCAGGGTAGGTTCCTCCATATATGGTTCATTACCTGCATGCTTTACCCATATGTCATAATAATCATAAGGATAATTATGCCATCCGTAGGGAGCGGCCTTTGGAAATGCCATCTCTTTTATAGTGTAGTTTCTGTTGTTCTCCTTATTAAATCTATCAAACAATAGTGGCAATCTGGCTTTTCCACCAAGAGCATCTGCAAGTCCAGTGCTGATTTTTCTTGCTGCCCTTGTAATAATTGAAGGTCTTTCACCTTGCCAGATCACACCACCGGTACTGTGATGAATGTACAATATGTTCATATCAGATGTCTTTTCTTTTTGTTTGCACGAATTTAATGAAACCATTGCAAAAAGAAGCCAAAATGTTATAAATCTAAATTTCATAATTGATTAATCTTTGTTTTCGATTCTTGGGAGTTTAACAAATTTATATTAATAATGTTTAAAATTCCAAAGGTATTCCAGTTAAACCCCCCTTCAGGGGGGCTTACTACCAATGATCGAGCGGAGAATCAGTCCTGAAAAAACTGAAATTCACATTCCCGTAGCTTCGGTGCTCGAAGAAGTTATTATGTTTTTTGAAATCCATCGACCTTGGATGTTCCAGGATAATAAAACCTTCCTCCTTTAAAATCATTGATTCAAGAACAAGGTCAGGAATACTTTTAAGCCAACCCAAATCATAAGGAGGATCGGCAAAAACAATATCATATTTATACCTGCAGGCTTTCAAATATGTTTTTACATCAATATGGATGGGTTTGATGTTCGTGAAACCAATTTTGTCAATTGTCTGTTTGATACCCGCAATATGCTTTGAATCTTTTTCAACAAGGTGAATAACCTTAGCTCCCCTCGAATCAAATTCGAATCCAATGGATCCTGTCCCTGAGAAAAGATCAAGTACACTTATCGATTCAAAATCAACTCGATTATTAAGGATATTAAACAGACTCTCCCTGGCAAAATCAGTTGTTGGCCTTGCTTTCAATCCTGAGATCGGACTGATTATCCTTCCTTTATATTTTCCTCCGATTATTCGCAATTTACTGCACTGAAAAGGACAAGATACTTGTAAAGTTCTGTTTCATTCAAAACATAACTGAAAGTGTAATTACCCTGAGGCAATGCGAACCTGATGTTACTGAGGTAATCTGACATACCTCGAAGAACCTCCTGATCCATCACGGTCCTGCCGCTTAGATATACAGTTTCATTCTGCCCGATATTCATCCGCTTGAGGACATAAAGAACATAGTACTCAATATCTGAAAGATTTTTATAATGGAATGCATTGCAGAAAGTCAATTCATTCGGATCAAAGATGACAATTGTAAAAAAATCGTGTTCAAAGTGGATCTGAATATAATTTCCTGCCGGTCTCTTGTTGAAATTAATGTATTGAAATAACGGTTTGAGAGGATGCATAATGGCACATCGTGGGAATGATGAGGTTATTATGTCCGCAGTTCCCTCAGGCAGTGAAAAAATTGCAATTATTTCAGGATATTTTAACTTATTGGTAAGAATTCTTTCTTTTACAGAGGAGATCTGATTGAAGGCCAGAAAATCCTCTTTTTTCGAATCATCAAATAAAGGTGCCGGCACAAGTGTTGACCTGAAAGAAGGTGTTATAACGAGTGCTTTCCTGAAAGACCTTGTTAAAAAATCATCCCTTTTTATGATTTCATTCAACCTGTACGGATCAAACCTTGAGTTGTCCTCCGGTTCATATGATCTAAGCAGTACAAACTTGTTTCTTAAAGTATCAAGGATGCAGAACGACAAATCATCGGAACTTACCTGAACCGATAACTCATAGTTCTCAGTCGCATTAATATCAAGTGTCTCATCAAATAGTTCCAGAAACGGCATCAGGTTGTATCTTTTCGCAAACAAATATATATATTATGTTTTTAACTCTTATCCAGTAAAGACTTACTTTGTGAACCTTAGTGATTACCTTTGTGTCCTTTGTGGTTAAACAGAAAGGGCACTAAGTATCACACGAAGGACTCAAAGGAATGCGCAATACTATTATATTTAACAGCCTATGTAAGAACCTTTGCAACACACCAACCGAAGATCAATCCGAAACTCTAAAGAAAATAGCCTCGTATATTGTTGAAAATAATAACGACATAATCTTTTTATTAACAGGCTATGCTGGCACCGGCAAGACAAGTGTCATAAGCTCAATTGTAAAGACTCTCGATCTCCTGAGGATGAAATCTGTACTGCTTGCCCCAACAGGCAGGGCCGCCAAGGTTTTGGCTTCTTTCGCCGGGAAACAGGCTTTTACCATCCATAAGAAAATTTACAGACAAAAGTCAATGAAAGATGGAATAGGCAGCTTTTCCCTTGACAGAAACCTCTGCAGAGATACCTTCTTTATTGTCGATGAAGCATCAATGATATCAAACAGTTCCAATGATAATTCGATCTTTGGAAGCGGGAAGCTTCTGGAGGATCTCGTTGAATATGTGTATTCTGGAACTGACTGTAAACTGATCCTTGTCGGCGATACTGCCCAATTGCCTCCTGTCGGTTCAAATATCAGTCCTGCACTTGACCCTGATGCCCTCAAAGAATTTGGATTCGGACTGATAACATCAGAACTTAAACAAGTAGTCAGGCAGAGCGAGACATCTGGTATCCTGATGAATGCCACTCAGATAAGACTCCAGGTTTCAGATCATGATCTTGGAAAACCAAAGCTGGACTGTAGAAATTATATGGATATCGTACGTTTATCCGGTGAGGATCTGATAGAGGAGATATCAACTGCGTATGGCACATGCGGACTGGAAGGAACAATAATCGTCGTTAATTCCAACAAGCAGGCAAACCGCTATAACCAGGGAATACGCAACAGGATCTTCTTCAGGGAAGAGGAGATCACTACAGGGGATATTGTTATGGTCGTTAAAAACAATTACTCGCTTGCAGATGAAGAAGATCCCAACAGGTTCATAGCAAACGGTGATATCGCTGAGGTAAAGAAAATTACGAAGTACGAAGAACGGTATGGATTCAGATTTGCTGAAATGGAATTGTGGTTTCCTGACTATAATCAGGAAATTGAATCGAAAGTGATGCTTGACGTCCTTAAACTTGATACTCCTGCACTTCCTCCTGATAGAAATAGTGAGCTGTTTCATAATGTATTAGCCGATTATATCCACCTGAAAACAAGGAGGAAACAATATGATGCAGTTCGTGAAGATCGTTATTTTAATGCACTCCAGATTAAATTCGCTTATGCAGTCACCTGCCATAAAGCCCAGGGCGGACAGTGGGAGAGGGTCTTTATCGATCAGGGAATGTTCAATAGGAACGAGATAACAATTGATTATCTGAGGTGGTTTTATACTGCGCTCACACGAGCCACTGAAAGGGTATACCTGGTAAACTTTTCGGATGAGTGGTTTAAATAAATTTGTCTTGCAGGTCTTGCAAGTATTGCAGGTCTTGCAGGTCTTGCAGGTCCTTTCAAATGATGGACTTGCATGACTTGCACGACCTTATTCACCGATAACCTTCACAAGAACCCGTTTCCGTCGTTTTCCGTCGAACTCTCCATAAAAGATCTGTTCCCAGGGACCAAAATCGAGACGTCCTTTGGTCACGGCAACCACGACTTCGCGTCCCATCACCTGCCGCTTCAAGTGGGCATCGGCATTGTTCTCATCGGCGAGG
>DOTV01000030.1:7985-10766 GCA_003520925.1 Bacteroidales bacterium | reverse complement strand
CTCGTTCTTTTTGTTGACCCATCTGCAAACCAGTGCGAGTGTCAGAGCGAGTGCGAGAACAAAAAGAGTGATGTGCTCGCTTCCGCTCCCACTCTCACTCTTTCTGTTGACCCACCTGGGCTCGAACCAGGACTCTGCGGAACCAAAATCCGACGTGTTGCCAATTACACCATGGGTCATTATTACCTTAACGGTGCTGCAAAATTAGAAAATTTTTGAGATAAAGGAGGAAGGTGCAACTACAATGTATCAAAAACTACCTTATCATCGGGAGTTTTTGCAACACCCTCCGATTCGACAACATAGAAAGGACATTCTACAAGTGACTTTAAAATGAATCCAAGTTCGCACATATCATCATCGCCCATATCATAATACCATATTATCCTGACATTTTTAGCGAGATTCTTCATCTCTGCTATTTCCTTGATGATATTGTAAATCCACTTTATGGAACTTGTATTGATATACTCAAACCCAAGTTCGATACTCGTCTTGTGTCCGTTTATCTGAACATAGTGGCTTATCCATTCATAAACCGGACGATAAAATTCACCAGGATTCTCCGGGATCGAACGTCCCACAATAAAAATCCTGCCGGTTTCAAGAACTATCCTGGGAGTCCTTCTTGTCGGATCAGTTGTATATCTTTTCAAGCCTTTCATTCCTTGTAGAAACGGATGCAGGCTGAATTTATTCTGTCCCTGCCATAGAATTGCGGATAAACAAGTCAGCTTTTATCCCGGCAGAACAGGGTGGGTTCAGGTTCCTCCCACAGAGAGGGATGGTCATCATCAAACCTTTTAAGTATGGCTTTCATTATTGTCTCTCTCAGGAATTCCGATTTATTCCTTACCCGGTAGCGGCTGCAGTAGATCCCAAGGGCTCTGGCTTCCCTGTTGTTCAGCATCAGCGAAAGCCTGTTGTTCCTTTTTAAGCGGTCCACCTTATTTATACTGCGCCTCAAACCGTGATTTGATGAATTCGCCATCTAAATTAGAAAAAGTGACATCAGCTTAAACTTGTGTTTCAATTAGTTTTTAACAGGAATAAAAAAGCCAGCCGGTAAACGACTGGCTTTATGATTGTTATAATATTAACAACTTTCTAAATAACCCACTCCCAGCCCCATGCAAGGCTTGGCAGGCACTCCAAGGAGGAAAGCCCTAATGCCTTAACGCCTTTACACCGTTATGCCTTATTTGCGCTTCCCAGCACGCTCTCAACCTTGTGCTTATAGAGCTCCTTCAGCTTATCGCGGGCCGGACCAAGGTAATTCCGGGGATCAAATTCACCTGGCTTCTCGACGAAAACTCTGCGGATTGCAGCTGTCATAGCCAGACGGCCGTCACTGTCGATATTAATCTTGCAGACAGCTGAGGCTGCTGCTCTCCTGAGCTGATCCTCCGATACACCAGCTGTATTTTCCATCTTCCCTCCGTATTTATTTATCTCGGCCACAATATCCTGAGGAACCGACGATGCTCCATGAAGTACAATCGGAAATCCCGGAATACGCCTTTCACATTCTTCAAGTATATCAAACCGCAGAGGGGGAGGAAGCTCACCCGGTTTAACCTTAAATTTGAATGCCCCATGGGAAGTTCCTATCGAAATGGCAAGAGAGTCAACACCTGTTTTCTTTACAAAATCCTCAACCTCCTCAGGTCGTGTGTATGACGAATGATCGGCCGATACTTCATCTTCGATGCCTGCAAGAACTCCCAGCTCGCCTTCCACAGTCACATCGAACTGATGAGCAAACTCAACAACCTGTTTTGTCAGCCGAATATTTTCTTCATAGGGAAAATGAGAGCCATCAATCATTACTGAAGAGAAGCCTGTTTCAATGCACGACTTGCATGTCTCAAATGAATCGCCGTGATCGAGATGCAAAACTATTGGAATTGCATAGCCAAGCTCCTTCGCATATTCCACGGCTCCCTTTGCAAGATACTGGAGCAGAGTCTGATTTGCATATTTGCGTGCACCTTTTGATACCTGAAGTATCACTGGAGATTTTGTCTCCACACAGGCACTGATGATTGCCTGCATCTGCTCGAGATTATTGAAATTGAAAGCCGGAACAGCATACTTGCCGGTTATAGCCTTCCTGAATAATTCTCTCGAATTCACCAATCCTAATTCCTTATAATGAAGCATAATTTAATGTTTTAAATGACCGGTGAAAGATAATTATTTTGCCGTTGGCAGCCAAAATATATCAATAAAAAGGGGTATAATGAATATTTCAGTATCCCAAGCCACGCCATGTTATCCTAATTTCTTATCTTCGTAACCTTAAATTTTAAAAATGAAAAAGTCTTTGGTAACTTTTATTACCTGTCTGATTCTAATGCAGGTAAATGGTTTTGCCCAAAAACAGGTATGGTCGCTTGAGGAGTGTGTCAAATACGCTATTGATCATAACATTCAGATCAAACAGCAGACGATCCAGACCATGGTTCAGAAAAACGCGCTGGATCAGTCAAAGCTCAGTCTCCTTCCGACAATCAGCGGCCAGGCATCACACGACTATTCATTTGGCAGGGCTCTTGACCAGAATACATATACTTTCTACAATCAGACTGTTCTCCAGGATTATTTCTACCTGGGCGGAAGAACGGACCTCTTTAACGGTCTCCAGAACCTAAATACGATTCAGAAAAACAAATATGAACTTCTGGCTGGCGAACAGGATCTTCAGAGGATCCGCGACAATGTTGCACTAAGTGTTGCCCTTGCATACCTCCAGATCCTTCTCAACAAGGAGCTTGTTAC
>DOTV01000030.1:0-7719 GCA_003520925.1 Bacteroidales bacterium | reverse complement strand
AATGAAAACCAGCTTAACATTACATTGCAGCAGATTGAAAAGACAAAAAAGCTTGTTGACGCAGGCAGTGTTGCCCGCGGAAACCTCCTTCAAATAGAGGCACAGGCCGCCCAGGAAGAGCTAAGTCTGATAACGATGAAAAACCAGCTCGAGACATCATACCTTAACCTTACCCAGCTGCTCGAGCTGCAATCACCTGCAGGATTCGAGATTGTGGTTCCGGAAATCACTGTCGAACAGAATTCTGTCGTTACAGGCAACATCGATGAAATTTATGATCTTGCAGTGCAGTCGCGTCCTGAAATAAAGAGTTCTGAACTCAAGCTCACCGCAAGCGAGTATGCCCTGAAGATTTCCAAAGGTGCCAGAAGCCCCAGCTTTTCTCTCAGCCATACTTTCGGAACCAGGTATTCCTTTATTAAAGACGTTCCCGGCTTTCAGTCATTCGAGGAGCAGCTGAAGAACAATAAGAACTATGGGCTTGGCGTTTCGATGAGTATACCCATCCTGAACGGCTGGCAGGTGAATAAGAATATCTCAAATTCAAAACTTTCGGTCGAAAGCAGCCAGTATACGCTCGAAGGATCAAAGAAAGAACTCTACAAGAACATACAGCAGGCATATACCGATGCCGTGGCTGCTCTGAAGAAATACAATGCCAGCTCCAAGGTAGTAAGCTCAACCGAGGAATCATTCAGATACACCGAGCAGAAATTCAGTGTCGGAATGCTGACACCTGTCGATTACAACGTCTCAAAAACCCAGCTGCTGAATGCACAGTCTGACATGTCGCAGGCAAAATATGAATTCATTTTTAAAACAAAAGTTCTCGATTTCTATAAAGGATTACCTCTTAACCTGAATAAATAATTCCCAAACAAGGTCTAAAATCATGAAAAACCAGAAAATACTCAAGATCCTCGTCCCTGCTGTCATTCTTCTTCTCATCTTCGCAGTTGTTGGAAAAAAAGCCGGCTGGTTCGGAAAAGCCGCAACAGTAAAAGTAGCCGTTGAGAATGCGGAAATCCGTACTATTGTCGAAACAATAACCGCGAATGGCAAGATCCAGCCCGAAAAAGAAGTAAAGATCACTCCTGATGTTTCAGGTGAAATTGTTGAACTGACTATTAAGGAAGGCGATCATGTTGAAAAAGGGCAGCTGCTTCTCAGGATCAAACCCGATATCTATATCTCGCAAAAAGACAGGTCGATGGCAGCTATTAGTTCTGCACGCGCAAGGCTTGCCCAGGCCGAGGCTCAGTTTATCCAGGCAGAACTTTCGTATAAAAGGACAAAACAACTCTACGATGAACAGACAATATCAAAATCGGAATTTGAACAGACTGAAGCTTCCTACTCTGTTGCAAAAGCTGAAGTCGACGCTGCAAAATATTCTGTAATAAGCGCTGAAGCATCACTTAAAGAGGCTAACGAAACCCTTATTAAAACCTCGATATATGCTCCAATGACCGGAACAGTATCGATGCTCCTTGTTGAGCTTGGCGAGAGAGTGGCTGGAACAGGAATGATGGCCGGTACCGAGATGCTAAGGGTTGCAGATCTGTCAAGAATGGAGGCTCAGGTCGAGGTGAACGAGAACGATATACCCCGTGTCAAACTTGGCGATACGGCCACCATAGCTGTTGATGCTTATGTCGATTACAAGTTCAGGGGAATCGTCACCGAAATGGCAAACTCAGCAAAGACAACAGGTGTATCCGCTGACCAGGTGACCAATTTTGATGTAAAGATTCTTGTTCTTCCGGAATCTTATAAAGACCTGACAGACAAAGGTAATACACATCCTCTCAGACCGGGAATGTCAGCCACTGTCGATATCCGGACAGAGATAAAACCCGGTATTGTCACAGTGCCGATCCAGTCAGTTACTACCCGTACTGATACAACGAAAGTTACAAAAACAGTATCAGATGAAGATATCCGGACTCTTGTTTTTATAACCGACGGGGAACGGGCTCTTGCAAAAGATGTCAAAACGGGAATCCAGGATAACAGCTATATTGAGATCATCTCGGGCGTTACTGTTGGTGACCGTGTGATCTCAGCTCCCTTCAGCGCAATAAGCAAAAAACTGTCCGACAGTACTCTGATAGAGATCGTTAAGAAGGATGATCTTTTTTCAGTAGATTAAACCGCGGTATCATCCAAAATGATTTTATGCCTTGAGACTTCAACTGCTGTTTGTTCGGTCGCCCTTTGCGATAGCAGCGGTGTAGTGGCTCTTAAAGAGAGCCCGGAAGACAAATCTCATGCATCCAGGCTTACTCTGTTTATTGAGGAACTTCTTACCGGTGCCGGCCTGAGGGCAGCTGATCTGGAAGCTGTAGCCGTCAGTAAAGGACCCGGCTCTTTTACAGGACTTCGGATTGGTGTCTCCACAGCAAAGGGGATAGCCTATGCCGCCTCGGTACCCCTGATAGGAGTTGAAACCACCCTTTCAATGTTCCATGGGATAAATGAAGATCTGAAAAAGAAATACGGGCTCGATGAAAAATCACTTTATGTGCCAATGCTTGATGCCCGCCGGATGGAGGTTTACTATTCGGTCCTTAAATCCGACGGAAAAATAGTAAAAGAGATCTCCGCTGAAATCATTGATGAAAATTCGTTTGTTGATTTTCCCGGCAACATCAGGATGCTGATTTTTGGTGATGGAGCATCAAAATGCAACAAGGTGTTAAAAAGGGATAATATAGTAATAGCTGATGAGTTCCTGATTTCTGCTGCATATATGTATAAGCCTGCATTTAAATCACTTAGAGAACGCAATTTTGAAGATATTGCTTACTTTGAGCCCTTTTATCTTAAAGATTTTATAACTTCGCGTCCTAAAAAAAATATCCTTGGCAGGTAATTTGTCCGTTCAATCCGGAGTTTATTAAGAAAAGAACTATGAAGTTTTTCAAAACTTTATTGTTTATCATATTGTTTCCGATGTTCTCAGCCGGGCAGGAAAAGGCATACCTTCCCGGAGAAAAGGTAAATTATTCAATTAATTATGGGGTTGTACAGGGGGGAATTGCTACTCTCGAAATAGTGGCCGACACTTTTAAAGGCAAAGAGGTGTGGCATTCTGTCCTTCTCGGAAAAACCACCGGTATGGCCGATGCTATTTTTAAGGTGAAGGATATTTATGAAAGCTATATTGAACCTGAATCTGAACTGCCTGTTCTTTCAATAAGAAACATAAGGGAAGGAAGGTATACAAAGTATAATGAAGTTATCTTCGATCATTATTCCCGATCCGATTCGGCAATCCTCACAAGCGATCTTACAGGAGTTCATATTACCCAGAAAGGAATACACGATATTCTGTCATGCTTTTATTACCTGCGTAATCATCATCTTCAAGATTATGACGGTCTTAAAAAGGGCGACATGATCACAATAATGACCTGGTTCACAGATGAGCTGTATCCTATAAGACTGAGATACCTTGGCACCTTTGAAATCAAAACAAAGGTGGGAAGGATGAAATGCCTCAAGTTCAATCCGGTAACAGAAGTGGGAAGGCTTTTCAAAACAGAGGATGATGTGACTTTCTGGTTTACCGCCGATAAAAACTTCCTGCCGGTCAGGATTCGTTTTGAGATATTTGTCGGGGCTTTTGTTGCCGAAATTGTCGGTTACGAAGGATTAAAATACCCGCTTGAATTAAAAAAGAAAGATACAAACCAATAATAAGATAAATTAAGTTTATGGCAAGCACCGCAGATTTCAGGAACGGACTGGTAATTGAGTTCAATGGCGATCTTCATGTAATAGTTCAGTTCCAGCATGTCAAGCCCGGTAAAGGGCCGGCATTTGTAAGAACCAAATTAAAAAGCCTTAAAACAGGGAGGGTTATTGACAATACATTTTCCTCAGGCACGAAGGTCAATGTGGCAAGGGTTGAACGACGCCCATACCAGTATCTTTACAGAGATGATATGGGCTACTATTTTATGCACCTTGAAACGTTTGAACAGATACATGTCAACGAAGAGGTCATCGATAGTCCTGAATTCCTGAAGGAGGGTCAGAATGTGGAAGTTGTAATTCATGCAGATACTGATACAGTCCTCTCGGTTGAGCTTCCCCAGTTCGTTGTTGTGGAAGTTACCTATACCGAACCCGGACTCAGGGGAGACACTGCAAACAACGCTCTCAAACAGGCAAAAATAGAGACGGGAAGTACAATAATGGTACCACTCTTTATTAATGTCGGAGATAAGATCAGGATTGACACTGGCAACAAGAGTTATATTGAAAGGGCCAAATCATAAAATCAATGACCGATAAAAAGTCTTCAATCGACAGATTGCGAATTTCAAAGTTCAAGCTGGATGCTCTGCTCGACATTACTCTGTCGATCAATGCAAACCTGCCGACAGAGGAGCTTTTATCAAAATATGAACTGATTCTCCGTAATAACCTGGGTATAGGCAAGATACTCATCTTTAAACATTCATTGAAATGGGAGTGCATTCTGAACGGAGGTTTCCCTAAAGCATTCGAATCAGAAATCGACGTTGAATCACAGCTTCTGAAGTTCACAGAAACTGCCTTCAGGAATGATGACCTTGGAATTGAGGGAGTAGAAATCATAATGCCTGTCTACAACAATTACTCGCCACTTGCATATATTCTGATAGGTGATATTGAGGAAGAAGGTGAGGGAGTAAGCCCGGTAATCAAACATCTGACTTTTATTCAGACCATTTCAAGTATAATAATAGTTGCAATCGAGAATATAAGGCTATTCAGGGAAAGCCTCAGGCAGGAAGCTTTAAGAAAGGAGCTCGAGCTTGCTGCGAGGATGCAGAAGAAACTCATTCCCGATAACAAAACAATGCCCCGGAACGACAATTTTGTAGTCACCGGATTCTATTTCCCTCATTATGAGGTGGGTGGTGATTATTACGATTGCATTAAACTATCGGATGACAAAACCGGATTCTGTATTGCAGATGTTTCGGGCAAGGGAATTGCGGCTGCGATCCTGATGTCGAATTTTCAGGCAAGTCTAAGGGCGCTTTTCACATTCGATATTGAGCTGCCTCTTCTTATTCAGAAACTCAATAGTCTCATAATTGCCAATGCTGCCGGTGATAAGTTCATAACCTTTTTTGTCGGACGCTACGACCATAACAGAGGCATCCTGGAATATATAAACGCAGGACACAATCCGCCGGTTCTTTTCAATATTGCAACCGGACAGGTAATGCATCTTAACTCGATTTGCGTCGGTATAGGAATGCTCGATGAAATTCCTGCTTTCAGTGAAGAGATTCTCAACATCAGCAATAATTCAAAGCTGGTATGTTATACCGACGGACTCTCAGATCTTAAGGGCGAAGATGGTAAAGAGATATTAACCAGGGAGATTGTAAGGCATATCACGAACAGGAATCCTGTGGAAAGCAATATCAGGGAAATGCTTAAAAAGCTCGGGATCCCCGAGAATAATCCTGATCTCTTTGATGACGTATCAATTATTGCAGCTGACTTTATCAGATGATCCTTAACAAATAGTAGTTCTTCCTGCCTTTCTGAACAAGCAGGTATTTGTTATTTAGCAACGTTTCTGTTCCGATAATCATGTCGGGATTCTCAATTTTGATTTTATTGATGCTCAGTCCGCCACCCTGAACAAGTCTCCTCAGTTCGCCCTTTGATGCAAAAACCTGTGAATGCCCGGTGCACAAATCGATAACATTCACGCCTGATATGAAAATTTCTTTCTTTATATCAAATACCGGGACACCTTCAAATACCGAAAGGAATGTATTTTCATTCATTCTTCTTAGCGATTCGGTGGTTCCTTTCCCGAAAAGTATCTGAGAAGCCTCAACAGCTGCTTCATACTCATCGTGTGAATGAACCATCACAGTCATCTCTTCTGCCAGACGCTTCTGAAGAGCACGCTCATGCGGAGCTTTATTATGTTCTTCAATCAGGGTATCAATTTCATCGCGGCCCAGAAGGGTGAATATTTTAATATACCTGGCTGCATCCTCATCAGATACATTAAGCCAGAACTGGTAAAACTGGTACGGTGATGTTTTTTCAGGATCCAGCCAGACATTACCCGATTCCGTTTTTCCAAATTTCGATCCGTCCGATTTTGTTATCAGCGGGCAGGTCATTGCAAAAGCTTCTCCCCCCGTTTTGCGTCTGATCAGCTCTGTCCCTGTAACAATATTGCCCCACTGATCCGAGCCCCCCATCTGAAGTTTGCATCCGAGCTCTTTATAAAGATGAAGGAAATCGGTTCCCTGGACAAGCTGGTAAGAGAACTCGGTAAACGACATTCCATCCTTTGAATCAGCCCCGAGTCGTTTCCTGACAGAATCCTTCGACATCATATAATTTACAGTAATGTGTTTGCCGATATCACGGATAAAATCAAGGAAAGAGAATTCTTTCATCCAGTCGTAGTTATTCACCATTATAGCTTTGTTTTCCCTTTCCAAGGAAAAATCGAGGAACCGGGAAAGCTGTTTCTTGATTCCCTCTTCATTTTTCCTTAGGGTTGACTCATCAAGCAGGTTCCTTTCCTCCGATTTTCCTGAAGGATCTCCTATCATACCGGTTGCACCTCCGACAAGTGCTACAGGAACATGCCCCGATCTCTGGAAATGAACAAGCAGCATTACCTGAACCATATGGCCTATATGCAATGAATCGGCTGTCGGATCAAATCCGATATAACCTTTTGTGATTTCCTTGCTGAGTAATTCTTCCGTTCCCGGCATGATATCATGGATCATACCTCTCCATTTCAGTTCGTCGACAAAATTCATAGACCACTATTTTATTCGGAAGTGCAAATATAGCAAAGAGGGTTAAATTGTAGTTCCTTCAGGTTTCTTTTTAAGCCTGTCGAAACTATGGTCAAAACTCCCTTCCCCTATAATCGGGAATAATGCAGGAGCAATGTCAGCAATTGGATTATAAAGCCTGGAATCCTCAATTTGTTTTCTTGGGAGAAAATGGTGCTTTGCATCGATTGCATTAAGCACCGTCAGAATCACACTTAGGATCAGGGCAGTTTTAAATACACCGAAAACAAGGCCCAGAATAGAGTTCAGAACTCCGAGAGATATCTTGTCAACGAACTTATCGACAAGCAATCCGATGAAATGGATGACAATTACAATGATGACAAATGTTATCAGGAATGCTATTATTCCCACGTACTGGCCGGTCATGTCAAAATAATCATAGAGCCTTCCGGCGGTGAAAGCCGAGAATTTAATTGCACCCCAGATTCCAAGTACAAGGGCAAGCAGGGAGGCTAGTTCTTTTATGAATCCGTTAATGAAACCCCGGGCAAGTCCGAATACCAGGAGTATAATTATGATAAAGTCGATCCAGTTCATTATTGGTTAATTTTGAGTTTGAAATTAAGAAAGATTGGGGATTAAACAAAATCTTCGGTGCGGGGTACGCAGTTTGCGATCCGGGGAAGAACCTTACCCCAACCGCCCTCCAGGTCAGTGGATGGGGTGGGTTAAGAAGTTATGCAGGTTCTGCAGTTATGCAGTTCTGCAAGTTTCGACTGCACGACTGCAAAACCGCATAACTGCAGAACATTGTAAAGAATTTGCAATGACGAAAAAAAGCTATACTTTTGCAATCCCGGTCCCATAGTTCAATGGATAGAACGGAGGTTTCCTAAACCTTAAATTCAGGTTCGATTCCTGGTGGGACTAC
>DOTV01000067.1:10596-11986 GCA_003520925.1 Bacteroidales bacterium | reverse complement strand
GATTCTGGGATCGGAAGAAATTTTCTTTTACCGGAACAAGCTGGAATACACTTTTTCAGACAAGCGCTGGCTTACGAGGGAAGAGATGATCTCCGATAATGATCATCTGAATGAGGATGCGCTCGGATTCCATATCCCGGGTATGTTTGATAAGGTACTGGATATCCGGGAGTGTTATCTTCAGCCAGAACCATCCAATGCCATTCGCGACGCGGTAAGGAGATATGCTCACAGGAAATCATTAGCATTTTTTAACCTGCGGCAGCAGAGCGGGTTTCTCCGGAATCTGATAATACGAAATACAAGCAGCGGCAAGGTGATGGTTATAGTTGTTTTTTACCTCGATGAAAAGGAGAGGATTGAAGGGCTTCTTGATTTTCTTGCATCGGAATATCCGCAGATTACCTCCCTTTATTACATAATAAATACAAAGCAGAATGATTCACTTGCCGATCAAATTCCAGTTCTTTACCGGGGTGAAGATCATCTTCTTGAAGAAATGGACGGACTTAAATTCAGGATCGGACCAAAATCATTTTATCAGACAAATTCAAAGCAATCGCTCAAGCTATACAGAACTGCAAAGGATTTTGCTGCTCTTCAGGGAGATGAGGTCGTTTATGATCTTTATACAGGAGCAGGTACAATCGCAAATTTTATTGCGGGCGCTGTAAAAAAAGTTATTGGAATAGAGTATATTGATGAAGCTGTCGGAGATGCAGAACTCAATTCTGAAATAAATAATATAAATAACACCCGGTTTTACGCCGGAGATATCAAATCAATTCTTAATGATAAGTTCATAGCTGAAAACGGGAAACCTGATATCATTATTACGGATCCCCCAAGAGCAGGAATGCATGAAGATGTTGTTAAACAGATCATTAATGCCTCACCTGGTAAAGTGATTTACATAAGCTGCAATCCGTCGACGCAGGCACGTGATATAGGCTTAATGTCTGAATATTATAAGGTAACGAGGATTCAGCCAGTCGATATGTTTCCACATACCCATCATGTTGAAAATGTTGTTCTTCTTGAAAAGAAGAGCTCCTAAAAGGTGTTTCTCACAATAAGCGTCCTGAAAATCAGTTTATTTAGTTAGTTAGTCTGTTTGATAACTTTCCTTTATGACGCCTTACAATCAGCAAGGATACGAGGATCTTTACACTCTTAGTATCCAGAGTGTGGAGGATCATCTCGCAAGCCTTCGTTACGCCGGTATGATTCAGCATGCTTTAATGCCTGATCCGATAATTCTAAAGGGTATATTGAAAGATTTCTTCATTCTTTTTCTTCCCAGGGATATAGTAAGCGGTGATTTCTATTATACTTATTCAAACCGCCAGTTTACCTGCATTGCCGCAGGCGATTGCACAGGGCATGGAGT
>DOTV01000067.1:7404-10278 GCA_003520925.1 Bacteroidales bacterium | reverse complement strand
CAGTGCATCAGGGCAAACCGTGTACTGAACAATATGAGGGAGAAAATAATGAAAGCCCTGCACCAGACAGGATCTAAAGAGGAGACAAAAGACAGTATTGATATAGGGCTGTGCATAATTGAGAATAATACTAATGCAATTCAGTTTGCCGGAGCCAACCGTCCGCTTATTATGATAAGGAACGGTGAACTTTCGGAATTCAAACCCGACAAAATGACGATAGGTATAGCACCACAGGAAGAAAAGCCTTTCATTAATACTATTATTGACACAATCCCCGGTGATTCATTTTATCTTTTCTCGGATGGTTTTGCTGACCAGTTTGGTGAAATAACTGATAAAAAGTTCAAATACAAGCAATTCAAGCAGATTCTTTTGTCAGTAACCGGACTTTCCATGGCATCACAGAGAGAGTGTCTTGAATATTCTTTCAAAGAATGGAAGGGAAGATCACAACAATGTGATGATGTACTCGTTTTTGGATTTCAGGTATGACTCACAGCATTATGAGGCTTTTAGCTTTCAGGATTAAAAATTTCAGATCTATTCTGGATACCGGGTGGCAAAATCTGTCACCCGATAATGTCACCTGCCTGATCGGACAGAATGAATCGGGCAAGACATCTGTTCTGGAAGCCCTCGAGGTATTCTATTCCGGAGTCATATCTGAAGATGTCCTTAGGAGTGATCTTTCACTTCCGGAAATATGCTGCAGATTCAGTATTCCTGAAGGATGGCTTTTAAAAGTTACAGAGAATCCTGGTATGGAGCTTAAAGAACTTTTATCAGGCCTTACACAGATAGAACTTACTCGAAAATGGATAGCGGATCTGTCGTCCGAAATAACTGTCAGCGGAAAAATCAGCCAGTATCTTGATTCCCTTGAAGATGCCTGGCGTCTTTATCTCGAAGATGTTAAAGTGAAACTGAAGGGGGAGATAGACAAGATTAATGATAAAGGAGCAAAACTTAACGATCTGGGGACACGGATCGTGGTAATGAAAGAAAAGGTGGCGGAGGCAAAAGGGAACCGTAAAGGATTTACCCTGTTTGGCAAAAAGGCGGTTGATTTCAGCTCCTCCCCGGGTTCTCAATATCCTGTATTGAAGAACCAATTGGCTGAGCTTAAAAAAAAGGAAGAAGACGCGGTTAAGGATCTGTCAAAATTTAATACAATAAGTAAAGCCGGAGAAATATGGATAGCGCTTGAAGAAAAGTGCTTAGCTGTCGACCGTCGACTCAGTGAAATAGCAGTCAAGCTTGAAGAGAGGCATCAAAAGATGACTCTTTTAATGAGGCAGGTTGACAATGGTGAGGATCTGGACTGGAACAATATACTCAATGATTACAGAAAAACCAGGATTGAAAAGGAACAAAGGAATGAAGAACTTGACAGGCATATAGCGATGTCGGGCTACCTTATGGAAGGGCTTTCGGAAGATCAGGCCGCCAGAAAGGTTGACGAAACAGTGAGCTCCTATAAATCGCACCTGAACAGCAAAATACTCGGGAAGAAATATTTTGAATTTTGTCCTGAAATAGAGATGTTCGAAGATTTCGGAAGTCTTTTGCCAAACAGGATCGATCTCGCGGATATTATTTCAGGCAATGAAAAGGTTGAAGGTTATAAAGCTGCCCGTAACTTCCTGACTCTGGCACAGCTCGATTTTTCTTTTTTTGAACAGCCTTCTAGCAGGATTCTTAAACAGAAGATTGAAAACCTGAACCATTCACTTACATGTAATTTTCAGGATTTCTGGCAGCAGTCTATAGGACGCAACAACAAGATAAACATTCAGTTCGAGCTTGATCACTATAGTTCGGGCCATGCAGGCAAAGCCGGAAAGCCTTATCTTGAATTCTGGATTAAGGATGAAGGGGAGAGACTCTATCCAAAACAAAGGAGCCGGGGAGTCAGGTGGTTCCTGTCATTCTATATGGAGCTGAAAGCTTCAGCCAGTGAAAACAGCAAGCCCCTGGTTCTGCTAGTTGATGAACCTGGTGTCAGTCTTCATGCAAGGGCACAGGAAGATGTTCTTAAGGTTTTTGAGGATATCAGCCAGAAGATACAGGTTATTTATACAACCCATTCACCTCACCTTGTCGAGATAAACAAGCTTCACCGGGTGCTTGCAGTCCAGCGTGACGACATCGATAGTTTCAGAAGCACAACACGTATACTGGATCCCCTTCAATTATCAACTGCAACTCCCGATACACTGACTCCATTGCAGAGCATTCTGGGCAATCCAATGGGAAAAGAAGGGTTCTCAATAGTGAGGTTCAACCTTATTGTGAATGACATTGGTTCATTTTACCTGCTGAATGCAATAATTATATTAACCGGTTTCAGGGGAAATATCAGCATCATACCATCGACCGATATTTCATCTATGCCATTATTATGCAACATACTGATGGGATGGGGAATGGAGTTTGGTGTACTGCTTTTTGAGAATGAGAATGAAAATAAGATTGAAGAGACTCTCCGTAGAACTGTCTTCAATACAGCAAAAAGCGGTAAGGATCTAATCATTAAGCTTCCGGAGTCGTTTCAAAATGCAGAAGATCTTCTTTCTACGCTTGATTTCAAGAATCATATTATCAATACACGCGAAGGTATTACAGTGCCCAATTCAGTTTATGTAAGGGATAAGGAAGTTCCCAGGAATTTTGTGCTCAGCAGGTTCCTCAGTAATGTCAGGTCAGGGCTGATAGCAGTCAAGGATTTTGATGAGGAGACTCTCGAGAACTTCAAGCTGATCACCGACATTCTTAAAGGATTGAAATAAGTATCCACAGATTTTGAAGTTAATCCATGTTTTCCTATTTTTGTCGCGCTACTCAGGAAGGAGAGATGGGTGAGTGGCTTAA
>DOTV01000067.1:2952-7092 GCA_003520925.1 Bacteroidales bacterium | reverse complement strand
CGAATCCCCCTCTCTCCGCAAAACCAAAATACTTCCCTTCCGTTAGGAAGGGATTTTTATTTTCTGGCATGGTCGGGCCATGCCCGCATGAGCGAGGCCAGGCCAGAAAATAAAAATACATACGAGAGAATCGATTATGGAAGTATTTTGGTTTTGCAGGATCATCCATCAGGGATCGCCGCAGGCAATCCCTGATCTTCAACCCACCCTCACCCCCCGCGGAAGCGGGGCATGCTCTCCTGGGAGGGGAGCCTATAGATGCATGGATCACCCTCAAAAGGATCAACGAAGTTAATCCTCTCCGGATCTTCTTAAAACATACTGACAATATTGAAGTTTTTCCGCCATTTTGACGGTATTGTTTAATTGTAACGACAAAATCGATTGTTAAATCCGGTTATTATTCAAAAAACTACCGGAATTCTGTCTTAAATGTTTCTGGCTTTAATATTGTTATAAGTTTTTGAATAACGAGTAAGAAATTATGGATAGCTTTTCTGAAATAATAGTCTCAGCTGTTGACAAAGTAAAAAATGCTGTAGTCAAAATAGATAAATATATTTCTTTCAGAGAGAAGGAACGTATTTCCGGATCAGGTTCAGGATTTGTTTTTTCAAGTGACGGGCTGATTCTTACAAATGCTCATGTGATTGAAAATGCCGGAAAACTGGATGTCACATTACTGGACGGGAATCGATTTACCGGCGAGGTAACCGGTATCGATAAGGATACGGATATTGCAATCATCAAGATATTCGGGACTGGTTACACCCCGGCAAAACTTGGTGCATCAAACGATCTTAAAATAGGACAGTTAGTTATTGCAATCGGCAATCCTTTAGGGTATCAGCATTCTGTTTCGATTGGAGTTTTAAGCGGAACGGGACGTACAATGCGGAGCCCTGACGGACACCTGATTGATGATATTCTGCAATCGGATGCTGCAATGAATCCTGGAAATTCCGGAGGTCCGATGATTGATACCAATGGTAAAGTGATCGGTATAAATACTGCTATTATACCGGGTACACAGGGGTTAAGCTTTTCGATAGGAATTGACACTGTAAAAGAGATTGCCAGATATCTTATAAAGGACGGTAAAGTCATCAAGGCATACCTTGGATTAATTGTAAACGAGATTGAAATACATCCCAGGATAAAAAACTTTTACCGGCTTGTGTCAAAAAAAGGTATACTGATAACAGGTCTGGAAAATTCATCCCCGGCTGCCCGCGCAAATCTCAGGGAAGGAGATATCATTGTTGAGTTTGACGGCGGAATCATAACAAGTTCAGGCGACCTGACGAAACATTTAATAGGCGGTGGTTTAATATTTAAACCGACAAGAATAAAGGTGCTTCGTCAAACACGGATTCTGGAACTTGATATTTTCCCGATTGAGAGACCTGCGGCATAAATTCGAAATATCTACAGATCAGAATGATACTAAGAAACTACGAATTCAAGGCAAAAACCGCAAATCCCGATAAGCTGGAAAAGAAGCTCCTTAAGCTGAACCCGGTTTATAGGGGTGAGGACCACCAGATTGATACTTATTTTAATGTTCCTTCAGGCCGGCTCAAATTGCGTGAAGGGAAGATTGAAAATGCTCTAATCTACTATGAGCGGCCTGATATTCCTGATAAAAAACAGGCAGATATTATACTATACAGACATTCTCCGGAGATTTCACTTAAGGATATTTTGACGAAAATACATGGTATAAAAACTGTTGTTGAGAAAACCAGAAGAATATATTTTATTGATAATGTAAAATTTCACTTTGACAATGTAAAGAACCTCGGAACATTTGTTGAAGTGGAAGCCATCGATGAAACCGGACAAATCCCTACCGAAGATCTTAAGGAACAATGTAACAGGTATTTTTCCTTCTTTGAACTTAAGTCGGCCGATTATGTAAGCAATTCCTACAGTGACATGATTCCCTGAAAGTCCGATCTGTAATTCTGCAAATGCTGAATCATATTTTTTTTAAGAGTCGGCTTGATTAATCTATATTTGTGTAAGCTGTTAATAAGGATTGAACCTATGAAAAAACTGCTTTTTGTACTCCTTTCGCTTGCCGGTCTACTAAACTTTCTGTTTGCCCAAACGCAAAAAACATTCTGTAATCCCATTAACATTGATTATGGCTACACGCCTATCCCGGATTTCAGCGAGGCAGGAAGGCACAGGGCAACGGCCGACCCTGTGATAGTAAATTATAAAGGCGATTATTTCCTTTTTTCTACAAACCAATGGGGCTACTGGTGCAGCAGCGATATGGTCAGCTGGAATTTTATTTCGCGCCGGTTCCTCCGTCCCTGGAATAAAGTGTATGATGAGCTTTGCGCCCCGGCTGTCGGCATAATTGGCGACACGATGCTGGTACTCGGTTCAACCTACACAAGTGAGTTTACAATCTGGATGAGTACGAACCCAAAAACAGATGACTGGAAGCCGCTTGTTGATTCCTTTGGGATCGGAGGCTGGGATCCGGCATTTTTCACTGACGATGACGGCAGGTTTTACATGTATAACGGAAGCAGTAACAGGTTCCCGCTATACGGAATAGAGCTGAACAGGAGAACTATGGTTCCATATGGCACCCGGAAAGAGCTATATCTGCTCGAGCCTTGGAGATATGGATGGCAGAGGTTCGGTGAGCATCTTGACGATACATTTCTGGATCCGTTTATTGAAGGTGCCTGGATGACAAAGTATGGTGGGAAATATTATCTCCAGTACGGGGCACCTGCAACCGAATTCAGCGGATATGCCGACGGTGTTGTTGTGGGAAATAGTCCCCTTGGTCCATTTGTTCCTCAATCAATGCCGTTCAGCTTCAAGCCGGGAGGTTTTGCCAGAGGTGCCGGACACGGTTCCACATTTATGGACAACTGGAATAACTGGTGGCATGTTTCCACAATATCTATTTCTGTTAAGAATAATTTTGAACGAAGACTGGGGATCTGGCCAGCTGGTTTTGATAAAGATGGAGTGATGTACTGCAGCCAGGCCTTCGGCGATTACCCTGCTTTCCTTCCATCAGGACCTGAAGATCACCTGAAATCAGGTTTTACAGGATGGATGTTGCTTAATTACAGCAAACCTGTTAAGGTATCATCAACTTATGGAAACCACAACGCCAATAATGCAGTTGATGAAAACATAAAAACCTATTGGAGTGCATCAACAGCTGACCCGGGCGAATGGATCGAGTCAGACCTTGGTTCTGTATGTACAGTCAAGGCAATACAGATAAATTATGCTGATCAGGACGCTGATATTCTTGGAAAACAGCCTGGATTGTACCATCAGTATAAGATATTCGAATCGGCCGATGGTAAAAAATGGAATCTTCTGATCGATAAGAGTAAAAATATGAGGGATGTACCTCATGATTATATTGAACTGGCTAAACCTGTCCGGACCCGTTTTCTTAAGCTTGAAAACATACATATGCCTTCCGGAAAATTCAGTGTAAGCGGGTTTCGTGTTTTTGGTCTTGGCTCAGGAGAGAAACCACCGGCTGTCAAAGGATTTACGGTTTTGAGGACAGAAAAAGATAAACGCAGTGCCTGGTTGAAATGGTATCAGGTCGATAATGCTTATGCATATAATATATATATGGGAATAGCTCCTGATAAACTTTACAACTCTATTATGGTTTATAATGAAAATGAATACTGGCTGAAAACGATGGATAAGGAAAAACCATATTATTTTGCTATTGAGGCATTGAATGAGAACGGGATAGGGGAAAGAAGCCAGGTCATTAAAACTGAATAGTGAATCGGAATAAAAAGGGAAAATATCATTCTTTATTCAATAATAAGTTGTAAATTTAATTTTATAAACAGACCAGCCTAAATCTGGTGTCATAGTTTCGTAACATTTGACCGAATTGTTAAAAAAATAAAAAATAATTTAGAATTATTAGTTGTCATATTTTTAAAATTGTATATCTTCGCACCGATTTTTCAAAAAGAAACGGTTACAACCAAATAATCGGAATTTTAACAAAGCAAAGTATTAAAAAACAAGAAAAATGAAGAACAAAGTATTAATGGGATTAGCAGTCATTGCAATGGTTGCAGTCCTTTCAAGTTGTGGAAAGAAACCCCAGGCTGAGATTGA
>DOTV01000067.1:0-2601 GCA_003520925.1 Bacteroidales bacterium | reverse complement strand
GCTGTTATGGCTGACATTACAGCTAAGGAATCAAAATTATTCAAAAATTTCAAGGGCGAAACAGCAAAACTGGCCAGTGTATTAACTCTTGCCAATACAGTTGCTGCTAATGCTGCTACCAAGAAAGAAGAAGTAAAAGCTGAAGCCGCTAATCTGATGACAGGTATTAAAACTGTTATTGAAGAGAATGTCAAACTTATTCCGAAACTTCCGAGAGGAAAAGAAGGTGCTGCTGTAATCGAGCAGATCAAGGCTGACGTGGCCACAGTTGATGCAGCTGTAGTTGAAGCTCAGGGCCTTTTCGACAAAGGTTCATTTATGGATGCTCTCAATAAGGTCAAAGCAGCTAAAGAAAAAGCTGATGGTCTCAATGCAGAAGTAAAAGAGGTTCTTACCAAAGCCAGAATTAAATTTTAATTCTGTTTTAAAAAGATAATATGAAAATTCCCCGGGGCTGACCCGGGGTTTTTTTTAAGCTTAAGGAGGATGAGAATTAAGAAATCCTGGAAAAGAATAATAATTACTGTTGTCATCCTGGCATTAATTTCCCTTGCAGCTATTGTGCTTGCAAGATCTATTCCAAAACCTCCGGAAGAGAAAGTAACCTATGCGAGGATAGCACTTTCAGAAGCAACCTCAAATAAAGCAGACACATATTCAAAAAGACTTTACCATGAAGCAAAGGCCTTGTACGATTCTGCAATGATAAACTGGCAGGAAGAGAACAAACGGTTTATTTATTTCAGGAATTATGAAAAAGTCGCCGGGTTTGCTGAACTATCTGCAAGAAAGGCAGAACAAGCCGCAAAAATATCCAAAAACAATGTTCTGGACCTGCATGTTTACCTGAAACAAAAGTCCGATCAGCTCAATACCATTGCTGAACAGATCGATAAGCGATTTGCATCTTATCCATTATCTGCAGAGGTGTGGAAAAGGATATCTAAAGGGAGAATGCTGCTGAAGGAATCAGAGGTAGCATATAAAAAGGGACAATATTCCCAGGCAAAAGTCAAAATTACTGAATCAGAACTGCTTCTCAATGATTCCTTCGAAAAGGCAAATGCTCACCTGAAAGAATATTTCAACTCTTTTCCCGACTGGAAAAAATGGTCTGACAGGACCATTAAGGAGTCGAGGCAAAATCAGAATTATGCTATAATTATCGATAAGTATTCGCGAAAATGTCTGGTTTACCTGGGAGGGATTAAAAAATATGAGTACCATGTGGAATTGGGCAAAAACTGGGTGGGCGACAAAAGGGAAAAAGGTGACAAAGCAACACCCGAAGGTATGTACAAGGTTGTAAAAAAGTTCGGCAGCAATAAGACAAAATATCACAAGGCTCTGCTGATAAACTATCCTAATGAGACTGATAAGGAGGAATTCAAAAATGAGATTGCAAAGGGAACACTGCCACGAAACGCAAAAATTGGCAGCCTCATTGAAATTCACGGAGACGGAGGAAGGGGAATTGATTGGACAGAAGGTTGCATCTCACTGACTAATTCAGATATGGATGTTGTATTTAAGTTAGCCGGTGAGGGGACACCCGTTACAATAATTGGTTCGATGATCAACCTGAATCAGTTGATTGATTAATAAAAGTCGGATATGGATGATGAGAAAGTAAATATCAACAATTCTGAAATGGAAGAAATCCCGGGCAGTGAGATTCATGAATCCTCTTTTCCGGAAAATTCCATTTCAAAGTTTAATTCTTTCCTGGCCAGGATTAAAGAAAATAAGAGACTGTTCAGAATCCTTATTGCATCTCTTTGGTGCATTTCATCAATTGCATTTGTCTTTTTGGTTTTTGTTTTTATTCTATACCTGGGGCCACGGTTCCAGGAAGCAGCTCAGGGACATAAAACAAAATTAGTCAGTGGGCAGGAATTTAAAACTGACAAGAATTATACGAAGCAGTTATCACTTCTGACCAAAGATGTCCAGCGGCTTTCAAAAAAGTATTCATCATATACATCGGGACAATCTTATATTGTGATCAACACGACTTACAACCGTTTCTATCTTTACAATAACAAAAAGCTTATTAGGGAAGGAACTTGTAGCACAGGAAGTTACAAAAGATTGCAGACCGCTGAAGGAAGAAGCTGGACTTTTAAGACCCCAAGGGGTAAGTTTTCAATCCAGGGAAAAAGGACCAATCCCTCCTGGCATAAACCTGACTGGGCTTTTATTGAAGAGGGTTTGCCTGTGCCGCCAAGAGATTCACCTCTCAGGTGGGAGCCATATGTTCTGGGAGATTTTGCCCTGGACCTTGGTGATAGTTATATGATTCATGGGACTATTTATAAGCGTCAGCTCGGGATGCCAGTCACCCATGGTTGTGTACGTATGAACGACGAGGACCTTGAAGTAGTTTTCAGGACGCTGAATATAGGTTCGAAAGTATATATTTATTGATCAACTGAGGTAAAGCGGACAATGGAAAACTCAGAAAAAAATATGCTGACAAGGGGTAAAATTACGATTATCGCTATTGGATCATTTGTTGTACTATTCCTTGCTTACTACAGTATTATGCTGGCTGTAAGCACTGCAAGGAAACAGAAAGAGCTGGAAGTAAAATTCGGGTTG
>DOTV01000166.1:11955-13911 GCA_003520925.1 Bacteroidales bacterium | reverse complement strand
TATTTAAGGTAAAAGGAAATGCTGTTTTCAAAATCCCCGGTCTTCTCATATGCGTAGGCCAGATCATAGAGATGTGCATAAAAATCAGGTTCAAGGCTTATAAGCTTTTGCAGATATGGTATCAGATACTCATAATAGTTAAGGTTCTGAAGAACTGAAGTTATTGAGAAGAGAATATTCCCAGTATCATCCGAGTCAAGTGTAAGAGCAAAATCGAACATTTTCTTTGCACCCTGGATGTCACCAAGAATTCCAAGGGCTGTTCCCTTTGCCACATAAACCTCATGGTTCCCCGGCTCAATATTTTCGAGTTTCTTTAATATTCTGAGTGCTTCAACAGCACGGCCTTTGTCGAGCAAAACCCTTGCCTTCCGGAGTTGAATTGAAACTGAATTAGGGTGTTGTTCCGTAGCCAGAGTGGCTGCTTCAAATGCTTTAATTGAATTGTTACACTCAATATAATAATCTATAATTGACTCAAATTCAATGACATCGAAGAAATAATTTTCATTATTCTTCTTCATCCGTTCAAATTTCTGTACGGCTTTCTTTAACTCCTCCTCATATAAAAAGCTGAATTTGTCGTCTTCCATCCCCGTAAAATCTTGATTACAAAAATAATAACATTTTATATAATCCATTTTCAGCATAAAATATATTATGAACAATTTTATTATTTTTTAAACACCTGAAATACAAGACAATATGTAAAATATCAGGCTATTTTGCATTTTTCTTATTCTTAAACGCAACCTCCTGACCATTTTTTTCATCTATTGAATTAGAAACAAAACACGAAACCGCATATACCTAATTTACCCTAGAATTAACCTAAATTCTACCTTCGAAGAACCGGGCATAAACCCGGTTTTTCATTTTATAATATTTCCTTTCATAATTTTATTATTTCATGAACGTTTAATAACTATTGCAGGTATTTCATCAAATGAAATGAGAAAGCTTTTATTATTTTTTTTCCCAGCAGTTCTGGCAGGGTTTTTAATCCTTTCCTCAATATCCTGTAAAAAGACAGAAAATCCGATTAAATTTCCAAAGGGGACTTTCCCGGATTCAATAATAATCCTGGCAGGTATCAATTCTGCATACGACGATTACAATCTCGACATTCACGAACTGTCAGCAACCAATCCGATTGTGTTCTCCAGTAACAGGGGCAGTTCAGGTGGTCAGTTTGACCTTGTTTACGGAAAATTTTCGTATATTTTTAACCAGGAATCAGGCGAATTCGTTCTGAATAGTGAGATAATAAATGATCCATTCCTTACAAAACTGATAAATAAGGCAAACACTCCGGGAAATGACTTCGGCCCCTACAGGTTATATAGTGCGCTTGACGGATTTGAATACCTGATTTTATCTTCGGTCAGGAACGGAAATCTTGATTTTTTCTTCACAAAGAATCTTCCGGCTTTTGGTAGTTCCGTACCTGAAGTTTCAGATCCATACCCGGTTAATCTCCTCAATTCAGGTTCAAATGAGGCCTATATCTGTTTCGACACCAATCAGGATTCAGCATATTTTTCATCAGATGCAGTGGGTAACTTTGATATTTATCTTCACAAAAGACCTGCTGAGACCCTGATGGATGCCTGGCTTAGTCTGCCATTCTCAGCTTCTTTAAAAGTTACAGTCCTTAACAGCGATGGTGATGACAAATGCCCGTTCATTTTCAGGAAGGTAATGGTTTTCGCTTCAAACCGGCCGGGAGGTTTTGGAGGTTATGACCTCTATTATTCAAAATTCAGTAACGGCACATGGGGGGCACCAGTCAATTTCGGTCCTGATATAAACACATCATCAAACGAATACCGACCTGTAATGGGAGGTGATGAGGAATTTACAAATACATTTCTGCTGTTCTCTTCTGACAGGGCGGGCGGCAAGGGCGGATTTGACCTCTATTTTACAGGGATAGATTTTGTAAAATGATTCTAC
>DOTV01000166.1:0-11571 GCA_003520925.1 Bacteroidales bacterium | reverse complement strand
CCAACTCCGCCCGGAACAGGTGTTATATATGAACAAAGGGGAGCAACATTCTCAAAATCAACATCTCCTGCAAGTTTCCACCCCGACTTTGATTCAGATGACTGTACCCTGGTCGTACCCACATCAATTACAACAACCCCGCGTTTAACCATATCAGCTTTAAGGAAGCCCGGCGAACCCAGGGCTGCAATTACAATGTCAGCTTTTTTTAAATGGCCGGTGATTTCCTTTGTCCTGCTATGAACCACTGTTACGGTAGCATCCATTCCCTTTTGCGACAACAGTATGCTGAGCGGACGACCGACTATATTGCTTCTGCCCACTATGACACAGTCTTTTCCGGATGTTTCAATTTTATACCGGCGCATCAGTTCAATAATTCCATAAGGTGTGGCAGGCAGGTATCCGGGCAGACCAATCACCATCCTTCCAATGTTTACAGGATGAAAGCCATCAGCATCCTTTTCCGGATCTATAGCCTCAATTATCCTGTTCTCTGTTATATGATCTGGAAGGGGCAGCTGAACAATAAAGCCGTCGATATCCGGATCTTCATTAAGAATTTTTATTCTGTCAAGAAGTTCTGCTTCAGATACCGAATCGATCAGTCTTATAAGTGTCGATCTGAAACCAACTTCCGCGCAATCTTTCACTTTATTGCTGACATAAGTCTCGCTTGAACCATTATGACCCACAAGAATTGCGGCAAGATGGGGAATCTTCCTACCTGATTTTAAACGTTTTGCAACCTCTTCGGCTATTTCGGCTTTTATGAGTGATGCTGTTTTCTTCCCGTCAATAAGATTAAACATATTCACAGTTATTTTCTGCCCATCATTCTGGCGGCATTCTTGTTTTTCGTCATCATTTTCATCATCCGCCGGGTTTCGTCAAACTGTTTCAGAAGCTTATTAACCTCCTGAACCGACGTCCCGCTGCCCATAGCAATCCGTTTACGACGGCTTCCGTTAAGCACAACAGGATTTGTCCTCTCGTCTGGTGTCATGCTTCTTATTATGGCTTCGATGCCCTTGAATGCATTATCATCGATGTCAAGGTCCTTAACAGCTTTTCCAACACCCGGAATCATAGACATGAGATCCTTTACATTCCCCATTTTCTTGATCTGCTGTATCTGTGAAATGAAATCATTGAAATCAAACTGATCACGGGCAATCTTTTTCTGAAGTTTTCTGGCCTCTTCCGAGTCAAATTGTTCCTGAGCTTTTTCTACTAATGAAACAATATCCCCCATTCCAAGTATCCTGTCGGCCATACGTGCAGGGTAAAAGATATCGATCGCATCCATTTTCTCCCCAGCACTGACAAATTTTATCGGTTTGTTTACAACAGACCTTATTGATAAGGCAGCTCCGCCTCGTGTATCGCCGTCAAGCTTTGTCAGCACTACACCGTCAAAATTAAGCCGGTCATTGAATTCTTTTGCAGTATTCACTGCATCCTGGCCTGTCATCGAATCCACGACAAAAAGGATCTCATGTGGGTTTACTGCATCTTTTATGGCGGCAATCTCATTCATCATCTCCTCATCGATAGCGAGGCGCCCGGCGGTATCAATGATGACAACATCATGGTTTTTAAGTTTTGCCTCCCTGACTGAATTCTTTACGATCTGAACCGGGTTTTTGCTGCCCTCTTCAGTATATACGGGCACCTCAATCTGGGTTCCGATTACCTTTAGCTGTTCAATAGCTGCAGGTCTGTAAACATCTCCGGCAACAAGAATTGGATTTTTACCTTTCTTACTCTTCACCCATTTTGCCAGCTTACCGCTGAAAGTTGTTTTTCCTGATCCCTGAAGTCCGGCGATAAGTATCACCGACGGATTCACCTTAATATTAATGTCAGTCTTATCCCCTCCCATAAGTCCGACAAGTTCATCATGAACTATCTTTATCATCATCTGGGAAGGATTGACCGATTTCAGAACCTCCTGACCGAGGGCTTTGGTCTTGACTGAGTCGGTAAAAAGCTTTGCGATCTTGAAGTTAACATCGGCATCAAGCAAGGCTCTTCTCACTTCTTTAAGGGTTTCCGCAATATTAATTTCGGAAATCCTCCCCTGTCCTTTAAGTATCTTAAAGGATTTTTCCAGCCGGTCACTTAGGTTTTCAAACATATCTGCAACTGAAACAATTTTATAATTAATTACATTCTTTCGGGCATTTCAATTCCCAGGAGCCACATTCCTGAAGACAATACCTCGCTGGTAAGCTTTGACAGAAAGATCCGAAAATTTCTCAGGGCAAAATCCTCTTCCCCAAGAATTGAGAAATCATGATAAAACTGATTGTATTCCTTCGACAGGACATAACAATAGTTGGCAATCAGTGCCGGAGAGTAATTTGCAGCAGCTTCAGAAACAGTATCCGAAAATTTCCTTAGCAATTTAATAAGCTCTATCTCTTTGACTCCAGGATTTGTTGCTGCAATAGCCCCCTGATCAGGTTTAATTCCAACTTGCTCTGCCTTTCTTAATACCGATTTTATTCTTGCATAGGTATATTGTATAAGGGGACCTGTGTTACCATTGAAATCTATTGATTCAGAAGGATTAAAAGTCATGTTTTTATGTGGATCAACCTTCAGAATAAAATATTTCAGAGCACCTAAACCTATTTTTCTGAATATGTCTTCTTTTTCCTCACCTGTGAAATCAGCAAGTTTGCCGAGCTCAAGTGAAACAGTTTTTGCAGTCTCCTTCATTTCCTTAATAAGGTCATCTGCGTCCACCACAGTACCTTCACGTGATTTCATTCTCCCTTCTGGAAGTTCAACCATTCCATAAGAAAAGTGAATAAGTCCGTCAGCCCATCCATATCCCATCTTTTTCATTAGTGCCCTTAGAACCTGAAAATGATAGTTTTGCTCATTTCCAACCACATACAGGGTTTTATCAAAATGGAAATCATTCTGTCTCATCACTGCAGTTCCGAGATCCTGAGTCATGTAGACTGCAGTACCGTCAGATCTCTGAAGAAGCTTCTGGTCGAGTCCCTGCGAAGTAAGGTCAACCCATATCGAATTGTCGTCGTGCTTATAGAGGATATTTTCTTCAAGTCCCTTCAGGACAATTTCCTTACCTATAATATATGTCTCCGACTCGTAATAGATCTTGTCGAAATCGACTCCCAGCATCTTGTAGGTCTCATCAAAACCCGCATAGACCCATGAGTTCATAGTTTTCCAGAGGTCGACCACTTCCCTGTCACCATTTTCCCATTTAAGCAGCATCTCCCTTGCTTCGGCCATAAGAGGGGCTGAATTTCTGGCTTCTGGTTCACTTAGCCCGGTCCTGACAAGTGATTCGACCTGGCTTTTGTATTCCTGTTCGAACCTGACATAATATTTGCCAACTAGATGATCTCCCTTTATTCCTGATGACTCTGGCGTCTCGCCGTCGGCATACTTCTTCCAGGCGAGCATTGATTTACATATATGTATGCCCCTGTCGTTTACAATGTTTGTCTTTATTACTTTGTGTCCGCATGATGAAAGGATCCTGAAAAGGGAAAATCCAAGAAGATTATTGCGGATGTGCCCCAGATGCAAAGGTTTATTCGTGTTGGGTGATGAATATTCAACAAGAATCACTTCCGGGCATTTTGTAATACAGTTCGCCAAAAGATTCCTGCCTGATGACATCTCAGCAAAGTACTCAATCCACCATCTGTCAGAGATAATAAGATTCAGAAAACCTTTTACTACATTGAATCCCGATACAAGAGGAAATGATTCAAGGAGATAATTTCCAATATTTTCACCTGTCTTTTCAGGGGTATTTTTTGAAAAGCGGAGAAGCGGAAAAACAACAAGCGTGAAATCACCCTTGAACTCCTTCCTTGTCTCCTGCAGCTGGATCAGAGTTCCAGGCACTTCACTATTATAAAGGATGCGGACAGCTTCAATTATTTTATCCTTTAAAATAATCTCCATTACAGTTTTAAAATTTACGTCTGCAAATATAACATTTTAATGACATTGACGTATAAACCATCGGACCGGGATGTGATGAACGCTGAAATTCAAGTCTGATTGCAGGATTTTATATCAATGAACAGTTTTATTTGACCACCGATCATTTCTTTTTGATTAAAATCTCTGCAACAAATGAAAAGATATTATACTTTTGAGTATGACAATTGGCAATAGAAAAAGGAATAAAAACCGAGCATGTTATGAAGGAGCTTAAAAATTTGTTTGTTGAACAAACTGATAAAACCCCGCTTATTGATCTTAATTATATGAGCGGAGAAATGATACTCTCCGGGAAATCAATTCCGATCAATGCTCCGAGAATTTTTGAACCTGTTCTTGACTGGATTAATGAATATGTTAAGAACCCAAAGCAAACATCAAATTTACGGTTAAATCTTGAATATTTCAATACTGCATCTTCAATCTGGCTCGCAAAAATCGTTAAAGCTCTCGCAGGCATAAATAAACCTGAGTGTGTCCTTTTTCTTCATATATATTTTCCAATTGAAGATTTCGACGACATAGATGATATCAAGGACGATCTTAGTCCCATTATTGATGTTGTCGGCAGTGCAGCTGTGAGTGTCGGGCTTAAGATTTACGGAACCGACACCAGCGGTAAGGTACTGAAGGAATCGATGATTTTTATTTAAGTCCTTAAGATCAATTATCCTCTTTCTTTTATTTTATCTTGTTTTTTTGCCCTAACTTTATTACGGTAAATTAACTGCATTACGTCATGCGCCGGGTATGTTTTGTACTGCTTTCAATTTTTATCGTTATGGAGACATTTTCCCAATCGAGGTCAACAGACAGGCAACCTGTTGCTGCAGGAAGATTCTATTCCGCAAACAGGGAGACATTATTGAGCGATATCACACAGCTCTTTGAGACTTGTGTAAAGACAACCACATCAAACAAGGTACGGGCAATTATAAGCCCCCATGCAGGATATGTATATTCCGGGAAGGTTGCCGCTTCGGCTTTCTCTGCGATCGACAGGAATATGCCCATCAGGAATATATTTGTCATCGGGTCAAGCCATGTTATGGCCTTTGAGGGAGCCTCAGTGTATAATACTGGTGACTTTATTACACCTCTTGGCAAAGTGACGGTAAACAAGGAGATTGCAGATAAATTAAAAGCGGAAAAACTCTTTAGTTTTCCTGTTACTGCACATCTGCAGGATCACTGCCTTGAAGTGCAGATGCCTCTCATCCAGTATTACTTTAAAAACAATCCATCTGTCATTCCGATTATAATTGGAACAAATAATACTGTCAGCATACAAAAAATCGCAGAAATTCTTAAGCCCTGGTTCATTCCGGGGAATCTTTTTATTATTAGCAGCGATTTTTCACACTACCCTTCATACAAAACGGCAAATGAGATAGACAATGCAACAGCCACAGCAATAGTTTCGGGTGATCCGAAGAAATTCCTTGACGTCTTGAAAAAGAACGGAAATACAGATGATCCAGGATTATCGACAAGCATGTGCGGATGGACATCCGGACTTCTTCTTCTTTACCTTGCTGAGGGGAGTGATCTTGAATTTAAAAAGATAGATTACTGTAACTCGGGAGATTCGCCTTATGGAAACAGGGACGAGGTAGTCGGATATAATGCTATCGCACTTTTTGAAAAGGATCAGGATAAACAAAATTCAAAAAGACTTGCAGATGAGATAGTTTTTACCGAAAAGGAGAAGGAGCAATTGATTTCTCTTGCCCGTGATAATATAAGATCACTGCTATATGATAAGAAAAGGATTTCTGTAAACAAGGAGACTTTGCCAGAAATCTTTAAAACCACTCTCGGAGCTTTTGTTACTTTGAAAATAAGGGGATCTCTCAGAGGCTGCATAGGAAGGTTCATCTCTTCTGAGCCTCTTTATCAGGTTGTTCTTGAATCATCGGAGAATTCTGCCTTTGATGATCCCAGGTTTTCACCTCTTACAAAAGAAGAATTTCTGAAAACAGATATTGAAATAACTGTTCTGGGGCCGATGAAAAAAATCAGCAACATTAATGATATTGTTTTAGGCAGGCATGGCATTTACATTAAAAAAGATAACCGGTCAGGAACAATGCTGCCACAGGTTGCAACTGAGAATCAATGGAGCATTGAAGAATTCCTGGGATATACATCACGCGACAAAGCCGGACTAGGATGGGAAGGATGGAAAGACGCTGATATTTATATTTATGAAGGGATAGTACTTGAAGAAAAGAAAAAATAACTATGTATAATGTCCTCGGTACAGGATTGACTGCAATTCTCCTGTATTCAATAAGTTATTTCTTCTGTCGCATCAACGTAATTTCTCTGCAACTCCACAGACGCGTGTGGAATATAATCCTCGCCGTTACATTTGTTGTTACAGCTTTTGCCGGTATTTTCCTCGCTCTCCAGATCAATTATAAATGGGATATTCCCCTCATTAAATCAATTCTTAAGTTGCATGTCGAGATGGGTGCAGGTCTGTCAGTAACAGGCTTTTTACACTTAATACGTCATTTATCATATTTCACAAGTAGAGCCGGAAGGCAGGAACAGTTGGTTTCCCCCATTGTGGCAGATGTCAAAAAGACATATCCCGGGATTGCTTCAAATCTGTTTCTTGTCGGATTTATAAGTTCATCTGTTCAACTGCTGCTTTTGCGCGAAATTATGATTATCACAGGGGGGTATGAAATTATTGCAGGCGCATTTCTTTTCTCCTGGCTTACAGGTTCAGCCGTCGGGTCTGCATTGGCACCACGTTCATCCTTAAATGATATAAGGAAAATCAACCTGATATTTGCTACAGGCACTCTGCTTCCTGTCATCCTTATGGTGATATTTTCAAGACTCTTTTTGAAACCAGGTGAAACACCCTCTTTCCTAACGGGAATAATTTTTACATTTCTGGTTTTGCTTCCGTTCTGTCTGATATCAGGGTATACCTTTATAAAGCTGGTTACTTCTGGCAAGGCTATTAATATTGTACCTGGCAGATCTTTTTCGACAGAAACTGCAGGAGGAATAGTTGCCGGAATCTTAGTTTCGCTGCTAAGTGCCGGGATATTAAATACATATCAGAGTCTATTATTAATAATAATACTCGGGATCTCATTTACGGTTCTTTCATTCTTTATTACAAACGAGTATCAAAATGTTGTTTTCAAAGTTGCAGTATTGATAGTTAGTGCAATTATTATCACTTTATCACCTGATGTTTTATTTCGTCAGATTCTGCTAAAGGGAATAAAAGTAACGGAAACTGAGGACACGCCTTACGGGAATTTAACGAAGGGAATATATCATAATGAGATCAGCCAGTATTACAATCAACGGCTATTGATCTATAAGAATGATGTCATTGAAAGTGAAGAAGACATCCACTATGGTCTCCTCCAGTCAGATAGTGTTGAAAATATACTTCTTATTTCCGGACCCCTGGAATCAAGGATGAAGGAGATAATGAAATACAGAATCAGCAGATTGGTTTATGTGGAACGTGATCCTGCTCTTTCAGGAGCCTCATTGATGGCTGATGAGCCAACTATGCCGGCACCTGAAATTGAAAATGATGATGCTTTCAGCTATGTGAGGAGCACCAACCAGAAGTTCGATGCAGTTTTAATGCTCCTGCCGCCCCCTTCTTCACTTCTGTTGAACAGATATTACACTTTTGAGTTTTTCAGTAACATAAAGAAGCGATTGAATAATGACGGGATCTTTTCATGCTCTCCCGGAATCAATCCCGAATATTTTAACAGTGAATCTATTAAGTTGTACTCATCGGTATTCAACAGCCTGAAGGCAGTTTTCAAGAATGTGATCCCGATTGCGGGCAATAAGCTATATTTTATTGCATCTGATAAGGTCCTTTCAACAAAAATCTGTTCAATGGTCAGCGCAAAGAATCTGAATAATTCCTATGTTGGTTGCGGATACTTTTCCGATGATCTGATATCATCAAAATCGGACGATGTTCTCGCGCTTATGGACAGTAAAATATCGAACAACAGTTTGACAAGACCCATAGCCTGTTATTATTATCAGTCATTCAGTCTGAGCAAAAATCTTAATGAGAAGTTACCCTCAATTATTCTCCTGGGCTTGCTCTTCGCATTCTCAATAAGGTACTTCAAACCCGGTAATGCAGTAATGTTTTTCAGTGCATCAGCACTTGCCGGATATGAAATAATCCTTATGCTCATGCTGCAGCTTACAATAGGTAATATGTACCAGTTAGCTGGTCTTATTATTGCAGGGGTTATGGCAGGACTTGCTGTTGGTTCCGGGATGAAAATCCCGTTCTCTGGCAAAAAAAAAGTCGTAACAAAAGTTTTGCTTCTATCCTTATTTTATGCAATTACAGGCTTATCAACCGGGTGGATAATGGAAATTGAGAGTCATTTGTTTCTTACTTTCTTATTAGTCCTGGCAGGCTTTCTACCGGCAATGATTACTGGCAGCTTCTTCAGGGATCTTACTTCAGGCCAGGCGGCAGATAGAGAATCTTCAGCAGTCTACAGTGCTGATCTTTCGGGATCAGCATTGGGATTCATTGCATTTACAGGACTTGCCATTCCGCTACTTGGAATAGAAATGTCATTATTAGTTCTGCCGGGTCTTGTTTTAACAGGTTATCTGTTTACCGGGATAACAAGAAAACGCTAGTTTTTCTTAACTTTGGATAGCATTTTTCCTGTTTATGATAAGGAATAGTTGTAAAATCAGTAAACGAAGGTTTATTAAAGAATGTGCTGCACTTTCAGCAGGGATTTTCTGTCTACCGCGATCAGGGATAACGGCAGAACCAAGCGTTGAAGAAGAACCTGCTTACAGAAAAGTGGCCATGTTCCAGGAGGAGAGTGCCAGGGGGATAATGTGCAGGATCTGTCCGAATGAGTGCGTCCTTAAAGAAGGGGAACTGAGCAAGTGCAATAACCGTAAAGTTATTAAATCAAAGCTTTACACTCTTGCTTACGGGAATCCATGTTCAGTCAACATTGATCCGATCGAGAAAAAGCCTCTTTATCATTTTCTACCCGGGTCAAGAGCGTATTCAATAGCAACAGCCGGATGCAATCTTGTATGTCTGAACTGCCAGAACTGGACTATTTCACAGACAAGTCCTGATAAAACAAGAAATTATGACCTGATGCCGGAAAAGGTTGTTACAGAGACCATTGCGAAAAACTGTAAATCAATAGCATACACATATTCAGAGCCGGTCACCTTTTACGAATATGTATACGATACTGCTTTACGTGCTAAAGAGGCAGGCATAAAGAATATTTTAAAGTCAAACGGGTATATTTATCCTGAACCTCTAAAAAAACTTTGCAGTGTGATTGATGCTGCAAATATTGATCTTAAAGCATTCAGTGAAAGCACTTATCTTAAATTATCCGGCGGCAAATTACAGCCGGTTCTCGATTCTCTAAAAGTTTACAGGGACATGGGAGTCTGGCTTGAAATTACAAATCTGGTAGTACCAGGATGGACTGACAAAACTGAAGAGATAAAAGAAATGTGCAAATGGCTTGCTGTAAACGGTTTCTGCAAAGTCCCTGTTCATTTCAGCAGGTTTTATCCTCTTTACAAACTTGAACAACTTCCTCCCACCCCTGTTGATATCCTGAACCTGGCAGCCAGGATAGCCGGTGAAGCAGGGCTTTTATACGTATATACCGGCAATGTTCCCGGATCGGAGATATCAGATACAAAATGCCAGGGATGCGGAAACATTCTTATAAGCCGTCAGGGATACAGGATAACATCCAACACAATTGCTGACGGGAAATGCAATAAATGCGGAAAAGCAGTTGACGGTGTTTGGAGTTGAAAAACAAGAAGAAATCTGATGAACCAGATTGAAGTTAAGGAAAGGATTACGAGGCTCCGGGAGGAGATTGAGGAACACAACAAAAAGTATTATGTTCTTAATGAGCCGGTTATTTCAGATTTTGAATACGATCTGCTAATTGCTGAACTGGAAAATCTTGAAAAAAAATATCCGGAACTTAAAATTCAAACATCTCCGACGCAACATGTTGGCAGTGATATATCAAAAGAATTCAGGCAGTATGAGCACAAATACCCTATGCTCTCTCTTGGTAATACCTACAACTATGATGAGTTACGCGATTTTGACAGCCGTGTAAGAAAATCCGTATCGGGAGATACTGAATACGTATGTGAACTGAAATTTGACGGAGCCTCAATCAGCATTACATATATAAGCGGTAGGATGTCAACTGCCCTTACCAGGGGCGATGGAACAAAAGGAGATGATGTATCTGCAAACGTCAGGACAATAAAGAGGATTCCTGTTAATATTGACGCCCCTGGAATTCCTGATGAGTTTATTGTAAGGGGTGAAATACTTATGCCAAGAGCTGTTTTTAACCGTCTGAATGAACAGAGAGAAAAAGAGGGATTAAATCTGTTTGCCAACCCGCGCAACGCAGCGTCTGGCACACTAAAGATGCTGGACCCATCTATTGTGGCTTCAAGAAGCCTCGATTGCATTTTTTATTTCCTTCTGGGTGAAGAACTTCCGCACAAAACTCATTATGAAAATCTTATGGAAGCATCTGTATGGGGCTTTAAAGTAGCCGAAAGCGTCAGGGTTTGCCGCAATATAGATGAAGTTATCACATTTATCCAGGACTGGCAAGAAAAAAGAAGCCAGCTTCCATATGACACTGATGGTGTTGTAATTAAAGTCAATTCCCTGGAACAGCAGAAGGAAGCGGGTTTTACTGCAAAATCTCCCCGATGGGCTATTGCATATAAGTACAAAGCCGAACAAGCCGTAACAAAATTATTGTCTGTATCCTATCAGGTTGGAAGAACAGGCAACATTACTCCTGTAGCCAATCTTGAACCTGTTCTACTTGCGGGAACTACAGTTAAAAGAGCTTCGCTTCATAATTCGGATCAGATATTTCTGCTCGATCTTCATACCGAAGATATGGTATATGTAGAGAAGGGCGGCGAAATAATACCCAAAATTGTCGGTGTCGATTATAACTCGCGGGACGAAAAAAGCAAAGCAATCGGATTTATTGATGCATGTCCGGAATGCGGTACATTACTTATGAAAAATGAAGGGGAAGCAAACCACTTTTGTCCAAACTATCTTCATTGCCCACCACAGATAAAAGGGCGTATTGAACATTTCATAAGCCGGAAGGCAATGGATATTGAAGGACTTGGAGAAGAGACAGTTGACCTCCTGTTCACCGTGGGCCTAATAAAAAATATTGCTGACCTCTATGATCTTAAGGCTGATCAGCTTGTTCCCCTTGAGAGAATGGGTGAAAAATCGGCTGCAAAGATTATTGAGAGCATAAAAGGATCTGTAAATGTTCCTTATCCCCGGGTATTGTTTGCACTTGGCATAAGGCATGTTGGAGAGACGGTTGCAAAGACACTGGCAGCAAGATTTAAATCACTGGATGACCTTATGGCTGCAGATCAGGATATCCTGACCGGAGTGCGTGAAATAGGACCCAGAATTGCATCCAGTATCCTGACATATTTCAGCGATACGGAGAATATTGAGATTGT
>DOTV01000109.1:29107-29313 GCA_003520925.1 Bacteroidales bacterium | reverse complement strand
GAGGCCCTCAGGATTCTTGACAATTTTTCATCGGTTGCACTTGGGGCTCCTTCAGTTTCTATGAAGTTCACGATGGAGACAATCGATCAGGTTGAAGGTACCAACGAGAGCAGGTCAGGATCAATAATCTTCAGCAAGGACAGGTACAGGCTCGACATGCCCGACAATATAATCTGGTTCAACGGAGAAACATCATGGAGCTATCT
>DOTV01000109.1:22786-28782 GCA_003520925.1 Bacteroidales bacterium | reverse complement strand
GTTATATTTTCAGTTTATAAGAAAGGTTACAAAGTAAGGCTTGTGGAAGAAAAACAGGATTCATATTTAATTGACCTCTATCCCGAGGATATTAACAGCGATCATATAAGGATCAGGCTAAGTATCGGAAAGCCGATGCCTGACCTGAAGAGTATCGGGTACAAGTATAAGAACGGGGTAACAGTTAATCTGACAGTTAAGGAATATGACCTGAAACAACAGCCCGGAAGTTCAGAATTTACATTTTCACCCGATAAATTTAAGGGAGTTGAGATTATAGATATGCGTTAGCCCCGGCTAGTTCCCCTATCAGGGTAGGCGATCCTCGCATGATAAATATTTAAAAGCCGCTTTATCAGAACGCTCTTTATATCTGTTATATCCTTAAAAGTAAGGGGAGTATCTGAATACTGGCCATCCTGCTCCTGAATATATATTATCCTTTCGACAAGCTCACCAATGTTTTCTTCAGAATAGTTAGCGAGGCTCCTTGAAGATGCCTCAACAGCATCTGCCATCATTACTATTGCAGTCTCTTTTGAAAACGGTTTCGGACCTGTATAAGTGAAGCTTTTCTCCATGTCGGTCCTATTTGGGTTTTTATCAAGGAACTTTTTGTAAAAGAAATATGCCAAACCCGTTCCATGATGGGTTTGAATGAAATCAACTATCTGGGAAGGAAGGTTGAATTTCCTCGCAAGATCTACGCCTTTTTTTACATGCCCGGTTATAATCTCAGCACTTTTCAGAGGATCGAGATGATCGTGTGGACTGAATCCTTCTGCCTGGTTTTCAACAAAATATTCAGCATTGAATGTTTTACCTATGTCATGATAGAGAGCCCCTGTTCTGGCAAGAAGATTATTTGCGCCAATTTCCCTTGCAGCCTCTTCGGCAAGATTTGCAACCTGGAGAGAATGCTGAAAAGACCCGGGAGCATCTTCCGACAGCTTTCTCAGAAGCAGCTGATTAGTATCCGCAAGCTCAAATAATGTTGCATCAGATAAAAATCTGAAAGTCTTTTCAAATACAAATATAAGAGGGTAACTCAGCAGAAGGAAAACGCCGTTCCCCGCAAACCAGATATAGTTTTTCCAGTTCATGGCAGCCAGGCTCCCTTCCTGCATCAATCCTATTCCAAGATAAACGACTGAATAGGCAATGAAAACCATTAAAGCTGCCGTGAAGAGCTTTGCCCGCCTGTAAACATTTGTAAGGGAAAAAATTACAATCACGCCTGCTATGAAACTAAGGAAAATAAATTCGAATGAATTTGTAACAATAAAGCCTGCAAGCATTATTGCAGTCAGATAGACAAACAGGGCTAGCCTTGAATCATAAAATGTCCTTACAATTATGGGTATCATCGCAAAAGGAACCAGATAGACTATAGTTCCCGGTAAAAATATCACCAGTCGTGTTATAATAATAAATATCAGGATAACAAGAATTATGAAAAACGTTTTATGGGTCGAGCTTAGAACATCGAATCTGAAATGATACATAAAAAGATAGAGTGCCAGATAACAGGCTGTTACAAGAATGAACCTGCCAAGCAGTATAAACCATTTGTCATTTTTGCCAAGTCTTTTTTCATATTCACTCCTCAATGACTCAAGTATCATATATTTGGCATCGTCAACGATCTCACCCTGTGAAATTATAAGCTCACCCTCCTGAACGAGACCCCTGTTAACGCTTATCTCACCGATCAACTGGTTTTTAACAGCAGTTGATGTTGCTGCATCATAGAAAAGATTTGGTTCAATAAAATCATACAGTGCCACTTTAGACAGGAAATCACTTAAAGACTTTCCTGAAACTACTTTATGATGTTTTTCAAGTTCTGACTTTTTTTCAGCTGAATACTGGTAAGCACTCTTTTGTACAAAAAGAGAACTGACCTTTTTCTTTTCTGCCACCCTGCCGCTTACAACGGTAATTTCATCAGGCAACTTCTCATATGGCATCATTTCATTTGTTTCCAGCACTCCTTTTTGATATATATCCGAAAGAATTGAGTTTAATTCCCTCTTTACTGAAGCAAACCCCATCGGGTCCAGCTCTCTTGTTTCTGCCTCATATTTAATAAGGAGATCGTTGAGATATTTATCCAATTCACTGATCTTGTTTTTTTCAACATCAGCCGAAAGTTTATAATAGGGAGAAAAGTTTTTGAGTGTGCTGTCGCGTTCAGCAGCTACAACGTTATAGGGTTTCTGAACCGGGAAGTCCCACGGAGCTATCAATGAAGAACCCAGCCAGGGCTTTCCTTTCTGAAATTCATATCTGAATTTACCTTCGCGAGGCGAGATAGCTACAACTATTATTATGCTCGCAGCAAAAAGAAAAAGGTGATAAAGATACTTCTTATTGGTTTTGATCTCCGGAGGTCTTCTTGATTCAGCCATTATCGTATGTATTAGATATACCTGATAATCAAACTCAAAAATAGAGATAATTTTCATAATTTTGGTAAAAACTAAACTGATGGGAATTATCATTTGTGAGAATGTATTTGTTCCCCTGCGCTCAGGTCCTTCCCATAAATCGGAAATGCTCAGCCAGGTGCTCTTTGGTGAAAAATACCGGATAATTGATAATATAGGACACTGGCTTAAAATTGAAACGCTTTTTGACAACTATGCAGGATGGATAGATGTGGACCACCTACAGAATTCAAAGGGCAGCGATGAATCAACCGGAAAAGTACTAAACAGATCACTGCTCTGCTACAGGAATGACAAAACGAAACTGGTCCTGGAAGCCGGATGTGAAATTTATGAACCGGATTTTGATAAAAAAGTATTTTCAGCCGGCGAAAACAGATATTCTACAGGGACAGAATTCAGCTCTGCCTGCGTTATGGTCAGCGAAACACTTGCTGATACAGCAATGAAATTCATTAACAGCCCATATATCTGGGGCGGAAGAATTCCTTCGGGGATCGATTGTTCAGGGTTTGTCCAGCTTGTTTATAAAATTCAGGGGATCAGAATACCACGCGACAGCTGGCAGCAGGCAGAAGCAGGTGAAAGCATAAGCTTTATTGAAGAGGCTGTGCCTGGAGACCTTGTACTTTTTGATGATGAAAGAGGAAAGATATCGCATGTCGGCATGATCCTGGCTCAGGGTCTTGTGATTCATGCATCAGGCAGGGTGAGGATCGATACAATTGATCACCAGGGGATTTATAAGAATGAAATCAAAGGCTATTCGCATAAACTCAGAACGATCAGGAGAATCATAGAAAAATAGTCTTGCATGCTGAGGAGTGAAACGACGAAGTCCTGCTCTGCGGGATTATGCAAGTGGTGCAAGTCGCATTTAAAAGAATTGCGGAACTAGCAGAACAAAAAAAGGCTGACGCGCAGAGCGGTCAGCCTTTTTAAATCAATATAACCTTCAATTATTGGTTAGGTGTCATAAGCTTATTCAAGCTGAGTTCATTAGCTGGGATAGGCCAGATATAACCAATGCTTGTTGCTGGTATTGATAAGACAGTACCCATGGCCCCTCCATCTTTTGCAGGGAAAGGAAGGGCAAGTCTCTGAAGGTCCATGGTTCTGATACCTTCACCAAGGAATTCAAGGTTTCTTTCAAGAAGGACTGCAGTGTAGAAATCAGATGCTGCCGCAAAACTGGCAACAGTGTAGGCCCCTGTTGCGAAAGAGCGTGTTCTTACTGCGTTCAGAAGGTCAACAGCTCCCTGGGTGACAGCACCACCTGCCCTAACAAGTGCTTCAGCACGATTAAGAAGTACTTCGGCATACCTTATTACAGGTGCATAGTTTGTAAGAGTAGTATAATCAGGGAATTTCGTGAGGAAATATTTACCTCCTGTCAGATTCAGGCTTGTTTTCCTGACATCTGTTGCATCCATAGCTGCATAAGCAAATCCTGGATTAAGATTCAGAAAATAAGATTCTGATGAGAGGTAGGAATAATAATGGGGAAGTCCGTTCTGAGTACCGGGAGTGCTTGTGGTTGTGAATGGCATCGACAAAATCGATTCCTTTGATGTATAAGGACTTGCGAAGATCGCTGTAAAACTCGGATTTAATGCAAAAGCCACTCCGGTCGATGCTGTGAAGGGAGCTGCAGCTGACACTATTTTAGCTGATTCTGTTACAACTGCCGCCCAGTTCTGCATATTCAGATAAACCCTGGTTTTAAATGCAATGATAGTATTCTTATGAACTCTGGTTGTATTCAGAAGGTCAGTCGAATGAGCTGATATTGCTAAAGGTTCAGCATCGTTCAGGTCTTTAAGAATCTGAGTATAAACTTCAGCGACTGTACTTCTTGCAAGGTCATTTCCTTCTGCAGATTTCTGAGCAACCAATCTTAATGGGACACCGGGATTAGCTCCGTTACCCTGAACGTATGGCTTACAGTAAAGCTGCAAAAGGCTGAAGTAGCATATTGCACGTAAGGTAAGACCCTCACTTTTGAACTGACTGAATTCGGCATCAGTGATCTTCCCTGTAAGGGTCCCGGCATCCTTTGCAGCCTGTAATCCATCAAGGAAAACATTAATGCTGTTTATGTTGGCATAGATCTGGCCCCAGCAGTTCTGAACTTCGTTTGTGGAACTGACTTCAGAATGGTTCCATGAGGCAAAATTGGTAACAAGATTTGAGCTGCTTGGTATGAAATTGTCAGCCCTGACATCACCATATACCTGATATCTTCCACCAAGGAATGCGCCTGAATTCATATAATCGTACATCCCGTTCACCTGGGCTACTATCCTGTCCTTTGTATCAAAAACCGACAGATCGGAAAGAGATGTCTGAGGTACCGGATCAAGGAACTCTTTAGAGCACCCAATTGTAAGCAACAGCAAGAGTGCTATTGATATTTTATATATATTTCTCATAATCATTTTTATTATTCTGTTAAAAACTAATGTTTATGCCCATGGTATAAGTCCTTGCCTGGGGTGCTGTGTTCCTGTCAATCCCAGGAGTAAGGTTAGCATTACCATTTGTTGAAACCTCAGGGTCAGAGCCGGAATAGTTTGTAAACACATAAGCATTAAAGATCTGTGCATACAATCTTATTTTCTCGATATTCGTAACAGCAGGAAGTTTTTTGAAGGTATAGCCTAATGAAACCGTCCTTACCTTTACGTAATCTCCCTTTTCAATGTTTTCAGAGATCGGGAATGAGGATCCGTTTGAAATGTTATCATTCATGACTGGTTTCGGGATATTTGTGATATCACCTGGTTTCGACCATGCAGTTTCATACACTTCAACTGAATTGTTCCACCATCTCTGATCGCGGAGACCTGCTTTTGAACCGCAATATAGTTTAAAGCCAAGGGCATAGGTCAGTCCAAGTGAGAAATCAAGATTATGGAATGTAATGTTATTATCTAATCCTCCAAAATACTTTGGCAAAGGTGATCCCATAACTTTTGCATCAGCTGCTGTTGTTATTGCAGGAGATACTCCTGATCCATCCCTGTACTGCCATCTGGTGGCGGCTGAATTTTCAAAATAGAACAGGACTTCTTTCCCGGCTTTATTTACATATATTCTTCTTCCGGTTTCAGGATCAACGCCTCTTGTTTCTACTGCAAGGATGTTACCGATAGGTGCCCCGATAATTGTTTTGCTTGTAGTTTCAAGGCCGCCTGTCACGCCAAGTAATTCAGTAACTCCTGGAGCCAGAGCAGTAACTTCATTTTTGAGAGTACTGAAATTAAAATTCGTTGTCCAGGAGAAATTCGGTTTTGTAATGTTATAACTGGTAAGAGTCAGTTCTAAACCTGTATTATACATTGATCCCACGTTTGCCGCAATTGAATTGCCAGGCACACCTTTTGAGGGTGACTGAGGTACCGATAATACAAGATCATTAATGTCATTATAGTAATATCCTATCTCAGCCTGAATCCGGTCTTTCAGAATTCCGAAACTCAATCCCAGATCGTATTTATCGCTAGATTCCCATTGGAGGTCGGCGTTCCCAGCCTGTGAGAATGT
>DOTV01000109.1:19346-22472 GCA_003520925.1 Bacteroidales bacterium | reverse complement strand
ACAGCTGACATATTTCCAACCCTGCCATAGCTGGCTTTCAAACGGATATCCGAAAAGAAGGTTCCAAGTGAGTTTGCAATAAATCCTTCATTAGATGCATTCCACATTACTGAAACCCCTCCAAAGGTACCAAACTTATTACCCTTGGCCAGACCTGAAAAACCATCGCGGCGTACACTACCCTCAATATAATACTTCCTGTTGTAATTGAAAGATGCACGACCGAAATATGATATGAAATAGTTTTCACCTATACCGCCGCCAGTTGTACCCGGAGTAACCCATGATCCCTGGTAAACTTTAAAGAACGGGTCTGCAACATTAGTCGCCTGTCCGTACCATGATTTATCAGTAGTTCTCTGTTCCTCTATACCGGCAAGTAGTCCGACATTGTAAAGTTCTTTTATAGAAACATTGTAGTTGGCAGTATTGGTCCATGTCCACCTGCGGAATTTTTCATTGTTGTTATAAACATAACCATTCGAACCATAACCATCTCCTGTTAAAGGTGACTGAAAGACCATATATTCAGAAGTAAGGTTGTCCATTCCAAAGCTGGTCTTAAGTATTAGTCCCTTTATAGGTTCAACAGAAGCATAAACAGTTGAAAGAAGCCTGTCGGTTTCAGTTGTATATTGGTTCAGAGCAAGAATTGCAACAGGATTGTAATATCCGTAGTTTGTGATAGGTTGCCCCATATTGCCAATTGCTGAACCGGCAATATTAAAATCGCCGCTTCCGTCAGTTTTGTAAGGCCCCAGGTTTGGAGGCAGAACAAATGCCAGACGTGCTGCTCCTGCTGTGGCAAATGATGACCCTGTAACAGGTGCCTTGTTCAATCCATTCGTATAACCTATATTTACGCCAAGGGTGATATACTTGTTTAATTTATGATCGAGATTCAACCTGGCATTTTTTCTGTTATAGGTGTTTTTCTTTATCATACCTTCCTGATCGGTATAGCCTACCGAAAGAAAATAGGTCGTGGATGCTGTTGACCCTGATACGGTTACAGCATGATTATGCTGCAGGCCACTCTGATAGACATAATCGGCCCATCTTGTATCGATCGGCTTGCCATTTGCATCATTGACTGATGTAAACTTCGGAGCCGTGGCACCACTCAGGTTTACCCATGCTTTATTCTTGTGTTCAATGTACTGGGCAGCATTCATCATATCAAAAAGACGATATGGTTCCGTCATCCCTACGTAGCCATCATAGGTGACTTTGGTTCTGGCACCCGATCCGCGTTTTGTTGTAATGAGAATTACCCCGTTTGCAGCACGCGATCCATAAAGGGCAGTTGCTGATGCATCCTTAAGAATATCCATCGACGCGATATCAGAAGGGTTAATATCGGCCAAAGCGTTGGTTTCTGCGCTGTTTGATCCTCCGAAGTTACCGGTTGCAATAGGAACTCCGTCAACAACAACAAGAGGGTAAGAGCTTCCGGAAATGGAGTTAAATCCCCTGATACGGATAACCGGCATAGCATTTAAAGCACCACTCGGCATTGTAATTGATACACCCGCAGCTTTTCCCTGCAAAGCCTGGTCAAAACTCTGCACCGGGGCTTTATTGATAGCATCCAGATTTACCGAAGAAACTGCTCCCGGGATATCTCGCTTTTGTTGTGTGCCGTATGCAATTACGACAACCTCTTCAACATTGAAGATGTCCTGCTCCAGATTTGCATCGATACGAGTCTTGCCGCTGATGGCAATCTCCTGTGTTCTAAAGCCTATAAAGCTGAAGGTTAGAGCTTTGGAATTTGCCGGGGCTGAAATTACATATTTTCCATCAGCTCCGGTAATTGCTCCGATTGTCGTTCCCTTAACGGTAACGTTTACCCCGGGTAAAGCAAGTCCGTCCTCCGAACTTGTGACAGTACCCGAAATCTGCACTGTCTGACCTATAACAAGAGCGCTTGTTATAAGAAACAGTGTTAAAATCATTAGGATTTTTTTCATAAATATTCAGGTTTAGGTTAAAAAACGGACGACTAAGATATTCAATAAATTGAAATGACAAAAATCATAATTAATAATTTTTAACCTTTATGGCAAAATATTATGTCTTTTAATGCCAGATTTTGAAATAATATAATAACTGGAAATTCCAACATAGTAATTAATAATAATTTCATATTTTGTTCAGGGAATTGAACCAGCAGTTAAATCAGATTGAATTTCCGATTTACAGAATATGCTTAATAACATAAAACAAGCAACAGGCAACAAATAACTAATGCTTGATTATCTCTTCTGCCTTTTTGAGAATAGCCTCTTCTTCCCTTAGTGATTCTGATTCAATAGTCTGACCTTTCTTTATCAGATCCATTACAAATGCTTTGTCTTCGAGTCCTGAAGAATTTATCCTGACATTCATAAATGCTCCTCTGATACATGTCCTTATCGCCATCGCTCCGACAGCTGCATCAGTCACTGAATTGGGATTCCCCTTTTCTACCATTTCTTTCACAAGACTGAAACCTGAAAAGGCTGTCTCCATAACCTTAAAAGGCACAAGCATTGCTTCCCTGGTGGCTTCCTGAACTGCCGATTTCCGGATAGTGACCTCCTCTTCAGTTTTTTTGGGCAGACTAAAAGCATTCAGGATCAAGTTGAATGCTTCAGTATCCTCATCAACAAGCTGTATCAGCTGATTTTGAATTGCCTTGCCCTTTTCAGCCCAGTCGGAGAATTCCTTCCAGTGGTCGTCCCAACCTCTCTTATGGCTTGAAATATTAGCTACCATTGTTCCAAGAGCAACACCAAGTGAACCCATATATGCAGATACAGATCCGCCTCCTGGAGCCGGCGATTCAGAAGCGGTTTCATTCATGAATTCTTTAAGGCTCATTGAAATGAGCCTTCTTTTATTATTATTTTCCATAACATATTCAATAATCTTCTCCTCAGGTTTAAATTCATGTATATCGCTTAATCCCATTGATTTAACAGCTATTTTGATAAGTACCTCATCCGAAACCCCGGAAGATCTCTGTTGTTTTGTGAGGAAATACCTGCCTGCATCGAGTACCGACTTTAAGGGAATGAGTCCGACGAGTTCTGAACCGGTTACTCTAATACCCCTGGCGTCTGCTTTGCGGCTGACTTCATC